>NC_009380.1:2439214-2744116 GCF_000016425.1 Salinispora tropica CNB-440 | reverse complement strand
CGGCGGCGCCGGCGCCGAGGACCTTCGTCGAGGCCCAGCCGAGCTCCGGACCGGAGATGATCGCCCAGACGATCGCGGTCAGGCCGACGGTGGAGAGGGCCACTCCGATCAGGTCGAGGCGGCCGCTGGCCGGGTTGCGTGATTCCGGGATCAGCGCCCGGCCGGCGAGCAGACAGACCAGCACGATCGGGATGTTCATCAGGAAGATCGCGCCCCAGGGCAGGTGGGCGAGGACGATCCCACCGATCGGTGGCCCGGCGGCGAAGCCCAGCGCGCTGGTCGCCGCCCAGATGCCGATTGCCCGGGATCGCTCGGCGGAGTCGAAGACCTGCATGGCGAGGGCGAGGGTGGCGGTCACCAGCAGGGCGCCCCCCACGCCCATGCCGGCCCGGGCGGCGATCAACTGCTCGGAGGTACGGGCGAGGCCGGCCGCCAGTGAGCCCACGCCGAACAGCACCAGCCCGACCAGCAACATCCGCCGCCGCCCGTACCGGTCTACCGCGCTGCCAGCGCTGAGCAGCAGCCCGGACAGCACCAACGCGTACGCGTTGATCATCCATTGAACGTCGGCGGTGCCGGCGTCGAGCTCTACGGTGAGTACCGGAACCGCCACCGTCAACACGGTGTTGTCCAGCACCACGACGAGTTGGGTCAGGCAGAGGATCGCGAGAATCAGCCAGCGGTGCGGCACCTTGCCGATCGCGACGGGGAGGTCTACTGGCGCCGGCGCGGCGGTCGCTGAAGCGTTGCTCATCGCGCCGTGGCTTCGTCGTGCGGGGCCAGGTTGCCGAGTCGGCACATCAGGCGACCCGCCAGTAGCCGAGGGAGGTGAGCTGGTGTTTGCCGACGCCGAGCGTCCGCCGTACGTGCCGGGTGATGCTGCGGGTGCTGGCCGCCTCACACGCCACCCAGTAGTGCGCGGTCTCGCCGGTGGGTAGCGCGGCGCAGACGGTGTCGACCAGGTGCCGCCCATCGTCGCGGCGCGGCACCCACGTCACGTCGTGGTGGGACCGGGCGCGCGGAGTCAACGCCTTCTCGTCTTCATGGGCAAACTCCAGCCATACGGTTGCGGGGATGTCGGCGCCGGCGTCGAGGAGGCTGTTGATCGCCGGTAGCGACGCCGCGTCCCCGACCAGGTAGAGGTGCTCCGGCGCCGGGTCGGGCAGCTGGAAGGCGCTGCCCTGCACGGTCGCGTCGACGGTGTCGCCGACCTGCGCGGTGACGGCCCAGCGGGCGGCGCAGCCGTCGTGGAGAGCGAATTCCAGGGTGAACCGCCCGGTAGTCGGATCCGGATCGACCAACGTGTACGCCCGCTGGTGTGCCCGGCCATCGCTGTCGAACCAGAGCCGGATCCACATTGTTGGGTGCACGCCACACTCTGCCAGGAGGCCACCGTCGTCGAGGAGCAGCCGCTGGTAGCGCCCGGCAACCGATTCGGTGCGCAACACGGTGAGCCGGAAGTCCCGGCCACCCATGGCTCGGAGGACCAGGCCCTCCCAGTTCCGTTTCACAAACCCTCCAGCTAAGGTCAGCCTTAGTTAGGAGAGGTTAACCTAAGCGGGAGCGCTGATGAAACTGCTCCCTGCCCGCTGGGCCCCAAGCGGCTGACCCGATGCCGGCCGGGCACCTCACGAAGGGTGAGACTACGTGATCTACCAGGAGCAGATTCCCGACCTCGGTGAGCTGACGCTGGAGCCGGTGCACCCCGACCGGCACGCCGAACTGCTGCACGGCTGGGTGACCTTGCCCCGTAACGAGTTCTGGGGCATGGGGTCGCACACGCTTGACCAGGTGCGCGAGATCTACGCGTTCCTCGACGGGTTGGACACCCATCACGCGTACCTGATTCTGCTGGACGGCGAGCCGGTGGGGCTGTTCCAGACCTACCAGCCGGAGGCGGACCCGGTGGGGGAGCGCTATGCGGTGCAGGCGGGGGACATGGGGATGCACCTGCTGCTCAACCCACCACGGCGCTACCTTCGCGGCATCACCACGGCCGTCGGCCCGGTGCTGGTCAGGTTTCTGCTGCAAGATCCGGCCACACAGCGCATCGTGGTGGAGCCGGATGTGCGCAACGAGGCCGCGCTGCACCGGCTGCGGATCGAAGGATTCATCTTGGCCGCGGAGATTGACATGCCCGACAAGCGGGCCCAGTTGGCATTCTTGACCCGAGCCCGGTTTGAGGCCGATCACCCGACCCCGGTGGGATAGGGGTACCTGCTGCTCCGGATCCGGATGACCTTGCCGTGGGGTCAGATCCAGCGACGCAGTGCCACCTCTACGCCGGCCTGGAAGCGACTCTTCGCGTCAAGGCGTCGCATCAGGTCACGGACGATGCGACGGACGGTTCGTTCGGAGAGCTGGAGTTGGCGGCCAATCGCCTCGTCGGTGCGCCCTTGGCGGAGCAGCCGAAGGATAGCAACGGTTTGATCATTTAAGCCGTCCCTATCGGTATTGGCTGACCTCGGGAACTCTCTGCTTTTCTCCCAGAGCAGGTCGAAGAGGAGGCACAGCGTGGAGACCAGGGAACTGCCGCGGATCTCCAACGCACCCCGGCGGGGCCCCGGCCCGATCGGGATGAGCGCGAACTTCCGGTCGACCACGGTCATCCGCACCGGTGCCTCGGACATCACCCGACTCTGCTCGCCCTGTTCGGCCATCAGCTCGGCGTGTGCTCGGGACCGGGCGTCGTCCAGTGTGCATTCCTGATATATGTGGCGGATCGTTACCCCTCGGGAGAGGGCGATCCGGGTCAGCGTCCTGGCGGTCTCGATGGTTCCTGGTGGCATCGCCCGGCCGGTGGTCAGCGTCATGACGCTCTCGGATGCGGTGCAGGCGTGTTCGGTGAGGCGTTCCCACACGGTGTCGGCTCCCTCCAACCGCACGATCTCCTCCCGCCCGCGGTGGGTGTCGTGGCTGGCGGCGTGGGCGAGCACCGAGGCGCGCGCCGCCAGGAGCTTCGCCTGCTGGGTGATCGTCTGCTGCTCGGCCTGGTGAAGCAGGGCGAGCAGACCGAGCCGCAAGCTCACCGAGCGCAGAGTGCCTTCCTGGCCGGGTGACGGTGTGATGAGTGCCTGGTCGGCCAGAGTGGAGAAGGCATCGTGAACGACCGTCTCCGGTACGTCCAGGCTCGTCGCGAGTTCATCGACGTTCCAGGTCGGGTGCTCCACCATCGCCCAGTAGACGGCCTCGATTCCCGCCGATATGCCTAGCCTGTCGAGCAAGGTCGCCTCCACGAGCTCTACCAGGTGTTCAGATTAGTGAAATCTGCTCCTTCCGCAAGGTTCGAACATTGAGGTTCGCCTTTTTGTTGGGTCCGGACTAGCTCGCGGTGTGACCGTGACCAGGCCGGTCGGCACGTTGTGCGCAGGCTGCTGCGGATGCCCGCCTCTCCGCCGGTCGCCGCCTCCCGGCGTCGGGGCGTCACCGTAAGGCGGGACCAGCCCATCGGTCCTGGCTGCCCCGGGCGTTGCCGGAACCGGCCACGGCCGGTTCCGGCAACGCCCGGGGTGCTGACGCGGACGACATCGGAACCGCACGATCATCGCGGCGGCGCCGCCAGGAGGCAGGTGGCAGATGAGGGGGGAGGTGCCCGATGTGTATCGGGCAGAAGTGGACGGTTGACGCACTCGTGAAAGCTGCCGCGATCGAAGCGCGAATCCGATTAGGCGAACGGACCGTGCGGCTGCTGCGCGCTGCCCGACCGCATTCCCGGATTTGCTCCGAATCGTGTGGTATTGCCGTTAATGTAGAGCGGCTTCAGGCCGTATCAGGCAGTGGGAGACCATCGAGAGCGCCACATCGTGCCACCGCAGGGTTGAACAACCACCGAGCGTCCACGCGGACGGGAGACTGCGATGGAGTCGGTCGCGGTGAGCCCATCCGGCGGTGACCAGCGAGCCCGCCCGGCGGTGTTCCGGGTGCTCGGCCCGCTGACCCTCAGCAGCGGCGGGGACACGCTGGTTCTGCCGCCGTCGAAGGTGACCTCGTTGCTTGCCGTGCTGCTGTTGCACCCCGACGAGGTGATCTCGGTCAGTACCCTGCAGCAGGCTGTCTGGGGTGACGCGCAGCCTGCCTCGGCCAAGGCCGCGTTGCAGACCTGCACCCTGCGGCTTCGGCAACTGTTTCACCGGCACGGCATCACCGGCAGCGTGATCAAGACAGTGCCGGGTGGCTACCGGATCACCGCTACCGCCGCCACCGTCGACCTGATGCGCTTCCGCGAGTTGATCGGCCGTACCCGCGACGTGCCGGATCCAGAGGCGGAGCTGGCGAGGCTGGAGGAGGCGCTCGCGCTGTGGAGCGACCCAATGCTGGCCAATGTGCCATCAGAGGCGCTGCACCGGGACGTGGTACCCCGGATCAGCGAGGAGCGGGTCCGGGCGATCGAGCGGGTGTGCGACCTGAAGATCAGCCTCGGTCGGGACCGGTCCGCGCTGGTGGACCTCTGGACCGCCAACCGCGCGTACCCCGCGAACGAGCGCTTCTCCGCACAGCTCGCCTCGGTGCTCTACCGCACCGGTCGGCAGGCGGACGCCCTGGCCGAACTGCGCCGGATCCGGGACTATCTTCGCCACGAACTCGGCATCGCTCCGGGCCCGACCCTGCGGGAGTTGGAGCTGACCATTCTGCGGGGCGAAGCGTCCACTCCGGTCGCTCCAGTAGGGAGACCCGCCACCGTAGTGTCCCGGCACCCGGTCGCGTCCAGCCTCATCGGTCGGGACGCGCTCGGCGAGACCGTCGCCGAGCGCCTCCGCGCGGATTGCCCGATCGTGGTGCTCACCGGCCCACCCGGCGTCGGCAAAACCGCGCTGGCGCAGCACGTCGGGCAGCTCGTCGCCCCCCACTTCCCCGGCGGTCAACTCCGGGTGGCGGCGGACACCGTGTCGCACGACGCCCAACGGCGGCTGATCACCCCGGTTGACCAGGGCCACGGTGCCCAGGTGGGCCGACGGCTGCTGTTCGCCGACGACGTGGTCAACGGCAGTCAGGTACGAGCCCTGCCGGCCCTTTTGGCACCCGGTGACGCGCTGCTGCTGACCAGTCGCCAAAGCCTGTCTGGTCCGGTTACCCGACTTGGCGGCTGGTTGCACCGGGTGGAGCCGCTCGAGCCTGCCGACTCGCTCCAGTTGCTCCGTTCCGCGCTGGGACCCGAGCAGGTCGATGCCGACCCGCAGAGCGCCGCGGAGATCGCGGCGCTCTGCGACCACCTGCCACTCGCGCTGCGCATCGCCGCCACCCGCATCCTGCTGCGCCCCCGGACGGAACTCGCGGCGGCGGCGGAGTGGCTGCGTGCGGACCCGCTGAGCCGGCTGAGTCTGCCCGGCGAACCGGACATGTCACTCGGCCACCGCTTCGACGAGGCCCTGTCCCGAGCCGGCGAAACGTTGGAGGCGGCCTTCGTCAGGCTGGCCACCGCGGCCCCCGCCGCCATCACCGCCGCACCGGCCGCACAGCTGCTCGACGTTGACCC
This sequence comes from Salinispora tropica CNB-440, assembly GCF_000016425.1. Lineage (GTDB taxonomy): Bacteria > Actinomycetota > Actinomycetes > Mycobacteriales > Micromonosporaceae > Micromonospora > Micromonospora tropica. The sequence continues at coordinate 2,738,643 of NC_009380.1, read as the reverse complement.
GGCCACGGCTCGCGACCTGCTCGACGGGCTGGTCGACCACAGCCTGGTCGAGGAGGCCGCGGATCACTACTGGATACGAGCCTTGCTGCGGCGACACGCCCAACTCGCGGCCGAACGGCACGCCCCCCACCCCGACCCACCGCGACGGCCGCACCGAGCGAAGGGATCCATGCGATGAGCACTGCATACGACACGGTGGCGCAGACCCGACCGCGAGTGCGCCACGACGTGCTGTTCACCAGGACCGAGGACGGAGTGTTGTTCCACAACGCCACCAGCGGCTTCCGGCTCTCCTCCACGACCGCCTACCGGCTGGCATCGTTGCTCATCCCGCATCTGAACGGGCGTCATCAGGTCGCGGACATCTGTGCTCGGTTGCCCGCCGGGCAGCGGGCCATGATCGGTGAGCTGGTGAGCACCCTCTACGCGCGCGGCTTCGCCCGTGACGTTCCCGAGGCGGAGGTCGACCCGACGACGATCCTCGGTCCGGCGGTGGCCGCGCATTTCGCCACCCAGGTCGCCTATCTCGACCACTACACCGACCGGGCGGCGCAGCGCTTCGCCACCTTTCGGAACACCTCGGTCGCGGTGCTGGGCGCCGGCCCGGTCGCCACTGCCTGCGCCACCGGGCTCCTTCGCAACGGCGCCGCCACGGTAGCCGTCTCGCCGGCAGTCGTACCGAGGCTCACCCCGGAGCTGGCCGAGCCGAACGCCGCGGGCTGCGCCGCGACGACCGTGCCGCTACCCGACGCGCGCACCGAGGTCGGCTGGTCCGCGCTGGCCACGGCGGAGATCGTGATTGTGGCCGGCGGAGATGACGCGCCCCGCGACACCCTGCGGCTACTCGCGGCCGGAATTCCCCCCGGCCGGCTTCTCCTGCCCGCCTGGGTCGCCGGTGGGCGGATGCTGGTCGGCCCGGTCCAAGGCGTCGGCCGTACCGGATGCTGGTGCTGCGTCATGCTGCGGCTGGCCGACAACGACGAGACCGGGGGCGCCGGCCGGGTGTGGCAGGCGGCGGCGTTGCCGTCCGGGGCCGCCCCCGCCGCCGTCGAGCCGGACGGACCCCTCGCCGCGATGATCGGCAACCTGCTGGCGTACGAGGTGTTCCGGCTGACCACCGGCGCGCTGCCCGCCGAGACCGACGGGAGCGTGATCGTGCAGCACCTCGCCTCACTCGACGTGCTGACCGAGCAACTGCTTCCGCACCCCCGGTGTACCTTCTGCCGGCCGGCCCCACCCGAACCGGCCTGGATCACCGGTGGGCTGGACGACCCGCCCGTCGGGGCCGATCCCGCGGCCGGCCCGGCCGCTGGGGCACAAGACGCGCTCGCACAGTTGGAGGCCCATCAGCCGCTACTCCAACCGCATCTGGGTGTGTTCCGCCGCTACGACGACGAGCGTTGGGACCAGACCCCGATCAAGGTCGGCGCGGTCGAGTTCACCGACGGCAGTGGCCAGCGCCGTACGGTGGCGGCCTTCGACGTCCACCACGTCGCGGCGGCCCGACTGCGGGCGCTACGGATCGCGGCCGTCGTCAACACCAGCAGCGTCGCGACCGGCATCCCCACCCCCCACGACCGTCCACGGCTCGACGCCACCCGCCTCGGTCTCGCCTCGGGCTGGGATGACGCCGCGCCAGACACGTGGGCCACCGCCCGGTCACTGTTCACCCGCGAGGTGGTGGCGGTGCCGGTGTCCGTACTGGAGCCGTTCGGCGCGGCCAACCGCCGGCACGGTGTCGAGCCGACCAGTGCTGGCGGGGGAGCGGGCGGTGATCTCACCGAGGCCGTCCGGGCGGGCCTCGCCTCGGCGCTCGCCGGGCAGCGGCTACGGCAGGTCGTCTTCGGTCAGGAGACCGTCCAGAAGATCCGCTTCAACACCATCGGCGCCACCACCCCCGAGCTGCTGTTCCTCACCAGGTCGACGGCGAACCTGGGTGTCACCATGGAACTGCTCGACCTCGGTGGACAGCGCGACACCGGGGTGGCGGTGCTGCTGGCCCGCTCCTTCGACCCAGGCCGCGGTCAATGGACGTACGCGTTGACCGCCGATCCGGACTGGACGGCGGCGGCCGTGGCGGCGCTGCGTGACGTGCTCGGTCAGGCCCAACTGCGTGCACAGGACCCCGAGGTCGTACCGGACACCGGCGACCCCGTGCTGGTCGACTTCGACGCCGGCACGGTGCCGGTGCACGAGGAGGTGGATGCCGGCGGGGTCAGTCACCGCTGGGCCGATGTGCTGCAGCGGCTACCGGGCCTCGGGTGCGACGTGCTGGTGGCACCCGTCGGTGGTGCGGACCTGGCCGCGGGCGGGCTGGTGGCGGTCAAGGTGCTGCTGGCCGCCAGAGGCGACCGATGAGCGACGGCGCGGCTGCGACCGACGAGTTGGTTTGTTCCGGTCTGGCCCGGCTGCTTGCCGAGCGGGGCTGCGACGCGGAGGTGGTCGCGCTGGGGGTGCGGGACGAGTACCGGGCGTCCGCCCGCCCGGAGCGCGGACCGCGGGTGCTGCTCTACGGGCAGCTTGCGCTGATCGGACCGGTGCCGCCGGCAGCGGCCTGTTCGACCTGCCTCGCGCGTCGCTGGCAGGCCGTGCGCCACCGCGACCTGCGCGACGCGGTGGAGCTGGGCGGTGACACGATCGCGGCGGGCCCCTGGCCGTACGCGACCCCGCTCGTCGCGGACTTCCTGCATGCGCTGATCGCGGCGCGCCGCACCACCGACACCGGACCGGCCAGCACCGGGACGGGGGCGCCCAGCACGGTGTTTCAGGTCGACCTGTCGACCCTGCGGGTGCACCAGGTGCCGCTGCTGCCCGATCCCGAGTGCCCGGGCTGCGGTGACATGGTCGCCGACGCCTCGGAGCTGGCGGTGATTGGGCTGCCCGCCACACCGAAGGCGGAGTCAGGCACATTTCGTGGCCGGGACCTCGACGACTATCCGCTGAACGTGGCGGCGTTCGCCAACCCGGTCTGCGGGGCGCTCGGCGGCAGTCTGTGGCAGGACGTCACCTCGCTCTCCACCTCCCCGGCGGTCGGCTCGTTCACCCTGCGGTGTGGCCGCTTCCTGCGGGAGACGCTCTACGGTGGGCACGCCGACGGCTACCGGAGCAGCTCCCGGATCGCGGTGCTGGAAGGATTGGAACGCGCCGCCGGCCTGCGCCCGCGGGGCAAGCGCACCGCGGTCACCGCCACGCTGCGGGAGCTGGGCGACGACGCCCTGGACCCACGCGAGTGTGGGCTCTACACCGACGCCTTCTACCAGGCCAATCCGTACCTGCACCGGTTTGATGTGGATCGGCCGATCACGTGGGTGTGGGGCTGGTCGCTGCGCGACCAGCGCACGCTGCTGGTACCGGAGATACTCGCCTACTACCATGCGGCGAGCGTCGAGGAACGCTTTGTCCAGGAGACCTCGAACGGCTGCGCCTCCGGCGGATCCATGGTGGAGGCGATCTACCACGGGCTGATGGAGGCGGTCGAGCGCGACGCGTTTCTGCTGTCCTGGTACGGCGGCCGGTCCCTACCAGAGATCGACCCGGCCAGCATCGACCGACCACGAACCCGGATGATGGTCGACCGGCTGGCGATGTACGGCTACCGGGCCCGATTCTTCGACACCCGGATGACCTTCGACATCCCGGTGGTGACCGCGGTGGCCGTCCGCAGGGACGGCGGTCTCGGTACCCTCGCCTTCGGCGGCGGGGCGAGCCTCGATCCGCAGGTCGCGATCACCGCGGCGCTCTGCGAAATCGCCACCGACTCGGTGATGGTCCGGGTTCGTGCCCGCGCCGACGAGCCCCGGTTGCGTCGGATGACGACCGACTTCTCCCGGGTGCAGGGCCTGCACGACCACCCGCTGCTCTACGGCCTGCCGGAGATGGCGCGGCACGCCGCGTTCCTGCTGGATCACGGCACCGCGCTGGCCCCGATGGCGCACCTGTACGAGCGGGACCGTCCCGCCCCACCGGTCAGCACCGACCTGCGCGACGACCTCGAACGCTGCCTGAAGCAGGTGACGGCGCAGGGCTTCGACGTGATCGCCGTTGACCAGACCACCCCGGAGCAGCGCGATCTGGGCCTGACGACGGTGAGCGTGGTGGTTCCGGGGCTCCTGCCGATCGACTTCGGCTGGCTGCGCCAGCGCGCCCCGCACGCGCGGCGGCTGCGGACCGCGTTCCGCACCGCCGGGTTCCTCGACCGCGACCTGCGCGACGACGAAATCCACTCCGTTCCCCACCCGTTCCCGTGAGGTGCCGCCATGACGTCCGAGAACCCCGGCTCCGCCCACGCGTACGCGACCGCGATCCTGCATCGCAGCCGTGCACCGATGCCTCCGGCCGACTTCGCGCCCAACTGGGCCGACGCGCCCCGCCGCGGCAAGTACTATCCGCAGGCGAGCGCCTTCGGGCTGCCCACCCCACCGAGCACGGGCGTCGACCTGGACACCGCGCTGCGTGGTCCCGGCGACGTTGACGAGCCGTTCACGCTTCCGTTGCTGGCCGGCCTGCTCTATCACTCGTACGGGCTGCTCGGACGGCGGCTCGGCATCCAGGCCAACTCCGATCTGGGCGTGCTGCCGTCGTACGCCTACGCCAACTGGTACCGCGGCGCCGCCTCCGGCGGAGGTCTCTACCCGTGCAGCGTCTACTGGGTGGCCGGACCCGGTGCCGGGGTCACCCCGGGTGTCTACTACTACGCCCACGCCCGGCACGCGATGCAGCGGCTGCTCGGCGGCGACGTCAGTGCTCGGGTGAACGCGGCGGTCGCCCCACCCCACCACGCCAGCCAGTTTTTGATCGTCGGGGTGAAGTACTGGCAGAACGCCTTCAAGTACAACAACTTCTCGTACCACGTGGTATCGATGGACCTTGGCACGCTGCTACAGGCGTGGCGGCTCTGGGCCGGCGCCCAGGGCCGTCAGATCCGGCCCGTGCTCTGGTTCGATCAGGCGGCCGTCGCCGACCTGCTCGGGCTCGCCCCCGACGACGAGACGCTCTTCGCCGCCGTGCCCCTGACCTGGGCCGAGCCCACGCCCCCCGCATCCCTGCCTGCCGGGCCCACCGCGCCCGCAGGTCGGGGGGAGCCGGCAACGGTCCGGGTACGGCACCATGACCAGGAACGGTCCCGGACGCTACTCGACTTCGATGCCCTGCGGCGGGTCAGCCGTAGCACCGCCGCGTCGGTCGAACGGCCGGCCATCGGCGCGCTGGCATCCGCCGCCGCCCACCCGGCGCCGCCGGGCGGAACGCGCGTGCCGCTACCCACCGCCGCGCCGCTGACGCTGCCCGTCGAGGCGGCCCTCACCGCCCGCCGCAGTAGCTTCGGCCGGTTTCTACGGAACCGTCCCATGGCGGCGGAGCACCTCGCCGCGCTGCTGGAGGCTACCGCCGCCAGCATGGTGCCGTCCGAGATCGAAGGTCCCGCCGACAGACCACTGGCGCGGATCTACGCCTTCGTCAACGCCGTGGCTGCCGTGCCCGCCGGAGGGTACGCGTACGACCCGCAGGAGCACAGCCTGATCCTGGTCACCAGCGGCCCACCCGGGGCGTTCCTGCAACGCAACTACACCCTGACCAACTACAACCTGGAGCAGGCAGCGGTCGTCCTTGTCGCGACAGTTCGTACGCACGCGGTGTTGGACGCCACCGGTGACCGGGGCTACAACCTCGCCAACGCCACCATCGGCGCGATGGCCCAAACCTTCTACACCGTCGCCGCCGCGCTGTGTCTCGGCGCCGGGGTCGCGCTGGGCTTCGACGGCGTCTCCTACGTCGAGGAGCTAGGACTCGCCGACAGCGACGAATTCCCGCTGCTCATCATGCTTGCCGGCGAGGAGCGCGGGCAGCTCGGCAACTACCGATACGAGCTGCGGTGATGCACGCCGTGCGCGCGCCGGGCCCGCCACCGTACACCGCGACGCCCGCGGGCTGGCGTACCGGTGCATACTTCACCGCCCGGATCGCTGGTCTGCCCCTATCCACGGTCGACGCGCTCCGCTCCCCGGCAGCCTGCGCCTGGGCCGACCGGGCACTGGCCCTGGAGCACCAGCTCAGCACCGACGGCGCGCAGCTCAGTCAACTTCTGTACGAGCTGGTCAACGACAATGAGGACGAGTCGGTCCGACGTCGGCTGCTGACGCTACGCCGCCAGGTCTTCAACAACGCCCTGCCGGCCGCACCTGAGCCGGCGCTTGCCGCGGTCGAGCAGACCCGGCCGGTGGCCCTACCGGTCGTCCAGCGCTGGATACGGCGACGCACGCAGCTCGCCCGGCATCATGACGAGGGCGGTGCGATCCTCGCCGCCGACGTCGCCCAGGCGCGCGCCCAGCTGTGGCAGCTGGCCGACGAGCCACGCCTGCGCGGCGGGCTCCAGCTCGCCTCACCGACCCTTGATGAGCAGCTCGCCGCCGGTAGCGCACCGGAGCTGACCCGGCCCGCGAACAAACGGACCCGTCGCGTCGAGCGCTCGCTGCTGTCCTACCTGTACCGCACCGCCTGCAAGACCAGCCCGTTCAGCACCTTCACCGCGATCGCCCTCGGCCGCTTCACCGATACCGGATCGCAGCTCGAGTTTCCCGTCAACGAGCAGTGGCACCAGCACGTACGCCTCAACGTCGTTCTGGTCGCCCGGCTTGCCGAGCTGGTCATCGCCGACCCGCGGCGGCGTGGCGACCTGGTGGTGGAGCTGAGCCCGGGGTGGCGCCGAGACGCCGACCGGATCCGCTACGTGCGGCACTGGGTCACGGCCGGCGATGACAGCGCCACGGTCAGTTTCGACTCGGTCCGCGACGGACTCTTCTTCCTGCGCCGCAGCGGCGTCCTGGACGGGCTCACCGCCCTGTTGCAGCAGCGCGGCACGATGCGCTGCGCCGAGCTGGTGGACCGGCTCTGCCGGGACACCGGGGCCCATCGGTCCGACGGCGAGACGTACCTGTCGACGCTGCTGGAGTTGGGAATGCTGCGGCTGGTCGGCCTCGACACCGACGTGCACGCCCCGGATCCGATCCGCGCGCTCGCCGACACACTGGGGCACCTGGACACCTTGTGGGCCCGACAGCTCGTCGACCAGCTCCACGACGTCATCGAGCTGGTCGACGCCTACCGGCAGGGCGACCTCGGTCCGCGTCGCGACCTGCGACACCGACTACGGGCCACGGTACGCGCGGTGATGCGGTCCCTCGGCGAGACGAACCCGACAATGCCGCAGACGCTGCTGTACGAGGACAGCCGGGTCGCCGGCGAACCCGTCGCCATCGCGGCCCAGCCCTGGCAGCGGCTGGTCGGGGCGAACCTCGCCGCCGTGGAACGAGTTCTGCCCGCCTTCGACCAGAACCTGCCGCACCGGATCATGTTCCACGGTTTCTTCCTGGCCCGGTTCGGCGTCGGTGGCCGCTGCGACGACCTGCTGCGGCTGGTCGAGGACTTCCACGACGACCTCTACGACCAGTACTCCTCGTACACCGCGGGTCGCCGCCCGTTCGCCGACGACGGTAGCTACACGCCGGAGGAGAACTGGCTGGGCCGGCCCGAGATGACCGCGCTCGACCAGGCCCGACAGCTCTTCGCCACGCGGGTGGCCGCGCTCACCGACGCCGACCCCCGGTGCACCGAGCTGTCCCTGCCCGTCGAGCTGTTCGACGAGGTGGGTGCGCTGCTCGGTGACACCGCCCACCAGGTCCACCCGATGGGGCACTTCGTCCAGTTGGCGCTCCGCGAGCCCGACCCGCTGCTGGTACTCAACCAGTCCTTCGGAGGACTCTCCTTCCCGTTCAGCCGGTTCACCCACTGTTTCGACGCCGACACGCCCACCCTCGCCGAGCGGTTACGAGCCCAGGCGGCCGAACTCAGCCCACCGGACGTGGTCTTCGCCGAGCTGACCGGGGGAGCCGCCACCACCAACCTGAACCTGCACGCCCGGCTCACCGACTACGTTGTCGTGTGCCCCGGCGAAACCAGTAGCGTCCCGGCCGACCGGCAGCTCACCCTCGACGACCTCTACCTGGCACACGATCCGGAAACCGACCGGGTCGTACTGCGGTCGACCCGCCTCGACAAGGAGGTCGTCGCCGTGTACCTGGGCTACCTGGTGCCGATGGCGCTGCCGCAGATCCCGCGTACCCTGCTGCTGCTCTCGCCGGCGTCGCTGGTGCGCCTTGACGTGTGGCGCGGGGTGCCGGCGGCAACCATCGACGGCGTCACCGTCCGGCCCCGGCTGCGCCTCGGCAACATCGTGCTCAGCCGCCGCAGCTGGGCGGTGCCGGTACGCGAGCTTCCCGACCCGGGCGACCCCGGCACCGACCCGATGGCGTTCCTGGGCTGGCGTCGGTGGCGGGCCCGGCACGGCCTGCCCGAGCAGGTGTTCGCCACGGTCTACCCGGCTACACCGGGTCGGCTGACGGCCAACCCGAAGCCGCAGTACGTCGACTTCGGTAGCGCGCTGTCGATGCAGGCATTGCGTGCCGTACTGAGTGATCCGGACGACCGGCTCGTCCTGCGCGAGTTGCTGCCGGCCGCGGATGAACTGGCCGCCCACAGCGCGCTCGGTGGGCACGTCAGCGAGCTGGCTGTGGAGACCTTCCGCGTCGACGCGAGGCAGACCGTCGCCGCACCACGATCAGGAGGTGGTAGCCGATGACCGCGTCCGCCGCCGCGCCCGCCAACGCCGAGGACACCGGCGACCGGCGGGGACAGTGGATCGCGCTGCACATCTTCTACGCGGCCAACCCGCAACCGTTGCTGGTGGACTGCGTGGCGCCGCTCATCCGGGAACTCACCGAGCAGGATCTGCTCGCCGGCCACTTCTTCATCAACTACTGGCTGGAGGGGCCACACGTGCGGCTGCGGCTACGCCCGCGTACCCCGGCCGACGAGCCGGAGGTACGGGCGCGCGCCGAGGCGGCGATCAGCCGGTTCCTCGCCACCCGCCCCGCGCTGTACGCGATGGGCACCGGCTACCTGCGGGAGCTCTACGACATCCTCTTCGCGCTGGAGTTCCCCGAGGGGCGGCCGGCGGAGCTGGTCGACGCGAACGGACAGATGTTGCTCAGACCCAACAACTCCTACCACTACCGGCCCTACGAACCGGAGTACGGCAAGTACGGCGGACCGGCGGGCATCGAGGTCGCCGAGTGGCACTTCCAGCACTCCAGCGACACGGTGCTACGGGCCATCTCGTCGATGAACCTGCACCTGCGTCCGGTGCTGCTGGGCACCGCCGCGCAGCTGATGACGGTGCACGCCGGCACCTTCCTGCCCGACCGGGAGCAACTGGTGGACTTCCTCGACCGGTACCACCACTACTGGCATCGGGCCTTCGCCGGCACCGACCTGATCGGTATCGACGAGTACACGCGCATGTACGACAGCGTCGCCGGGGAGCTCGGCCGTCGGGTACGGCAGATTCTCACCCTCGTCGCGCAGGGCGAGACGCGACGACTCCCCGGCTTCCTGCGCGGATGGGCCGAGCACACAGCCCAGCTCCGCGAGAAGGTGCTGGCCCTGGCCACCTCCGGCGAACTCACGGTCAGCGCGTGGAGCGGCGGCGACCGGGTGCTCACCGACCCGGGAGAGGCCCTCACGTTCCTGCTCTCGCCGTACCTACACATGACCAACAACCGGCTGCACGCCACCATCCGCGACGAGGCGTACCTCTCCTATCTGCTCGCCCGGGTGCTGCGGGAGTCGGTGGTGTCGTCGTGACGTATCCGGGACTGCTGGCCAAACGCCCCCGGCTGCGCGAAGATCTGATCTTCTCGCGACCGTTGTGGCGTGGCCCCGACACGGTCTACCTGCTCAAGGACCGGCGTAACGGCCGGGCCTTCGAGATCCCGCCGAAAGAACAGTTCCTGCTACGCCGCCTCGACGGTGTCCGTTCCCTCGGGGAGGTCGGTGCCGAGTACGCCGAAGAGTACGGTCGCCGCCTTGGCGACGCGCACTGGACCCGTCTGCTGTGGCTTCTCCACGAGCGTGACCTACTGGCCGTGCACCCCGCTGATCCCACCACCGCGCCGGGGGACGGCGAGCGGACGACGGCCGACCCGAGGCGGTCCGGCGTGTTGGGATGGTGGGCGCGCCGACTGCGGTGGCTGCTGCGCCCGGGGGTCTTCGCACTGGTCGCCGTCCTCGTCGTCGCGCTGCTCGCGATGGTCGGGCTGCGGCTCGGCCCGCTCTGGCAGACCGCTCGCCCCGCCTTCACCGACCCGGTCAGTCTGGTGGCGCTGGCGGTGCTCGCCTGGTCGAGCGCGGCCCTGCACGAGTTCGCGCACGGCGTGGTCGCCGTCCACTTCGGCGCCACCGTCAACCGGATCAACCTGGTCACCCTGACCTGCAAGGTCGAGGACTACCTCTACCTACCGCGTCGGTCCCAGCAGGTGCTGATCGCCTCGGCCGGCGCGGTAGCCAACGGGCTGGTCCTGCTGCTCACCGGCGCTGCCCTCCTCGTGCTGCCAGGCGCCTTCGCCGACCGACTACTCAGCGCGTTCCTGCTGGTCGGTGTGGCCCAGACGCTGGTCAACGTGATCGCCCTGCCACCACTGGACGGCTACAAAGTCCTCAGTCACCTGCTGGACCAGCTGGACCTGGCCCCGGAGAGCCGCCGCTACCTGGCGACCCTGCCCCGGCGCCTGCTGCCCCGGCAGCAGGCCCAGACCGTCGCCGAGGCCGGCCGAGACGCCGGCCGCCGCTACCCACGACGGGCCGCGGTCTGTCTCGGACTCTTCGCCGCCTGGTGGCTGCTGGCGATCGCTGCCGTCGCCAGCCTCGTGATCGTCTACCTGGGCGCCCTGCTACGGCCATCCCTCGGCGCGCTCGCCTACGTGCTGCCAGCCGCCATCGTCAGTTTGACCGTCGCCGGCTGGCTGGCCCGACCCCGTCGGCCCCGTCCGTTGGACCGGAATCCGGCACCACCAACCAGTGAGAACGACCAGTGAGAGGCGAGCCGATGTCATCCATCGACAGTCCGGCGATCGTGCTGGACGCCGTGAGTAAAGCGTATGGCGAGGTGAGGGCGGTCGACGAGATCTCCATCTCGATCGGCCGCGGCGAGTTCTTCGGCCTGCTCGGCCCCAACGGTGCCGGCAAGACCACCCTGATCGAAATGATCGAGGGACTGCGCATCCCCGACACCGGCGCCATCACCGTGCTGGGCATGTCGCCAGCCCCACGCAACCTCGACCTGCTGCCCCTGATCGGGGTGCAGACCCAGCGATCGGCCTTCTTCACCCGGCTGACCGCCCGCGAGCACCTGGTGACCGTCGCCGCCCTCTACGGCCTTCCCCCCGCCACCGCGGAGAAGGCGCTGGACCTGGTCGGGTTGACCGGTTCGGGTGACGTCCGGGTCACCAAGATCTCCGGCGGTCAGCGCCAGCGCCTCGCCATCGCCTCCACGCTCGTCCACGACCCCGAGGTGGTCTTCCTGGACGAACCCACCGCCGCGCTGGACCCGGAGGCCCGCCGTGACCTCGGCCAGATGCTGCGCAACCTGAAGGCGATCGGCAAGACCATCGTCTACACCACCCACCACCTGGACGAGGCGCAGACCCTCTGCGACCGGGTCGCGATCCTCTCCGCCGGGCGCGTCCTCGCGCTCGACAGCCCCCGCGAGCTGATCGCCCGCTCCGGCATCGGTACCCGACTGGTCATCCCCGCCGGGCGGCTCAGTCCGGAACAGGCCGGCACCCTCGACGGCGTCAGCGGGGTCGCCGTCGAGGACGGCATGCTCGTGCTGCGGACCGCGCACACGGCCCGGGTGCTCGCCGCCCTCGACGGCGAAGCCGACCTGGATGACGTGGAGACCCGACCGGCCACCTTGGAAGACGTCTACCTCGAGCTGATCGGAGCGCCGCAGGCATGAGCGCATACGCCGCACTCTCCCGAGCCGTCTACAAGGCAGCCGTTCGGGACGCCACGACGGTCTTCTTCACCTTCGCCTTTCCGCTGATCTTCCTGGTCATCTTCGCGCTGATCTTCCGCAACCAGGAGGTCGCCGACACCGGCCGCGGATACGTCGACTACATCGCCCCGGGCGTGCTCTCCTGGGGTCTGGCCAACGCCGCCCTCTTCGGCGTGGCCTTCACCCTGATGCAGTGGCGCAACGACGACCTGCTGCGCATCATCCGGCTCTCCCCAACCAGCATCTGGTCGGTGATCGGCTCCCGTTACGTGGTCGCGTTGGGCATCGGGGCGGCGCAGTGCGTGCTCTTCGTCGGCGTCGCCATGCTGCCGGTCTTCGGCATGCGCCCGGACCCGACGTGGCCGCTCTCCATCCCGATCATGCTGCTGGCGGTGACAGCCTTCCTCGCCCTCGGCCTGATCGTCGGATCCGCGGCCAACACCCCGGAGGCGGTCGCCGCGATCGCCAACTGCGTCGTGGTGCCGATGGCCTTCCTCTCCGGCTCGTTCTACCCCCTCGAACTGATGCCGACCTGGCTACAGGAGGTCTCCCGGGTGCTGCCGATGCGCTACGTCAACGACGGCCTCACGTACGCCTTCACCGGCTTCGGCACCATGACCGACTACCTGATCTCGTGCGCCGCACTGGTCGTCTTCACCGCCGTGTTCGCGGTCGTCGGAGTGCGGACCTTCCGCTGGAGCAACGACTCGTGACCGGCACCGCGGCGGCGTACCCCACCCCGCTCGCCGCCGCGGCGGCCCACCTCCGACAGCACCTGCACCGCCGTTGGCTGGCGCAGCCGTTCGGCCGGGCACCGCGGGTAGTGACGTTGGGCGACGTTGACGTGCCCGCCGCGGCCGATCCCGACCGGTGCGACGCCACCGTGCACCTCACCGCCGCCACCGTGCTGATCGGACCGATTGGCAGCGCGGCGGGCCGGGCCTGCGGGCACTGCCTGGCCATCCGATGGCAGCGGCTGCGTACCCGGAGCCAACGTGACGCCCTGGAAGTCGGTGGCCAGACGACCGCGGTCGGCCCGTGGCCGCAGCTGACCACCTACCATCTCGACGCCGCCTGGGAGCTCCACCGCGCCAGTCACACCAGCCCACCACCGCCGCCGCCACCGAGCTGGGACCGGCACAGCACCCCGCTGCCCCGGATCAGCCAGCTCGACCTGGCCAGCCTGCGGGTACGTACCTACCCGGTGCTGGCCGAGCCGTGCTGCCCCAGCTGCACCCGTCAACGACCCGACACTCCCGACCCGCTGGTGCTCGCGCACCACCCCCGGCCCAAGCCACGCCCCGACGCGTACCGGCTGAGCGCCCCCGACGGCTATCCGCTGCCAGCGGCCGCGCTGGTCAACCCGGTCTGTGGCGTGCTGGGTGCGGGTACTGCGCTCACCATCACCTCACCGACCACAGCACCGGTGACCGGCAGCGTCTTCATTCGCGGCTACGGCGGGCTGCTCGACGTCTCCTGGAGCGGCCAGTCCAGCGGCTACGACGCGAGCCGCTCGCTGGCCTACCTCGAAGGACTGGAGCGCTACGCGGGGACCCACCGCCGGCGCAACGTCACCCCGGTCATCGCCGCGTACGCCGACCTCGGCCCGGACGCGTTGCACCCGGACCGCTGCGGCCGCCACCCCGACGAGGTGTACGACACCGACCCGATCCTGCGCCGGTTCGACCCACAACGACCGATCCCCTGGGTGTGGGGTCAGAACCTGCACACCGGCAAGCCCGTGCTGGTGCCGCGCCGGCTGTGCTTCTACAGCTCGCCCGCCGCCGGTGACACCTTCGTCCTCTCCTCCTCCAGCGGCTGCGCCACCGGCAGCTGCCGGGAGGAGGCCGCCCTGTTCGGCCTGTTGGAACTGATCGAGCGTGACGCGTTCCTCCTCGCCTGGTACGGCAACCTGACCCTGCCCCGGATAGACCTCGACACCTGCCCACCGGTGGTGCGGGCGTTGGTCGATCGCGCCGAGCTACAGGGCTACCGTCTCTACGCCTTCGACAACCGCATCGACCTCGACGTACCCGTGGTCACCAGCCTCGCGGTCCGGCACGACGGCGGTCCCGGTCTGTTGTCGTTCGCCGCCGCGGCCCACGTCGACCCCCAGCAGGCGGTCACCGGCGCGCTCGCCGAGGCGCTCACCTACATCCCGCACCAGCCCGCCACGGTGCGCCGACGTCGGGCCGAGCTGGAACGGATGGCCGACGACTACACCCTCGTCCGCCGGCTGCCGGACCACTCGGCGCTGTTCGGCCTACCCCGGATGGCGGTGCACGCCGGAAGCTACCTCAACGACCGTGGCGCGCTCCCCATCGAGCAGGTGTTCGCCGGCTACCGAACCCCCGGCACACCGGACCTCCGCGACGACCTGCGCCGGGTGCTCGACCTGCTGAGTGCGCGCGGGCTTGAGGCGATCATGGTGGACCAGACCACACCAGAACAGGAGGCGATCGGACTCCGCTCGGTCTGCACCGTCGTGCCCGGCCTGCTTCCGATCGACTTCGGCTGGATCCGACAGCGGGCTCCGCACCTGCCGCGGCTGCGGACCGCGCCCGCGGTGGCGGGCCTCGTCGACGCGGAACTGACCGACGCCGACCTCCGCCTCGTGCCGCACCCCTTCCCCTGAGGAAGCGCTGCCGTCTCGAGATCTCGTCGGTGAGATCGACTCGTCAGGTGGTGCCGATCCTGCGGGGCGGGGCGAGTAGGTGATCAATAGCATCGTGGAACTCGTCGAAGGTGCGGATCTGGCTGGCCTGGGTCGCGTATCGGCGAAACGCTTCGCTGAAGTGCGCGGCTAGGTGGCCAACCTCGTCGGTGGCTTCGGGAGTCTTGATAGTGAGGTAGCTAGCAGGGCCAGCGCCAAGATCGTGGACCACGGCCACATCGACCAAGATGTCCCCAGGGTGCAGAATCTCGGCCAGCTCAGGATGGTGCGCCTGATTCAGGGCCGAGGCCAGCATGCTGGCCCGGTCAGGATCCTGGAGGGCGAATATCGTGATCTCTGAGGTGGCATCGCCAGCCACGGCCAGGGCAAGGTCGGTGAGGTGTCGGAAGCTGGCTACAGGGAACAGGCCGGCGAAGCCGGCATGTTCTCGCTGCCACGGGTCAGGCAGCAGCGGCACGCAGGCGCGCGCCGGGACGAACCCGATGTCCGCGGTAAGCCACTCGGGCTGCTCGAGGTCGACTTCGTATTCCCAGCGGACGAGCTGCACCGCCGCCCGGTCTATGCCCTGCAGCTGCGCTGCCTCGTCGCGGTAGTAGGTGGGAATGACGAACCTGCTCAGTCCTGCGGTGAACTCCCAGGCCAGCGCCCGCCACACCGCCAGGGCCTCACCGTCATTGTTGTTGACTACGTATCGACGCCACGGATTCAGATCCGCATCGTCGGAATACTCCTGTTCCCACAGCCCCGGCCACAGCGGGCCAGGCATATCCGCCTTGTCGGCGCGGACCACGTAGCAGTGCAGCCCATCGCGGCGCTTGTGTGCGAACCTCAGAAACGGCTCCGGGTCTGCCACTACACCAGGATGCCGGAGCCCGCCGTCACCGCACCAGCCCGGCACCTAGCGTGGGTGACAACGCCATCCGCCATAGAGTGGGTGTGCTGACCTGTCCAGAGACCGTCACTGTCCGTGCTGCTGCTCAGGAACTGAACTTCGTCATCCGGCCTCGCTTGAAGGGGGGCCACGAAACGGCCGGCTGCCACCGCTGGCAGCGCACAACTGATCCTCACCGATCAGGACTCGACCGCTCCACCGAGATTCCGCCCAATGTGGGAGCGCCTAGCCCGCACCGCTCGCGGATCGAGTCAGCCGATGATCTCGGTGGGGTCGTTGAGCCAGACCTGCTGCCCGGCGGGGGTGATAGTCACACCGATGTGTGAGCGGCTGGGCTTGCCGTGTGCGGTCCACCGGCTGTAGAGGTCCTCCACCTCGGTCCACAGCCGACGCGGTCCGCCCTGTTCCACCGTCTGGGTGGAGATGTCGTGGTACGCCCACGAACCATCCGGGTGGACAAGCCACTGCACCGGCCCCTCCGGACGGCCGAGGTCGAGGCGGGCCACGTCGGGTAGCAGCAGCGCCACCAGTGCGGTCCACGCCTCGCCGTCGTCGGCCAGCGGGCCGGGCAGGTGGGTCTTGTGCCTGTCCCCGGTGGCCTGGGAGGCGGCGCGGACGAGCGCCGAGGTTCGCACGGTGGGGCAGGAGCGCAGCGGCATGAACGAGCCGTAGTCGTCGAGCAGGTGCCCGCTGGCCGTGCCGGTCTCGTCCACGGTTAGCCGCAGCAGCAGCCCACCGCCGATCTCGCGGTGCAGGCTGGTCAGGATCACCCCGCCGGGGCGGGACTGTGCGAGCCAGCCCGTCGGCACCTGTGGCACCGAACAGGCGGCGATGATCCGGTCGTAGGGGGCGTTGCCGGGATAGCCGGCCTCGCCGTCGGTGGCGGCCACCGTGGGGGCGTAGCCAACGGAGGTCAACGACTGCCGCGCCCGCCGCACCAGTCCGGCGTCGATGTCGACGGTGGTGACCAGCGGCGAGCCGAGCCGGTGCGCCAGAAGCGCCGCGTTGTACCCGGTGCCGGTGCCGACCTCCAGCACGCGGTGCCCGTCGGCCACGTCGAGCGCGTCCAGCATGACGGCCATGAGGGCCGGCTGGGTGCTGGAGCAGGTCGGCACGCCGGCGAGCGGGCCGTGGTGCCGAGACTCGTCCCAGCGGGCGTCGTCGCCGTCGAGCTGGGTGGGGAGCACGCGGTCGGAGTAGATCAGCTCCAGTGCCCCTAGATCGTTCACGTCGACCGCTTCGTACCTGCTGCGGTCTGGGGTCTGGCGGAAGAAGCGGGTTAGGAACAGGTGGCGGGGCACGGCGGCAAACGCCGTCCGCCACGCCTCGGTGAGCCAGCCGTGGCCGGTCAGCTCGTGCACGAGCCGGTTGCGCGCCCGTTCGGCGGTGGCCGTCATCTAGTCTCCTTGGTCAGAGCATCGGCTATCGCGGCGGAGATGGGCAGCCCGGTGGCGTCTTGCAGCCACGCCCACTGCCCATTTGGGTTGATCTCCAGGAACATCCATTCGTCCTGCGGGGTGACGACGAAGTCCAACGCACCGAAGCGCAGCCGAAGCCGGGCCAGCAGTCGCGACACCGCTTCGCGGATCTGATCAGGCACAGTCACCACCGAGTACGACAGGCTGTCGTAATCAGTGCGCCAGTCCAGTCTGGCCGCCTCGGAGGCACCGTCGAGGCGTACAGCGAAGTACACCTTGTCAACGACTGTCAGCCGCACCTCGTATGCCTTCTTCACCTGCTGTTGGAACAGGTGCGCGGTGCCGGAAACCGTGTGGTCGATCTCCTCGGCGCGCACCCGGTTGGTGTAGATCAGCTTTGCGGCGCCGGCCTCGGTTAGCACACCGGAGCCGAGCGGTTTGACGACCGCGCCGTCGTGCTCGCGCACGAATCGTTCGGCCGCCGCCGGCTCATTCGTGATCAATGTAGGGGGCACGGACAGCCCGACCGAGCCGGCGGCGGCGAGTTGGGACGGCTTGTACTCGGCGCGGGCGATGTCATGTGGGTGGTTGAGCCACCTTGGGTGCTCGGCGAGCACCCCGCCCAGGCCCATGCGTGCCTCGCGGACAGCCCAGCGGCGCTCTTCGTCGGTCAGGTGCGCCGGAAGCTCGAACGCCGTTGGGCGCCGGTAGTAGGCGCACCCGAGGTTGTGCAGCGCGGTGCGGCGGCCGGGGAGGCGGAGGCTGCCGCACCAGCCTTCGCCCCACCGCGCGACGAGCGTCAACCGCTGCGGGAAGTCGCCGGGGTCACACCGGAACACCGGCACGTCCCGTGCTGCCAGCTCCGCCACCACATAGTCGGCGGTTACGTCGTACGACTGGGTCAGCACCAACACCGTGCGCTCGTCGCCCACCGGTTCAGTCCTCGGTGTGGTCGGTGTCGGAATCCATGCTCTTGTGCCCGTCCGAGGTCCGGGTGCTGGTTGCCCCGGTCGAGTGCTTGCCCAGGATCGGGGTTCCCGTGGGGTCGACCGACATCTGTCGGTCCGGGTCGTAGCGAACCGTGGTCAGGTTCACCGGGATCGGCCGTGCTGGCACGGTGGCGAAGCGGAGCGCGAACGGACGCCGGTCGGTGGAGCTCGGCCGCACGTCGTCGGGGCTACCGACAGCATCCAGCGGGCGACCCAGAGGTAGGTACCCGGCGGTCGGGTACAGCGGGTCGTCGGTCACTGGACGCGACAGAACTGGGCTTGTCGGGGACATGAAACCTCCTGACAGGTCGATGGGGATAGATCGATGAATTGCCTTCCGCGGTGAGGGGGCGCCCGCGCGTGCACTACGTTGGTCTGGCTCATGCGGCACTCTC
Source organism: Salinispora tropica CNB-440 (assembly GCF_000016425.1). Classification (GTDB taxonomy): domain Bacteria; phylum Actinomycetota; class Actinomycetes; order Mycobacteriales; family Micromonosporaceae; genus Micromonospora; species Micromonospora tropica. The sequence continues at coordinate 2,720,388 of NC_009380.1, read as the reverse complement.
GGCCGCGAGTTCGGTCGCGTCGGTGTTGCCGAATCGCTCTCGGACGGCCTGCGCCCATCGGGCCTGTTCACACGGGACCGGTGCCAGCCGTGCCCACCAGTCGAGGCACCCCGCGCAGATTCCACCGCGGTTGGTGTGGGTAGCGATAACCGCCTCGGCGCAGGCCAGCAGTTCCCGTACGTCAGGGATTGTGGTCTCGGCTCCCACTGTGACCGAAAGGTTCGGCTCGCCTCGCCGCATCAGAGTCTCCCTCTCGATCGGTGTGGCCAGGCCCCGGAGCGGGGAGACAGTCCAACGGCGCGCGGCACCACCTCGCCGGAGCGCGACATTGATACCGGTCCCACTCGACACACCGCCTCGAACCAGCCGGGTCTGTCCAGTTGCCGGACGCCGATCAGGTGCGGCTCGGTCAGCCCTGGCACTCGGCGGGGCAGCCGCAGCGCCATCGCGAACACCCTTGATGCCCGCTCGTGATCGGTGCAGGGGCTGGGAACGCCGCATGCCCGGCACCGGCCGTGGGCGCTCGACATGCACTGCCGCTCCAGCACTGTCTGTGCGCGTTCGATCTGATCATCGCCAAAGTACGTTGCCATCTGTACACCTCCCAGGTGGCGGGCGCGCGCCGTTGCAGCAGCACGGCAACCCGCGCCCAACGGCGCGCGCCTCACTCTCACCCGTCACCACGGCGATCGATGCGACACGATGCAGCGGGGGCCATTAACTGTCCGCTGAGCACTCCTGACAGGACGAATCACGTATGTCGGCGCTTGACGATCCTTCCGGAGCGATCGGCGGTACCTATAGCGAACCGCGAATCATGCTCTGTGGGTATGCTCTCGAGCATCGAGAACCGGTGAACGTGGTGAAAGATCACCAGTGGTGCGGGAGGCGACCTGTGGCGCGCAACAGCGTTGGCAACGCCAAGCTCGTGGCGGCGATTGCCGAAGCCGGCCTGTCCCATGCCCAAATTGCAAGGGTCGTCGCACAGGTCGCTATCGAGAGCGGAGTTACGGAGTGCGCTGGCATTGGCCGTTCCCATGTCTCGCACTGGGTCCGAGGCACGATGCCATCGGGACGGGCGCCGCTGATCTTGGTCGAAGCTCTGTCCAGGAAGCTCCAACGCGTCGTAACTCTCGAAGAGATCGGGCTACCACCTCAACCGTCGCTTTCTCAGGACTGGCTTGACTGGCACGCCGATACGCTGGTCGGGCTGACGGATCTGGGGAGGGTGGACGTGGACGCTGAGCGTAGACGGGTGCTGGCCACCGCCGCCTACTCACTTGCCGCGCTGACCCTGCCGAGCGGGTCGTGGTGGAGCGAGATGGTGAATCGGGGTCGTGCACGCGGTGACGTCGAGGGGCACGCGGTAGGGCGAAGTGACGTCGAAGCCGTTCGGGATATGGTGTCGCTGTTCTCCCATGTGGATCAACGCCGTGGTGGAGGTCATGCACGCACCGCTGTTGTTCAGTACCTCACGGCTGACGTGTCCGTGTTTCTCCGGGGCCGGTATGCGGACGAGCAGGTCCGCCGAGACATGTTTACGGCGGCAAGCGAGCTAGCGTATCTTTCAGGATGGATGGGGTTCGATAACGGGGAACACGCGTTAGCCCAACGCTATTTCAATTCCGCTGTCAAGCTTGCGGCCGAGGCCGGTGATCCAGCAATGGCGGCGCATGTCCTCCGCGCAATGGCTCATCAGGCGGTAGACCTGGGGCATCGCAGAGAGGCGCTCGAGCTTTCCACCGCCTCTGTTGATCGAACGCGGTACCTCGCCGCTAGTCCACGTGAACGGTCTTTGCTCGGCGTCGTTCATGCTCGTGCTCTTGCCGTTAATCGAGAAGCCAAAGCTGCAGCCGAGGCGCTATTGCGGGCGGAGAGCGATCTTGCTGCGGCCTCTCAAGATGGCGATGAGCCGGGGCGGGTCTTCTTTTTCAGTCAGGCAAGCCTCAGTCACGAGACGGCTTGCGCGCTGCGTGACACCGGAGATCTCAGAGCTGCGCTCAGCCAATTTCGCCTGAGCGTACGTACCCGCAAGGCGTCATCCTTCACCCGTACGCACGCGGTGACGCTTGGCTATCTCGGAATGGTGCAGGCTCGGCAGGGGGACCTAGAGGAAGCGTGTGCTACCTGGTCAAGATCGCTTGACGCTATGGAGGGTGTTCGTTCTGGTAGGGCTCGACAAGTCGCAGCTGAGATGAGGGCCGTACTCTCGCCATTTCGGCAAACGAGGAACGGTGCTGCTGCTGAGGTCGATGCCCGCGCCGAACGCTATCTAGCCATCTTCTCGTAAGGTGCAGAATTTGCAGATCGGGGCAGGGAGGTCGAATGGGTGAGGCTTTCACCGTGGAACCAATCGCACACGTCGTGGGAGGAAGGACCGAACCGACTGACGACTACTGGGGAGGGGTAAGGGCGATCGTTCGAATTGACGAGAAGCGTTTCACTCCTGAATCCGCCAAAGGGCTTGACGCGTTCTCTCACCTCGAAGTCGTTTTTCGCTTTCATCTTACGGACCCGACGGACCTTAACCTCGGCGCCCGCCGGCCACGAGACAACCCAGACTGGCCGGAAGTGGGTATCTTTGGCCACCGAAACATGAGACGGATCAACTGGCTTGGTGTATCGCGCTGCCGTCTGCTCAAAGTGGACGGTCTCGACCTTCATGTTGAGGGTCTTGATGCGGTTGACAGCACACCGGTGCTTGATATCAAGCCATGGTTTGTTGAGTTCGGTCCCCGTGGCGAGGTGTTTCAAGCACACTGGACGACCGACATGCTCGGTCACTACTTTGCCGCGCAGTCACCCCGAAAGGAATAGGGCATCGGTCGCATTGACCTTCGGTGTTCTGGGACGGCGGGATCGGAGAGCAAGTAGCGCCACCCCTCCCCGACGGACGCTGTGGAGTTGACCCCGCCGCAGCGTCATGGTTTGCGATGCTCGTATGAGCAAGGTGTCGTGGGCCTATTTGGCCTCCTACGTCCTGTCCATGCTGGGTAACTCCATTGCCGGGGTGGTCCTGCCGTTGCTGGTCCTGCAGACCACCGGCAGTGTGCTCGCCACTGGTGCGGTCGCGGTCGCCTCGGCGCTGCCCGCGGCCGTTGCGGGGCTGGTCATGGGCGTGGTGATCGACCGGATCAACCGGCGTACGGCCTCGGTGCTCACCGATGTGATCTCCGCGCTCTCGATTGCCGCGCTGCCCTTGGTCGACGCCGCCGTCGGGCTCGCGCTCGGCTGGTTCGTGCTGTTCGCGGTGATTGGCTCGTTCGGCGACGTGCCGGGGCTGACCGCCCGGGAAGCGATGATCCCGGGCGTCATCCGAGCCGGGCGGATGAGCACCGAGCGGTTGCTGGGGCTGCGCGAGGCGCTCGGCGCAATGGTCATGCTGATCGGGCCGGCGGTCGGAGCGGTGCTGATCGCGGCGTTCGACGGAGTCGCCGTGCTGTGGGTGACCGCGGCGACCTCGGCCACGGCCGCGGCGGTCACGATGCTCATCCCGCGCGAGGCCGGCGTGGTCCCGGCTGCCGTGGTCCCGGCGGACGGGGCCGTGCCGCAGCGGGTGGTGCTGCGCGACGGCTGGCACACCCTGCGCCGTTCGCCGTTCCTGCTGACCACCACCCTGATCAGTACCGGTGTGGTGGTGGTTTTGGCCGGCTTTCAGGCGCTGGTCCTGCCGGTATACTTCACCCTGCAGCAGCGGCCTGAGCTGCTTGGCCTGGTGCTCAGCTCGCTCGCTGTCGGACTGCTGCTCGGTGGCGGGACGTACGCCGCGGCGGGCAACCGGGGCCGACGGCGTACCTGGTTCCTGACCGGAATGCTGATCACGATCGTCGGCTTCAGCGCTATGGCGACGCTGGCGAGCCCGTGGATCGTGCTCGGCGCCGCGGCCCTGGTCGGGCTCGGCAATGGGCTGTTCGGCAGCCTGATCGGCGTGCTCATGGTCGAGCGAATTCCGGACGCGATGCGCGGTCGGGTGATGAGCCTGCAGAATGCGCTGCTCACCCTCGCCCCGGCACTCGGCATGGGCGGTGCCGCGCTGTTGGTCGCGGAGTTCAGCGCTCGGACCGGCGCGATCGCCCTCGCCCTCATCTGGCTCATCACCGGCGTCGCCGCGATCGGCGCACGGGCACTGCGCGACCTGGAACCAATGCCGGCACCCGAGGCCGAACTAGTAAGTTGACCTGGAGGAACGGATGAACAGCGGCGAACTCGCCCGGCTGGCCGGAGTCAGCGTCCGCACCCTGCGGCACTACCACCAGGTTGGGGTCCTTCCCGAGCCGGCACGGCGGGCGAACGGCTATCGCGAGTACACGGTGCGCGACCTGGTGCTGCTGCTGCGCATCCGGCGGCTGGCCGAGATCGGCATCCCCCTCGACGACATTCCGCCGATACTGGGGGCCAGCGGCCGGGCCCACGCTGTCCTCGACGAGCTCGACCGCGAACTGGCCGACCAGATCGATCGGCTCACCGCCCGCCGCGAGGTGATCGCCCAGCTTCGCGCCGCCGGAGCCGCCGCGGACACGCCGCCGGAACTGGCCGGCCTGCTCGCGAGCATTGGCAGCGGCGGCGATCCGGACCTGCCGCCAGAGATACTCAAACACGACCACGAGGTAATCTTGCTGCTGCACCACCTCCTGGACACCAGGGGCCGGGCCGCGTTGATCGGGCTGCTCAGTCAGATCACCGAGCCGGACGTGCTGGCGGCCACCACCGCGCTGACCGCCCGGTTCGCCGCGCTCGGGCCGGACACCGGCGATGAGGAGATCGACCGGCTGGTCGCCGACTACCACCTCGCTCTGGACCAGCTGAGCGTCGACGGGTGGACGGAGTCGGATCCGCGGACCCGTGCGCTGCTCATGTCGTACCAGGAAATGGCTTTCAACGACGCCCAGCGTGAGCTTCTCGCCCGGCTGGCCAATCTCGATCAGCCGTGAACGACTGCGCGGAGGGACAACAGGGTCAAGCCGAACCCGACGACGAGGGATCAAAGCCCCCAGGCAACCAACGATGCCCGTTCCTCCCGGCCCATGGTCACTGCTGAAGGCGGGCCACACGCGACGGTAGCGGCCACGCATGAGGCAGTACGTTCGACTCATGCCGCAGATCTACGGCCGCGACGCGGTCCTCATCGTCTTGCACGACCCGGCCTTGTGGTGTCACCGCTCCTGCCGGTGTCTGCCAGAACTCGTCGTCGGGGCCCTCGCGTGAGGGGCTTCGCTGCTCTTCACCGCACCGGTGACCCACTCGTGCTGCCGAATGTGTGGGACGTGGCCTCCGCCCGTGGCCTGGTCGAGGCGGGATTTCCCGCGCTCGGCACGACCAGCCTCGGTGTCGCCGCCGCAGCCGGCCTGCCCGACGGTACCGATGCCGCACTCGGTGAGACACTGCGCCTCACGCGAAGCCTGGCGGCGCTGCCCGTTCACCTCACCGTCGACATCGAAACTGGTTCGGTCGACACCGCGGCCGCCGTGGCCGACGCCGGTGCGGCGGGCGTGAACATGGAAGACGCCATGTGTCCGGCCGAGACACACGCGGCGCTCATCCGATCCGTGAAGCGCGAGGTTCCACACCTGTTTGTGAATGCCAGGACCGACACCTACTGGCAACGCGCTGGCGACCTGGCCGAAACGCTGCGCCGGGTGCGGCTCTACGCCGACGCCGGTGCCGACGGAGTGTTCATCCCCGGGCTGGCGGGGCCCGCCGACATCGCCGCGGTCGTGGCGGCGGTCGAGGTGCCGGTCAACGTCCTGTTCCTGCCTGGCCGACACACCGTCGTCACCCTGGCTGGCCTGGGCGTGGGACGGATCAGCACCGGCTCGCTACTCTTCCGCGCCGCCCTGGCCGCATCGGTGGAAACAGCCGTAGCCGTCCGCGACGGCCATACCGTGCGACGGGACCTACCGTCCTACGCGAAGATCAATGCCTGGTCGTAGGACGTCGGGCCACCCCTCAGGGTGACCCGACGTCGTACTGCTGTTGCTCAGGCTGAGCAACTGGTGGTGGAGGTGGTGCTGCTACAGGTCGAGGTGGTGGCCGACGAGGAGCACGAGGCGAGGATCGCCTCGGACGCGTCCGCGTAGTCGGAGATCGCGAAGGTCTCCGACTCCAGCTCCAGGATCTCGTCGGCGAGGGCGTTGAGGTCGGTGTCGTTCTCCATGGTGACTCCTCCCGGTTGGCGTCCGACCGGCGTGTCTGGCCGGCCTGCCGCAAGCACACCCCAGGGCGCTTACCGATCGTGTGGTGTCGCCATCACACATCGCTGTCGTCCGATGTCAGCGACGTGACAGCGGCTTCGGCTTGGCTGGCCTCATGGCATTCGTCGTAGCTGATGCTGCCGATTCGGCCGGCACACCGGTTGATCGGGAGATCGTTGCCGCTGCGGCTCAGCTCTACCGCGACCTGCATGCACATCCGGAGCTCTCGGGGGCGGAGGAACACACCGCAGTCCGCTTCGCGGCCGCGCTACGGGGGCTTGGGTGCCAGGTCACGACCGGAGTCGGTGGGCATGGAGTGGTCGGCGTCCTTTGCAACGGGGCCGGCCCAACCGTCCTGATCCGGGCAGAGCTCGACGCGCTCCCGGTCGCCGAGGAGACCGGCCTGCCGTACGCCAGCACCGCTACCGGCGTAACTGCCGACGGCCGGACCGTACCGGTCATGCATGCCTGCGGACATGACCTGCACCTGGCCGCGGCGGTCGGCGCCGCCGCCCACCTGGCCCAAGAGCGGGACAGCTGGCGGGGGACGCTGCTGACCGTGGGACAGCCGGCCGAGGAGACCCTGCAAGGTGCGGCGGCCCTGCTCGACGACGGCCTCTACGACCGGTTCGGCCGACCCGACCTGCTTCTGGCCCAGCATGCCGCACCGCTACCGGCGGGCATGGTCGCTCACGGCGTCGGCGCGATGACGGCCGGCTGTGTCACCCTGGACGTCACCGTTCCTGGACGGGGCGGGCACGCGGCCACCCCGCATCTCTGCGTGGATCCGGTGCTGCTCGCCGCGACCATTGTCCTGCGGCTGCAGGCGCTGGTGGCGCGGCAGGCCAGTCAGGACGACCCGGTGGCGCTCACCGTCGGGACTCTGCGCGCCGGTCACCACGCGGCAGTCATCGCCGACGAGGCCACTCTCGGGGTGACGATCCGGTCCCGACACGAGCGGACGCTGGACCAGGTGCTGGACAGCGTGATCCGAACGATTCGGGCCGCCTGCGCGGCCGCCAACAGCCCGCGCGAGCCGACGGTACGCGTCGTCTCGCGTACTCCCGCATATGTGGGGGACCCGGCCATGACCTCCCGGGTACGGGCCGCCCACCTGGGGGTGTTCGGGACGGAGCGGGTCAGCTGGTGGCCCCCCTCCCTGGCGGCGGAGGACTTCCCACTCCTGGCCGTCGGGGGGATACCGAGCAGCTACTGGATGCTCGGCACCGTGGGACCACGGCAGTGGCGGACGGTGCCGGGCGCCACCGCGGCCGAGAAGCTGGGTAACCTGCCGACGAATCACAGCCCGGCATTCGCCCCGCATGTTGAGCTGGCGCTGCCGACTGGTGTGGCGGCTCTCGTGGCCGCTGCCCGAACGCTGCTCGCCCTTGACTGACGCGCCTGTCCTGGCGCCCATGTCTCTGGGGTCGTCAGGGTCGTTGCTTGCCGGGGCGACGGGTGATCACACTGAACTGGCCGTCGGACTCCATCCGCATCTCCCGGACCTCAGCCAGGCTGTCGATGCCCTGCTCCCGCAGCTGCCCGTACAGCTCGTCTTCGGTGACCAGTTCCCGACGCATGTTGCGGTGCAGCATCCGTCCGTCCCGGACCAGGGCCAGGGGTTTCGGTCGGATCAGTCGGGCGGCGGGTTGCCAGCGGTAGGCGACCGCGTCGAGCAGGTATGCCCAACCGATGATCACCGCGACCAGCAGCACCCCGTCGGCGAGCGAGGTGTAGCCGCTTGCCATGCCGTTCTGCGCGGCGTCGGCGATCAGCACGATGACCAGCAGGTCGGTCATTCCGGTGGTGCCGCTTTCCCGTTTCAGCAGGACCCGCAGCAGGAAGAACAGCGTCAGGTACATCACGCTGCCCCGGACGATGATCTCCATCAGCGGAGTGTCCGGCGTGAAGACCGCCCGCCAGTCGACCACGGCAGCGGCTACCCGACTGCGGCTCTGTCATGCTGGTGAGCTCAGCTCGCTACGTCGACACGCCGTTCCCAGCCCTGCCGCCACTGCCGTTCATCCGGTTCGCCGGCCGCCGTCACCAGCGCCTCCAGCGCGCCGACCAGCTCGGCGTCGGGCGCTAGGCCGGTCACCGCGACCAGTCGCCGGATCTCGGCGCTACGGCGTCGGTCGACCTCGCTGACCAGCTCCCGACCCGCGACGGTCAGGCTGAGCCAGGACACCCGGCGGTCGCTCTCGCCGGTCCGTCGGGCCACCAGCTCTCGTCGGACCAGACGATCACAGGCTCGGGTGACGGTGGACGGGTGGACGTGCAGTGTCGTGGCGAGGTCAACGACCCGGACCGGCCCCTGGGAGACGAGGAGGGCCAGGATCCGGTACTGCGACACCGTCAGGTCGACATCACGGGCATCGAGCGTGTGGACGGTGACGTCGACCAGTGAGCGGCACAGCGCTGCCAGCGCGTCTACCAGGGGGTCGTCCACCTGAGGCTCGTCCACCGCCGTCGACGACCCCGTTGGCTCCACGTAGAGTCGCATCGGCCCATAGTTGCACGGATACTCGTACCACGGTCGGGGGTGATCATGGGAAGCACCGGCGCCATAGGCCGGCGGGAGGAGTGGGCCGCGAGCTGGGAGCGGCTGACCGCGCTGCCGTTGACCGTTTTCTCCCTGGTGTTCCTGGCGGCATACGCTGCGCCGATCCTGGAACCGCAGCTCAGCTCGGCGTGGATCACGGTCTGCCGGGTGACAACGTTCACCACGTGGCTGGTGTTCTGGCTCGACATGGCTGTCCGTTTCATCCTGCATGCGCAGCGGCGACGCTTCCTCCGGGAGCACCTGTTCGACCTCGCCGTTCTGCTCCTGCCGATGCTGCGTCCGCTGCGGGCGCTGCGGTTGGTGACGGTGGTGCTCTCGCTCAGCCGGCGGACCGAGGCCTGGGTTCGCGGCCGGCTCGGCATCTACGTGGCAGCGACCACCGTGTTGCTGGTGGGGGTCGCCTCCCTGGCGGTCCTCGACGCTGAGCGGCACGCGCCGGACCCGTCCATCACCAACTACGCGGATGCCCTCTGGTGGGCGGCCGTGACCATCACCACCGTCGGCTACGGCGACTTCTATCCGGTCACCACGGAAGGGCGGCTGGTGGCGGTCGGCCTGATGATCGGCGGTATCGGGCTGATCGGTTTCGTGACCGGCTCGCTCGCCACGTGGATCGTCGACCGGGTTTCCGGCCGGGACCGGCATCCGGCGGCGACCGCCGAGGACGTCGCGGCGCTGCGCCAGGAGATCGCGGCGCTGCGCCAGCAGCTCGACCCGGCGGAGGCCACCCGACCCGTGGACCCGGTGACCCCGCCGGTGCAACCTGCCCGCACGCCCGCACCCGACGGGTGACCAGCGGCGGATGACGTCACCCCACGGGGGTGAACCGGCCGGCGGCGACGCGATCGGGTGTCGTCACGGCATGCTGGTGCTCGTGGCGGCGTGGAGCCGCTGGTATGGATGGCATGTTCGACCAGCACTGGTTGTTGGAGGCGGTGGACCTCCTGGTACGGGTGGTCGAGGCCGCCGGCATCCTCATTATCTTTGTCGGTGCGATGATGGCGTTCGTCCGGTTCGTGATCGTGGGGTTGCGGTACCGGCAGAGCAAGGCTTTCGTGCCGATCCGGCTGACTCTCGGGCGGTTCCTGACCCTCGGGTTGGAGTTTCAACTCGCCTCGGACATTATGCGCACCGCCGTCGCTCCGACCCTGCTGGACATCGCCGAGCTGGCTGCGGTGGCGGCGATCCGGACCGCGCTGAACTACTTCCTCGCCCGCGAGATCAAACAGGAGCGCCGCGAGATCGCCGAGCTCGGCTCGCCCGGGTCCGCCGACTCGAACCAGGCGGGTCCGGGGCGGGCCTCGTGAGTGCCCTGGTCGAGTACGCCGTCCTGGCCTGCATGGCCGCGGGCATCGGGTCGGCCGCGGTGGTTCTGCTGGTGTCCCGGAACGCCGTCTTGGCCCTGCACGTCGGCCTTGACCTGTGGTTGGCGGCCAGTCTGCTGCGGATCGCGCAGCCGCCGGTGGGGGAGAACCTGCTCTACGCGGCGGCGATCTTGGTGATCCGCCAGCTGATCCGCGTGGCGCTGATCGCCAGCTGGAGCCGGCCGCGGCCAGTCGACTCGCCAGCCCCGCCCCGCTCCTCCGTTCCCTAGCAGGTCGGCGTGCTGGTCGGGCCAGTTTGCCGGTAGTTCCGCCGCCGGCGCGGTCGGCGGTCGCACGATGGTCGTACGAGTGCCGGCGCGCGGGGTGTCGGTGGGAAGCTACCGGGGGTCGCAAGGTGCAGGAGGTCGTGGTCTCGCCGGTGGAGGAGATCGGTGGGGTGCTGCCGGGGCTGGCGGAGCAGGTGTGGACCAACGCCCGCCAGGCCCCGGAGGCGGTGCAGTTCGTTCGGCCCGCGCCGGTGTCCCGCGCCTGGCCCGTGCGCCGGTCGGTGCGCGGCGGTGACGTGCCGGTGACGTGCGCCCAGTTCCGGGACGACGTGCACAGCCTCGCCCGTGGCTTCCTCGCGGCCGGGGTGGGGCACGGTGATCGGATCGGGCTGGTCAGCCGGACCCGGTACGAGTGGACCCTCGTCGACTACGCCCTCTGGGCGATCGGGGCGGTGTCGGTGCCGGTCTTCGAGACGGCCAGCGCGGACCAGCTCGGGTGGATCCTGTCGGACGCGGGCGTGGTGGGCTGCGTGGTGGAGACGTCCGATCAGGCCGAGCTGGTCGCCAGTCGGCGTTCGGATCTGCCGGCGTTGCGCGACGTCTGGCAGATCGACGCCGGTGACCTTACCGATCTGGCCGGTCAGGGGCATGCGGTTGACGACGCGGTGGTCGACGGCCGTCGCCGCCGGGTGACCGGTGGGGATATGGCCACGATCGTCTACACCAGCGGCACGACCGGTCGGCCAAAGGGTTGTGTGTTGACCCATCGCTCGATCCACTGTGACGTGAGCGCCGCGGTCTCGGTGCTGCCGCAGCTGCTACACCCCGAGGCGAACACGGTGTTGTTCCTGCCCCTGGCCCACGCGTTCGCCCGGATGATCCAGGTAGGGGTGGTGCAGACCCGGACCACCATGGTGCACAGCGCCGACATCGCTGGCGTGCTGGAGCAGCTGCGCCGGCATCGGCCGACGTTTGTCCTGGCGGTGCCCCGGGTCTTCGAGAAGCTACACAGCCGGGCCCAGCAGAAGGCCGAGGGCAGTCACCGGGCTTGGCTGTTCCAGCTCGCCGAGCGGGTGGCGGTGCGGTACAGCCGTGGCCGTGACCGTTCGTGGGGCCCGAACCCACTGCTCCGGCTCGCCCGAGGCGGGTTCGACCCGCTGGTGTACCGGAAGCTGCGGGCCGCCCTGGGCGGGCGGTGCTCCGCGGCGATCGTCGGCGGCGCGCCGCTCGGCGAACGGCTGGGGCACTTCTTCCGCGGCGCGGGCCTGCTGGTGCTGGAGGGGTACGGACTCACCGAGGCCTCCCCGGCGTTGACGGCGAACACGCCAACGACACAGCGGATCGGCACGGTCGGTCGTCCGCTGCCCGGCGTGAAGATCCGGATCGCCGACGATGGTGAGATCCTCGCCCGCGGCGACCCGGTCTTTCCTGGGTACTGGAACAACTCGGAGGCCACCCGGGCGGTGTTCACCCAGGACGGGTGGATGCGTACCGGCGACCTCGGAGAGCTCGACTCCGACGGGTTCCTACGGATCACCGGGCGGCAGAAGGAGATCATCGTCACCGCGTCCGGGCAGAACCTCGCGCCCACGCCGATCGAGGAGGCGATCCGTGCGGACCCGTTGGTCAGCCAGTGCATGCTGATCGGTGACGGTCGCCCGTACGTCGCCGCGCTGGTCACCATCGACCCGTCAGCCTGGGATCGCTGGCGCTCCGAGCATGGCCGCTCGGACGACGCGACCGTGGCCGAGCTGCGAGACGACCCAGAGCTGTGCGGCGAGATCCAGGCGGCCGTCGACCGTGCGAACGCGACCGTCTCCCGGGCCGAGCAGGTCAAGACCTTCCGCATCTTGCCCCGGGATCTCACCGAGTCCGACGGCGAACTCACTCCTATTCTCAAGATCAAAAAAAGTGTTGTCCAGGAACACTTCAGCGATGACGTCGAGGCCCTGTACCAGGGCCACTGAGTCGGGCGGGCGCTGGCGTCCGTTCGGCCCGGATCGCTGGCGTCCGCTGAGGACGAGGCCGTCACGGGGAGCCGTGGCGGCGTACCGGAAGGGGTGCCATGGCAGCCGGCTTTCTCGGTGGGGTGATCGCGGTAGCCGTTCTGGCGCTGTTCGGTGCCCTGAGCCTGCGGATCGTGCAGCAGTACGAGCGCGGGGTGGTCTTCCGGTTCGGACGGGTCGTGCACCCCGTTCGGGAACCTGGTCTGCGGCTGATCATTCCGATCGTTGACCGGATGGTCAAGGTGAGTATGCAGACCACGGTGATCGACGTGCCGGCACAAGGGGCGATCACGCGGGACAACGTGACCCTCAAGGTCGACGCGGTGGTCTACTTTCGGGTCGTGGACCCGGTGAAGGCACTGGTGAACGTGCGGAAGTATCCCGCGGCGGTGCTACAGATCTCGCAGACCGCCCTGCGGTCGGTGATCGGGAAGGTGGACCTGGACACCCTCCTCGCCGACCGGGACAAGGTCAACGCCGATCTCAAGTCGGTGATCGACGCCCCGACCGAGGGGCCGTGGGGTCTGAACATCGAACGGGTCGAGGTCAAGGATGTCTCGCTGCCGGAGGGGATGAAGCGGTCGATGTCCCGGCAGGCCGAGGCCGAGCGGGACCGGCGGGCCCGGGTGATCGCCGCCGATGGCGAGTACCAGGCGTCCCGACGGCTCGCCGACGCCTCCCAGACCATGGCGAACACCCCGGGGGCCTACCAGCTGCGGCTGCTCCAGACCGTGTCGGATGTGGCGGCGGAGAAGAACAGCACCCTGGTGATGCCTTTCCCGGTGGAGCTACTGCGCTTCTTCGACAAGTACGCGCGTACCGCCCCGACGGATCAGGACGAGGTCCGGGCAGAGCAGGGCACCCCGCACCTGTCCGGCGACGGTCACCGTCGGGACGGCGGGCCGCGGCAACCGGCCCAGTGACGCGTTGCGTACGTCGGCTGCCGAGAACAGGTCACGCCGAGCCGGTCGGTGCTCGCCCGGCGGAACCCGTCGTACGCGTCAGGTGGCTGATGCCGTACGCAGCGGTCGCCAGGTGGCGGCAGCGATGAGCGCCATGACGGCGGCGGCGACCCAGAACGGTGTGGTGAGTCCCCACGCGCCGGCGAGCAGGCCGCCGAGGAGCGAACCGAGGGCCGCGCCGCCGAGATCGAGCAGCGAGTAGACGCTGCCGACCCGGCCGAGCAGCTGCGTCGGCACGACACGTTGGCGCAGGGTCACCACGACGACCCCCCAGACCATGGTGTGTATCCCGAAGGCGATCAGGATGGCGGCGGCGACGAGTGGGGTTGTGGTGATCGCCAGGGTGGCGTGGGTGACGAGTTCGACGACGAGGCCGGCGCGGAGCAGGGTGCCCGTCCCGACAATCCGTTGTAGCCGCGGCGCGAGGACGGTACCGATCAATCCGCCGACGGCAAAGGTGGTCAGGAGGAAGCCGTAGCCGATGTCGGACAGGCCCAGTCGCTGCCGGGCGTAGAGAACCAAGGTGGCGAAGGCGGCGCAGAACGCGAGGTTCGCCAGCCCCATACTCACCGCGAGCGTACGTAGGAGTCGATGTCCGAACAGCCAGCGGACGCCGTCGGTGATCTCCATCCGCAGGCTTCGGCGTGGTGCCACCGGTGGGAGCGCGGGGATCGGCCGGATCGTCGCCACCAGCGCCGCGGCCACGGCGAAGGTCAGGGCGTTGACGCCGAACGGCACGGCGGCGGCGATCACGAACAGCCACGCCCCCAGCGGTTTGGCGACGAACTGGTTGGCGATGGTGAAGGTGGCCATCAGCCGGGCGTTGGCCGTGGCCAGCCGGTCCGATGCCACGATGGCGGGCAGGAAGGCGCCGGCGGCGGTGTCGGCCAGGGTCTCTCCGGTACCGAGGAGAAAGAACACCGCGTAGACCAGAGCCACCGTGGTGGTGTCGGTGGCGACGGCGAGGGTCAGCGCGGTGAGTGCCGCGGCGCGCAGCGTGTTGACGGCTACTACCAGCTTGCGGCGGTCCAACCGGTCAACGTAGGCGCCGCTGATCAAGGCGAACAGCAGCCAGGGTAGTTGTTGGACGAAGACAGCGCCACCGATGAGCGCCGGATTGGTGGTGATGGAGGCGATCAGCAGTGGACCGGCCGCCATGGTGACTCCGTCACCGACATTGGACACGGCCGAGGCGGTCCACAGCTTGGTGAAGTCCGCGCCGAGACGCGCGGAGACAAGGGCACGCAAAATAGCTCCTCGAGCAAGGGGGGGAAACGGTCGTCGCGGGAGCGACCGCTTCGCGGCGAGGAGCGCTACACCGTGGGGTGTGAGCCCGACGGTGGGACCGACTACCGCGCGGTGCGCACTCGCGGCGAAGCGGTGACCATGACCGTGCCCTGGCGCATGCCAACTCCTCACTGTCGATCGCGGCCAGGATAGCCGCGATCGGGCAGATGCGAGCACCGCTCGGGTGGCCAAGCGACGCCGGGTGAACCCGGGGCGGCCGGTCCGGCCGGTGACCCCGACCATGGGTGTGGCAGCGTGTACGGGTGACCACCGTTGACGTTGACCTCGCCCTGGTCGGTGGTGGCGGCGCGGGCTCCCTCGTGCTCGCCGCCCTGGATCGGTGGGGCGTGCGCGGTCTGCGGGTGGCGGTGATCGATCCGGTGCGCCGGCGCGGCCAGGACCGGACCTGGGCGTTCTGGGGCCGACCCGACGACGGGCTCGACCCGCTGTTGGCGGCGAGCTGGTCCCAGGTGGAGGTGGCGGTGCCGGGGCGGCGTCGCGTGCTCGACCTCGCCCCGCTGCGGTACGCGATGCTGCGTTCGGCCCCCGTCTACGACCAGGCAGCCACCGCCGAACAGCGACTCGGCGCGGTCCGCGTCGCGGCCCCGGCCGAGGCGGTCGAGGACGACGGCAGCCGGGTCACGATCCATGCCGGCGGGTCGACGCTACGGGCGTCCTGGGTCCTCGACTCCCGGCCCCGCCCGCCCCGGCGAGCCGGGCGTACCAACTGGCTCCAGCACTTCCGCGGCTGGTGGCTCGAGGCCGACCGGCCGCTGTTCGACCCGGGTCGGGCGGTGCTGATGGACTTCCGTACCCCGCAGCCGGTTCGGGGCGTGTCGTTCGGGTACGTGTTGCCGGTCACCGACCGGTACGCGTTGGTCGAGTACACCGAGTTCACCTCCGGCCTGCTCACCGACGCCGGCTATGACGCGGCGCTGGCCGGGTACCGGGACCGGCTCGGGCTGGACCCGGGCCGGCTCCGGGTGCGGGAGGTGGAGAACGGGGTGATCCCGATGACCGACGGCCCGTTCGACCCGCGGCCCTCGCCCCGGGTGGTCCGCCTCGGCACCGGCGGTGGTGCCACCCGACCCTCCACCGGCTTCACGTTCGCCGCCATGCACCGGCAGGCGGGGCAGATCGCCGAGGCGCTCGCCGCCGGGCGGGCGCCGGTCCCGGCACCCGCGTACCCCCGTCGACACCGGTGGCTGGACGCGGTCGCGCTGCGGGCGCTGGACCGCGGTGGGGTGGGCGGTCCCGACTTCTTCGACCGGCTCTTCGACCGCAACCCGGCCGAGCGGGTGTTGCGCTTCCTCGATGGGACCACCAGCCCGGCCGAGGAGGTCGCGTTGATGAGCACCACCCGGCCAACACCGATGGTCGCCGCTACCCTCGGTGACGCCGCCGCCCGGCTGCGGGACCGGCTCGTCCCGTGGCGGCGGCCCGCCCCCGGCCGAGTCCCGCCGCCGGTCACCGGCGCGCCCCGGAGCTCCCACCCGGCCGAGTGACCGCCCGTCGCCGGGCCGGGTGCTGCATCGTCCAGCTCACTCCCGGTTCGGGTCGACGGCCCCGGAAACGTCGGCCACGTCGTATCCAGCTCGACTGATCTCCCGCGCCGATCGCCGGTTCTCGGCGGGTAGGTCTGCGAAGTCGTCACCGACATCCTCGGTCGGCAGCGACTCGCCCGGAGGTCGCAGGGACGCCTCCATCGCTGTGGTGCCGTCCGGTTCGTCCGTGTCGGCCAGGTCGAATCGGTGTTGCTCGGTCATGGCGCACTCCCGCCCGTCGGCTCGCGGTGACCACCCCGGCCACCGCACCTGCCGCGGCGACCGAAACCGGCTTAGCCCCGATCACCTACCCGGACGCCATCCGGAGAAACGCGGGGAGCTGCGGAGGGCGGGCGGACCGGGAGGCCGTGCGTCTCCGGGTGGAGGTTGCGCTCAGCGCCGGCGGCCAGATCTGTGGGCAGGCGGCCGGCGTTGGGCGCCCGGCAGCGCCGCCCAGTGCGCGGGGCGGCTGCGCCCCGGCGGAAGAACGGTGGTCCCGTCGCCTCGGGCCGCATCGAGCTGGGACTGGTGCACGAAGAGAGCGCCCGACAGGTCTGTGCCGCGCAGGTCGGCGCCGCGTAGGTCCGCTCCGGTGAGGTCCGTACCGGTCAGGTCGACTCCGCGCAGGTCGGCACCGACCAGCTGGGCACCGCGCAGACTCGCTCGCCGCAGGTCGACTCGGCGCAGGTCGGCGCCGAGTAAGGCGGCGCCGCGCCGATCAGCGCCAGGGCGGCCACCCCGGGCCCGGGTATGGGCACTGGCTTGGGACAGTAGCGGAACGACTCTGCCGCGGTGCGCGTCGACAGCCAGCGCCCGCACCGACTCCGGGTCGCCACCGGCCAACTGGTCGGTGTCGGCGAGCGCCTCGGTCAGCGCTGCCCGCAGCGGTGCGGGCAGCTCCATCGTCAGCGCCTCGGTCAGATGCCAGAGCAGTTCGTGGAGTGGCCGCACCACGGCGAAGGTGTCGAACATGGCCTGGGCGGTGGGCTGGTCGTCCCGCCAGTCTCGCCCCTCGAAGGTCACCTGGGTCACCCGCTGGCCGGCCCCGAAGCAGTCGAAGACGGTGCAGCCAGGGAAGCCGCGGTCCCGCAGAGCGGTGTGGATCCCGCAGTGGAAGTCCGGGCGCAGGTTTGGGCAGGGCCGTCCGGCCGGCTTGTCGATCGCGAAGTCGGCTGAGGCGGCGAAGGCGGGCGCCACGCAGCAGAGCCCTACGCATCGGGAGCAGTCAGCGCGCAGCTCCGCCGGACCGATTTTTGCCATACTGACCGATTCTCCTGCCGAGTGGCGCTCGATGTGCACCACCTATCCTGGCATGGCGTCGGACGTGTACCAGTTTGCTACGGCTGCGCTGCTGAGTTCAGCGGCAAACCTCGATTGCCTCGAGGCAAGGGATTGTGCCCGCCGAACCTCCTCTGACATCCTCCTGCATGGACGCTGCCAGTGACGGTTGCCAATCCTGGAGGCCGCGCTGCGGCGGTGCCTTCTCCGGGAGGAACCTTGTGAAGCGCAGACGTCGCCATTTACTCGCAGGACTAGCGGTCGTCGCCCTCGTCGCGACGACGGGTGTCGCCGGCATCCACCTCGCCGGTACCGAAGTACCGGCCGCCGCCGCGGCGACCGGGGACGGCGAGCTACCGAACGCCCTCGGAGCGCACCTGGAGCAGATGCGTCGGTCGGTACCGGGCAACGACGGCATGTCGCTGGACGGTCCGGGTGGCGCCGCGCAGCAGGAGTTCCTCAAGCGGGCCTACCCGGCCAACGAGGTCAGCCTCGCCGAGGCCGACCGCTCGAAGGCGGCGTTCGCGGCGGCGGAGCGTCGGTTCCGGGGTGGCCAACGGTGGACCAACGTCGGGCCGAGTGAGGCGGTGTACCCGTTCACCGAGTACCGCAACGCCTTCAACTACGTTCCCAACGAGTATGTCGCCGGTGGCCGGGTGACCTCCCTCGACATCAGCCCCGACTGCAACCGGTGGCTCTGCCGGGCGTACGCCACGCCCTCCGGTGGTGGCGTCTGGGGCACCCTCAACATCCTCGCCGCCGAGCCGAAGTGGTTCTACCTGGGTGGCCCGCTCGGCATTAACGCGGCCGGATCGGTCAAGATCGACCGCAACGACCGGCACGGGCTCACCATCTATGTCGGTACCGGTGAGGCGAACATCTGCGGCTCCGGATGTGTCGCCGGTGTTGGTCTCTACCGGTCGACCAATGGCGGTCTGACCTGGCAGGGCCCGCTCGGCAAGGAGGTGCTCGCCGGCAAGGGCATCGCCGAGATCACCATCGAGCCGGACGACCCGAAGACCATCTACGTCGCCACCACCACCGCGCTACGCGGTATGTCCAGCGCCTGCTGCACGGGCGTGACGCGACCGGTGCCGGACGCGGAGAAGTGGGGCCTCTACAAGACCACCGACGGTGGCAAGAACTGGAGTTTCATCCACAACGGTTCGGCCTCCGCCACCGACTGCACCGGCGACGCCGAGGAGTTCGGCAACAACGGGGTCTGCTCGCCGCGCGGCGTCCGCTACGTCAAGCTCGACCCGAAGAACTCCGACATCGTGTACGCGTCGTCGTACGGCCGTGGTGTCTGGCGCTCCCCGGACGCCGGCTCAAGCTGGACGCAGATCAAGCCGTCGCTCAACCCGGAGCTGTTCCAGACCCGGGCCGCCATCGACGTCACCGCGTTGCCGAACGGCAAGACCCGGATGTACGTCTACGAGGGTAACTTCGGTAACCCGTACTCGCGGTTGCTGCGCAGTGACGACGTGGCCGGCGGAACCCCCACGTTCACCGATCTGACCAGCTCGAACCCGGCAGACCCGGGGTACGCCACCTACAACCAGTGCACCGGCCAGTGCTGGTACGACATGTTCGTACACACCCCGCCGGGGCATCCGGACATCGTCTACACCGGTGGCTCCTACGTCTATGGTGAGACGATCGCGCACAAGCGGGCCGTGGTCCTCTCCACCGACGCCGGGGTCAGCGGCACCGACATGACCTTCGACGGCACCGACGAGCTGCACCCGAACGGTCTGCATCCCGACCAGCACGCGATCGTGACCAACCCGCGTGACCCGTACCAGTTCTTCGAGGCCAACGACGGCGGGATCATGCGCTCCAGCGGTGACTTCGTCGATCGATCCACCTGGTGTGACAACCCGGACCGAAACCTGACCATTCAGGCCCAGCAGGATCGCTGCAAGCAGATGCTCTCCCGGATCCCGACCAAGCTGGAGAGCGTCAACAAGGGCATGAACACGTTGCAGTTCATCAGCCTCTCGGTCAGCCCGCACGACGTGAACCTGTTGCAGGGCGGGACGCAGGACAACGGGACCTGGGAGAACAACGGCGAGCGGCGGCGCTGGTCGAACACGATGATCGGTGACGGCGGCGCCTCCGGCTTCGATGTCGGCAAGCCCGAGTTCCGCTTCCACACCTTCTTCAACGCGTCGCCGGAGGTGAACTTCGCCGGCGGCGACATCGCCGAGTGGATCTGGACCGCGGATCCGATCTACGGCCAGCCGGGCACCCTCTTCTACGCTCCGGTGATCAGCGACCCGGTGGTCAGCGGCACGATGTTCGCCGGTACCGGCCGCTCGGTGTACCGGACGAAGACCTTCGGTCTGGGCGACCGGAGTATCGAGGAGGCCAACCGGATCTGCAACACCTGGACCGGCACCTTCGAGGCGCAGTGCGGAGACTGGGAGGAACTGGGCAGCACGCCGCTCACCGACGAGGCGTGGGGGGACCGGGCCGGCGGTGCCGTCTCGGTGGTGCAGCGGGTCGACACCGACTCCGCCACCGCCTACGCGGCCACCAGCACGGGTCGGGTCTTCGTCAGCCACAATGTCGACGCCGAGTCGGCCGCCGAGGTGACCTGGACCCGGATCGACAACCCGGACACCCCGAACCGATTCGTCACCAGTGTCCACATCGATCCGACTGACCCGAACCGGGCGTGGGTCTCCTACAGCGGCTTCAACTCGAACACGCCCGAAACGCTCGGGCACGCCTTCGAGGTGACGACCGCCGGCACGACGGCGACCTGGACCGACCGCTCCTACGACTTCGGTGATCAGCCGATCACCGACCTGGTCCGGGACGACGTCACCGGTGACCTGTACGCGTCGACCGACTTCGGCGTGTTGCGGCTGGCTACGGGGCGGACCAGCTGGACCAAGGCGGCCGGCGGCATGCCGAATGTGGAGGTCGCCGGGCTCACCATCGTGCCGGGCGAGCGGGTCCTCTACGCGGCCTCGCACGGTCTGGGCGCCTGGCAGCTCAAACTGAAGTAGGTCGATCATTCACACCACCAACCGAGTGGGGGGCCGCGCCAGCGGCCCCCCACCGCTGTCCGGGACGATCGGCCGGATCTGGCACGCCCTGGGCGCGCTCTTCGTCCTGCTCGTCTTCGTCCCGCCGCTCCTGCTGCTGATCTCGGGCTCGCTCACCGAGCCCGGTCTGCCGCCGTCCCCCACCCCGCAGCTGATCCCCGATCCGGTCTCCACCGTCGGCTACCGACAGGCCCTGGAGGTCGGCGGAGTCCTGCGCGCCGCGCTCAACTCACTGCTGGTCGCGGCCGTCGCGGTGCCGCTGAGTGTGCTGGTCGCCGCGCTGGCCGGCTTCGCGTTGGCCCGGCTCGCACCACGGGGCACCGCCCTCGTCGTCGCGGCGTCCCTGGTCGCCCTGATGGTGCCGGCCACCGCACTTCTGGTACCCCGGTTCGCGATCTTCCGCGCGCTCGGGCTGACCGATACGCTGGTGCCCTTGATCGCTCCGGCGCTGTTGGGTACCTCCCCGCTCTACGTCCTGGTCTACTACCTGGCCTTCCGGGCGCTGCCGCGGGACCTCTACGACGCCTGTCTGGTGGAGGACATGACGCCGATGGGCATCTGGTGGCGGGTCGCGCTCCCGATGGTGCGTCCGGTCACTGCCGCGATCACCGCCCTAACCTTCGTGCTGACCTGGTCGAACTTCCTCGATCCACTGATCTATGTGTACGACCGTGACCTGTTCACCCTGCCCTTGGCGCTGCGTTCGTTGTCGGTGCTGGATCCGACGAACTTCCCGGTTTTCCTGGCCGGGGCGGTCCTGGCGACCGGCCCGGCCGTGCTGGTCTTCGGGTTCGCCCAGCGCCGTTTCTTTGACCACGACGACCAGACAGGACGGAACCGGCCATGAGAAGACCCAAGGCGCTGCTGGCGGCGCTGCTGGCTACGGTGCTCGTCGCGACCGGCTGTGGAGCCGGACCCGGGACCGCCTCCGACGGGCCGGTGCGGCTGCTGGTTTTCGGTGCCCCCGAGGAGCTGGCCGCGTATCGCACGCTGATCGAGGCGTACGGTCAGGCCCGGCCCGGCAACGAGGTGCAGCTCATCGAGGCGAGCGACCGCAAGGACCTGCTGGCCCGGCTCGCCACCTCGGTCGCCGGGGGTGCCCCGCCGGACCTGTTCCTGATGAACTACCGCTTCTATGGCCAGTTCGCCGCGAAGAACGTGGTCGAGCCCTTGGACGAGCGGATCGCCGCCTCCGAGAAGGTGAATCCCGCTGACTACTACCCGGTGGCGATGGAGGCCTTCACCTGGGGCGGCCAACAGCTCTGTCTACCGCAGAACGTCTCCAGTCTCGCCGTCTACTACAACCGCACCCTCTTCGCCGAATACCAGGTCCCCGAGCCGAAGGCGGGCTGGACCTGGAACGACATGGTCGGCACCGCCATCGCGATGACCCGGGACGACCGTGGTGTGATGGTCAAGGGCACCGAGAGCGAGGGGGCCGCTGTCCGCCCGGCCGTGCACGGGCTCGGCGTCGAGCCGTCGATCATCCGCGTCGCCCCGTTCACGTGGTCCGCCGGCGGCGAGATTGTCGATGACCCGGATCGGCCGACCCGACTCACCCTGGACACCCCGACCGGCCGAGAGGCGCTGAAGAACCTGGTCGACCTCCGCCAGGCGTACGGGGTGGTTCCCACCGACGAGGAGGTCGAGGCCGAGGACGACGAGTCCCGCTTCGCCAACGGTCGGCTCGCCATGCTGATGTCCTCGCGACGCTCCACCACCACCTTCCGCTCGATCACCGGCTTCGAGTGGGACGTCGCCCCACTGCCGGTCTACCAGGACCAGGTGGGGGTGCTGCACTCCGACGCGTACTGCATGACTCGGGGTGCCAAGCGTAAGGATGCGGCGTGGCGGTTCCTGGAGTTCGCCATCTCCGCCGAGGGGCAGGAGATCATCGCCGCCACCGGGCGGACCGTGCCGTCGCACATCGGTGTCTCACAGTCCCCGGTGTTCCTCGACTCGTCCCAACCACCACGTAACGCGACGGTCTTCCTCGACACGGTCCCCACCCTGCGGACGTTGCCGACAGTTTCCACCTGGCCGGAGGTCGAGGATGTGACCGCCGGGATCCTGGAGAACGCGCTGTACCGGGGCGACCGGTTGGACGACGTCATCCGCGCTCTGGATGAGCAGACCCGCCCGCTGTTCGCCCGTGGTGAGCACGGGTGAACGATGCCGGTCTGACCCACGATGCCGGACTGACGCTGGACGGGGTGAGCGCCGCCTACCGGGGCGTCACCGTCCTGCAGCAGATGCGGTTGACCATGGCCCGGGGGGAACTCCTGGTGGTACTCGGCCCCTCCGGCGCCGGCAAGTCGACGCTGTTGCGGGTGGTGGCCGGCCTGGAGCCGGTCACCACCGGGCGAGTCTGGATCGCCGGTCGGGATGTCACCGCCGACCGTCCCGGCCGGCGCAACGTGTCGATGGTCTTCCAGTCGTACGCGCTCTTCCCTCACCTGACCGTCGCCGAGAACATCGCGTTCGGCCTGGTGGTGCGGGATGTCCCGAAGACGGCGGCCCGAGAGCGGGCCCGGTCCGCCGCCGAGCAGGTCGGTGCGGCGCACCTGCTCGACCGGCGGCCCGGGCAGCTCTCCGGCGGTGAGCGGCAGCGGGTCGCGTTGGCCCGGGCGTTGGTGCGGGAGCCGGACGTGTTCCTGCTCGACGAGCCGCTGTCCAACCTCGACCTTGCGCTGCGGGTGCAGATGCGGGCCGAGCTACGGGCCCTGCACGATCGGCTCGGTGCCACGATGGTGCACGTCACGCACGATCAAACCGAGGCGTTGGTGCTGGCCGACCGGATCGCGGTGCTGCGTGACGGCCGGGTGGAGCAGGTCGGTACGCCGGACGAGATCTGGCACACCCCGGCGAGCCGGTTCGTGGCGGGCTTCGTCGGCTCTCCAGCGATGAACGTGCTTCCCAGTTCCGGCCCAATCCACCCATCCGGTGCCCCGCCGACGGGGGTGTCCGGCGACCGGGAGATCGGGTTTCGCCCGGAGGCGGTGGTGTTGGGGGCGTCCGACGGGGTGGCGGCGACCGTTGACCGGGTTGAGGTGGTCGGCACGGACGCCTACGCCTACCTCACCCTCCTTGCCGGGTGCCCGGTGGTGGCCCGGGTGCCCGCCGCCCACCGGCCCGCGCGCGGCGATACGGTCCGAGTCGGGGTCCGCTGGGCCGATACGCACGTCTTCGACGCCGACACCGGCCTCCGGTGTGCCCCTTGAGCGCGAGGAGTGAGCGGTCGCGAGCCGGGGTAGGGCCGGTGGCCCGCGAGCATCGGCAGGTGGCGGTGATGCTGGCGCCGTATCTGGTCGGTCTGGTCGGTCTGGTGTTGCTCCCCGCCGCGGTCACGCTCGCCCTGGCCTTCACCGAGTACGACCTGGTCAATCCGCCGAGCTGGGCCGGGTTGGCGAACGTCTCGGAGCTGGTGACGGACCCGGTCTTCCGGGTCGCGGTGACCAACTCGTTGGTGTTCGCGCTGGTGGCCGTGCCGCTTCGGGTGCTGCTCGCGCTGGGCCTGGCGCTGCTGCTGCATCGTCGGTCGTTCGGGGTTCGTTCCGCGCGGGTCGCGGCGATGCTGCCGACCGCGGTGCCGGAGATCGCCTACGGACTGCTCTGGCTCTGGCTGTTCAATCCCTTGTACGGTCCGATCAACCAGCTGTTGCGGGTCGGCGGCGAGAACGGGCTGACCGTGCTCGGTCGTACCCCGCCCCAGTGGCTGACCGACCCCACCGACGCCCGCGCCGCGATCATCCTGATGAGCGTGTTCACCATGGGCGAGACCTTCGTGGTGCTGCTCGCCGCCCGGCGGGCCCTGCCAGCTGATGTCTATGAGGTGGCTGCCCTGGAGGACGCGACCGGCTGGGATGTCTTCCGCCGGGTCACCCTGCCGCTGATGGCGCCGGTGTTGGCGCTGCTGGTGGTGCGGGATCTGATCGCCAGCCTGCACTTCTCCTTTGTGCCGGCGTTCGTGGTGACTGACGGTGGCCCACCGCCGTATGCCACCACCTACCTGTCGTTGTTTATCTACCGCACCGGCTTCGAGTACCTGCGCTACGGCTATGCCGCCGCCGCGACGTTGGTGATGATGCTGTTGACGGTGGCGGCGGTGCTGGTGCAGTGGCGGCTGTTCCGTCGCTACCGGGCCTTCTACCGGCTGTGATCCGGCAACCACGCGGCCCCGCCGATGCGCGCGCCACGCGTGCCGAATATTCCCGGCGGCGGGTGTGGCGGTCATGCGAGGATCGCCGTCCGGATCGGAACAGATGGGGAGGGTGTTCGTGGAGGTACGGCGGATCGGGCCGGAGCTGGTCGAGGCGGCGGCCGGGGTGTTGGCTGAGGCGTTCGACGGCTACTCCTGGACCGGGTGGACTGTCGGCGCTGATCGACATCGGGAACGGCTGGCCGGCCTCTTCGCGGTGACCCTGACCGCGGTTGGGATGCCGTACGGGGACGTCTGGGCGGCGCTGGACGCCCACGGCCGCCCGCAGGCGGTGGCGGTGTGGCTGCGGTCGGACCGGCCGGTGCCCGACGAGGTCTGGGCCGACGTGGCTACTGCGGACGCGGAGTATGCCGGGGACCGGCATCCGGCGATGCTCGCCGCGGAGGAGGCCTGCGCCCCGCTGCGGACCGCGGAGCCGGCGTTCCTGCTGGCCACGGTTGGCGTGCGCCCCACGGGCCAGGGCGGGGGAGTCGGCTCGCGGCTGCTGCGTCCCGGGCTGGTCGAGGCGGACCGGGCCGGCCTTCCGGCGACGCTGGAGACGTCGGCCTCGGCGAATCTGCGGTTCTACCGGCGGCTCGGGTTCGAGGTGACCGGAGAGGTGACCGTGCCCGGCGGGGGACCGCAGGTGTGGGCGATGCGCCGTCCTCCGGGCAGCGTGTAAGCCGCACCGGACCGGGTAGGTCGCGCGGGTGGACCTGGTCGAGGAGTCGCCGTACCGTTTCCGGATCGACCGGCGGGACCCGATGCGGGTTCCCGGAGTGGTGTTCGCGGCCGAGGCGCTGCTGCCGGAGATCGGGGCGGACGGGTCGTTGGAGCAGGTCGCGGCGGTCGCCACGCTGCCCGGGATCGTTGACGCCTCGTTCGTCATGCCGGACGTGCATCTGGGCTACGGCTTTCCGATCGGCGGGGTGGCCGCCACCGATGTGGCGGCGGGCGGGGTGGTGTCCCCGGGCGGGGTGGGCTTCGACATCTCGTGCGGTGTTCGGCTGCTCACGGCCGACCTTGATCTGGCCGGGCTTCGTCCCCGGCTCGACGCCGTCATGGATGGGCTGGCTGAGGCGACGCCGCGCGGGGCGGGACGGGGCGCGGCGTGGCACCTGGCGGGCCGCTCGGACGTGGACGGGGTGCTGCGCGACGGGTCGCGGTACGCGGTGCAGCGCGGCTTCGGCGTTGAGCGGGACCTCGCACGCTGCGAGGACCAGGGTGCGCTGGGCGACGCCGACCCGGGTGCGGTCAGCGACCGGGCCATCGAGCGCGGCGCGAAGCAGGTGGGCAGTCTCGGTTCGGGCAACCACTTCCTCGAGGTGCAGGCCGTCACGGAGGTGTACGACCAGCGCGTCGCCGAGGTCTTCGGGCTGCGGCCCGGCCAGGTCTGCGTAATGATCCACTGCGGCTCTCGAGGACTGGGGCACCAGATCTGCGCCGACTATGTGCGCCGGATGGAGAGGGCCATGCCCCGCTACGACATCCAGGTGCCGGACCGGCAGCTTGCCTGCGCTCCGGTCTCGTCCCCGGAGGGGCAGGCCTATCTCGGCGCGATGGCGGCCGCGGCCAACTACGCCCGGGCGAACCGCCAACTACTCACCCACGTGGCCCGGTTGGTCTTTCGGCGGGTCACCGGCGCAGGTCTGGACGTGGTCTACGACGTCTCACACAACCAGGCGAAGATCGAGACTCACGGTGTGGATGGCGAGCGGCGTTCGCTCTGTGTGCATCGCAAGGGTGCCACCCGAGCGCTACCTCCGGGGCACCCCGACCTGCCGGCGGAGCTGGGTGAGGTCGGGCAGCCGGTACTCATCCCCGGTTCGATGGGCACCGCGTCCTACGTGCTGACCGGGGTGTCCGGTGCCCCCGCCTTCGCCTCCACCTGTCATGGGGCCGGGCGGGTGCGCAGCCGGAAGCAGGCGGTGCGGGCCGAGCGTGGCCAGGATCCGCGCGAGCAGCTCGTTGCGCAGAACATCGCGGTACGCGGTGCTTCACGGCGAGGTCTGGCCGAGGAGATGCCGACAGCGTACAAGGACATCGATGCCGTGGTCGAGGCCACCGAGGGCGCTGGGCTGTGCCGGAAGGTCGCCCGGTTGGTGCCGATCGGCGTCGTCAAGGGCTGATGCCGTCTGGCGGGCCGCGTGCGCATTCGGCGGTGGCGCCGGCTCAGACGTCGACGGTGAGCGCGCAGGACCAGCGGGGACCGTCGGGGCCGAAGCGCAGTTCGTGCAGGGAGATGGCTTTCGGCACGGCACCGATCAGCTCCACTGTGTCGGCGTCGGTGGTCTGCCAGCGTACGTGTAGCCCGTCGGTGCCGTCGTCGTGAACCTCGGTACGCAGTGGCAGCTCGCCCATGGTCTCCATCCGGAAGATCACCTCCTCGAGGATGTTCACCAGAAGGTCTCCATCCTCGGCCGCGGGGGCGCGGTAGGCCCGTTCGGCGGTGGGTTGCGCGGGGCCAGGGTCAACGAAGGTGTCCACCAGGGCGGTGACCGCCTCGGCCACGCACGCCTCCCGCGTCGGCGCCCATGCCTCGATGCGTACGTCGGCGGTGTGCGGCAGGCAGCGGTGGCCGCGCTCGGGTTGTGGTTCCACGCCCCGATCATCCGCTACGATCGCCTGTTCCGGACCCGGTTCGTTCCGGTTCTGGGTGCCGACCCCGCTCGTCGTCGCGGAGGCGATATACCCAGACCTGTTCAAAGAGTTGAATGCGTCGATAATGATGGATAGGGTCGAGTGCACGGGCTCGTTTGCGGGAGATGCCATGGCTACGACCGACCACGTTGACGTGCTCATCGTTGGTGCCGGTCTCTCCGGCGTCGGCGCGGCCTGTCAGCTGAGCCGGCACTGTCCCGAGAAGACGTACGCCGTGTTCGAGGCGCGTGGTGCGATCGGCGGCACCTGGGACCTGTTCCGCTATCCGGGCATTCGGTCGGATTCCGACATGTTCACCCTCGGCTACTCATTTCGGCCGTGGAGCGACTCCACGTCACTCGCCGACGGTCCGTCCATTCGGGAATACGTCCGGGACACCGCCCGCGAGCACGGCGTCACGGAGCGCATCCGCTTCCACCACCGGGTCGTCCGCGCCGACTGGGACAGCCGTACCGCCCGGTGGACGGTGTGTGCCCGTCGGGACACCGGCGAGGAGGTGGTCGTCACCTGTTCGTTCCTGCACACCTGCGCCGGCTACTACCGCTACGACCGGGGCTACACGCCCCAACTGCCCGGGGCGGGGCGGTTCGCCGGCCGGATCGTGCACCCACAGCACTGGCCCGCCGACCTTGACCACACCGGCCAGCGGGTCGTGGTGATCGGCAGCGGCGCGACCGCGGTGACCCTGGTGCCCGCGATGGCCGAGCGAGCCGCCCACGTGACGATGCTGCAACGCTCACCCACCTACATCCTGGCGCTGCCGTCGCGGGACGTGGCCGCCGCCGCGCTGCACCGGGTGCTGCCAAGGCGGATGGTCTACCCGGTGCTTCGTTGGAAGAACATCCTGCTGCTCACGGCGAACTACCAGCTCAGCCGGCGAGCCCCCAACCTGGTCCGGCGTCTGCTGCGGCGGGCCACGCGAGGTCGACTTCCGGCCGGATACGACCTCGACCGACACTTCTCGCCCCGCTACGACCCGTGGGACCAACGCCTCTGCGTGGTTCCCGACGGTGACCTGTTCTACGCGATCGCGCAGGGCCGGGCCTCGGTCGTCACCGACACCATCGATACCTTCACCGAGAACGGCATTCGGCTGGCTTCCGGGGAGGAGCTGGCGGCCGATCTGGTCGTCACCGCCACCGGCCTCGAGTTGCTTGCGCTCGGCGACGCCCGGCTTACCGTTGACGGTGCGCCGGTCGACCTGGCCAGCACGGTGGCGTACAAGGGGATGATGCTCTCGGGCGTTCCGAACTTCGCGATGACCATCGGCTACGCCCACGCGTCCTGGACGCTTAGGGCCGACCTGGTCGCGACGTACGTGTGTCGGCTCCTCGCCCACCTCGACCGCACCGGGCAACAGGTCGTCACCCCGCTGCCACCGCCCGACGGCGAGCGGCTCCCCATCCTCAACCTGACCGCCGGTTATGTGCTGCGTGGCCTCGCCGCCCTGCCCCGGCAGGGGGTCCGTGCTCCCTGGCGGATGCCCCAGAACTACCCGCGGGACCTGTTGTGGATGCGGTACGGCCGGCTAACCGATGAGGGAGTCCGGTTTTCTCGTGCTGGCACGCCGGAGAGGAGCCCCACGCGTGCGTAGGTTCGACTTTCACTCGGCGACGGCTGTGGTCACCGGCGCTGCCAGCGGTATCGGCGCCGCCCTCGCCCATGGCCTGGCAGCTCGTGGCAGTGACCTGGTCCTGCTCGATCGCGACGCCGAGCGCCTCGCCACCGTGGTGGGCATGATCCGCGCTGCGTACCCCGGCAGGCGGGTGGACCCGGTCGTCGTGGACCTCGCCGACGCGGCGGCCACGGCGGGGGCAGCCGAACAGGTCCGCGTTCGCCATCCCCGAATCCGGCTCCTGGTGAACAACGCCGGAGTGGCGCTGGGCGGTCGGTTCGACCAGGTGACCCTGGACGAGTTCCAGTGGGTGGTTGACATCAACTTCCGGGCGGTCGTACAGCTCACGCACGCGTTGCTGCCCGCTCTGAAGGCGGAGACCGGCTCGCACCTGGTGAATGTCTCCAGCCTGTTCGGGCTGATCGCCCCGCCCGGGCAGGCCGCCTACTCGGCGACCAAGTTCGCCGTCCGTGGCTTCACCGAGGCGCTGCGCCACGAGTTGGTCGCCGACGGCGTCGGTGTCACCTCCGTGCACCCGGGGGGGATCGCCACCCGGATCACCGAGAACGCGCGGATCGGCAGCGGCGTCAACCGGGACGACTACGAGGTGGGCCGGCGGCGGTTCGATCGCCTGCTCAGCATTCCACCCGCCCGGGCCGCCGAGGTGATCCTGCGCGGCGTGGAACGCCGCCGGCCCCGGGTGCTCATCGGCTTGTCGGCGAAGCTGCCCGATGTGATCGCCCGGATCGCGCCGAGCGCGTACGGGCGGCTGCTGCGGGTCGGGCTCAACCAGACCGCCGACGCGCCGACTCGTCGGCTCACCACCGGGGCCGCGTCGTCACCGCAGCCGGCCGACGAACCGCCGCCGGCGGCATCGCCGACGCATCGGGCGGAGGACGCGGTGTGACCGCCGATGTCTCGTTCCCGATACGTGGCCACTGACGAGGTGATGTGCGGTCGCTGACAAGGGACACGTCGGTCCGCGGGCCTGGCCGTAGGTGGACACGTGACCCCACCTGTCCACCTACGGCCAGGACGCACCAATCTCCCGATGGCATGCCATAGGCGTCTATTGCCTGGTTTGCCACTTTTACGCAGTCGCCGATCGCCTGTGACCTGGGTCGCAGCTGCCTCTATCCGGGGCGATCCCGGAATGTCGGGCATGGTGATCAGGTTGTGTCCCCGGTACAGCCGGAACCAAACCCACGTGGTGGTTCCTCGAGGAGTGCTCATCCCGGAGCGCTTCGCCTGACCGAAAGGGCACATCGTGAAGCATGACTTCACGCGATGGCTCCCGGCCATCGCGAAGACCCCGCATCAATGGCTCTCGACAGAGCCGAACCGCAAGCTTGTCATGAGCGTGACGGGAGTGCTGGCAATTGGAGGTCTCGCTCTCGCACCGACCACCGCCGCGGCATCGGTAACCAGTGGCCCGCACACGGGCGCCGTAGCCGCTATCGAACTGGCCACCGGCCGCCAGGCCGCGGACCCGGATCTTGAACCGGAACCAGCCCCTGAGCCGGACCGGACAGCGTCAACCGCCGACGCGGACCGAGCCGTCGAGCCAACGGCAAGCGACACCGAGGACACCGCCCCGGCTCCGGCCGGCCCGCCCAGCCGTGAACAACTGATCCCCTACGGCGTGCAGGGCGCCCAGTCCTACATCCAGGTTGACAACGCCCAGCGCGCGAACGCCAAGGAGATCATCGAGGTCGCCAAGGCGACCGGGGTCGGCGAGCGGGGTGCGGTTATCGGCGTGGCGACCGCGCTACAGGAGTCGAAGCTGTACAACCTCGGCCACCTGGGCAGCTACAACGACCACGACTCGCAGGGCCTGTTCCAACAGCGCCCCTCGACCGGGTGGGGCACGCCGGAGCAGATCACCGACCCGCAGTACGCCGCGACGGCGTTCTTCGAGGGTCTCAAGAACGTCAACGGCTGGCAGCAGCTGCCGTTGACCACCGCGGCCCAGACGGTGCAGGTGTCCGCGTACCCGTTCCACTACGCCCAGTGGGAAGAGCAGGCAGCGGAGCTCGTCGCCGAGCTCTGGTGACAACCGGCCGGCCGTTGCCCACCCCGGGCAACGGCCGGCTCTCCGGTCAGCTCAGCGGCGCGCTCTCCCGGCGTAGCCGTGCCGAGCCGGCGGTCACCGACCAGCCCGTCACAAAGCGGCTGCCGGTGCTGCTCTGGGTCCGGTCGACCAGGTGGAACCAGTCCATCCGGCACTGCTGCGGCGTCACCTCCAGCACCCCGTAGCCGTGCCCGTCCAACTCGGTCCAGCGCACGTGCGGGTTGGTTGAGCGGATCAGGCCCGACGCGAGATCACTGAGTACGTTGCCTTCCTGCAGCCCCAGGAAGTCGTTGATGTTGTCACTGGTCACCGACGGCACCACGAACTCCGCAGCAGCTGGGTTGGTCAGCCCGGTCGACTGCGTGGTCAGCTCGTTCGCCCACGAGGTGTGGATGTCGCCGGTCAGGAAGACCACATCCCGGGTGTCAGTCGCCAACAGGTGGTCAATCAGCTCGTTGCGGTCGGCGTTGTAGCCGTCCCACTGGTCGGCGTTGAGCACCGCGCCGTTCTGCGGAATGCCGAGCAACGTGCCCAGCGGCCCGAGCAGCCAGGAGGGAAGGGCACCCACATCCAGCCGGGAGATCATGACGGGGTTGCCGACCAGCTTCCACTGGGCGTCCGAGGTAGCCAGGCCCGCCTTCAGCCAGGCCATCTGCGCCTCGCCGGTGATCGTCCGCTCCGGGTCGTCAATGGCCAGACCGGATGCCTGTTCGGAGCGGTACGTCCGCAGGTCCAACATGGACAGGTCGGCGAGCCGGCCGAAGCGCAACCGCCGATAGATCGCGCCGTCCGCCCCGGTGCGCACCGGCATCCACTCCGCGTAGGCCTGGCGTGCTTGCGCCACCCGATCGCTGAAGCTGCCCTCGGTGCCGGGAGTGTGGTTCTCCGCACCGCCCGACCACTGGTCGTTGGCGACCTCGTGGTCGTCCCAGGTGATTGCCCACGGCACCGACGCGTGCAGGGCCTGCAGATCGGGATCGCTCTTGTAGAGCGCGTGTCGGACGCGGTAGTCCTGCAGGGTCAGCGTTTCGTGCGCCGGTTGGACTGACCGCACCACGGTGTCCCCGGCGGGGAACTCTCCGGTGCCGTACTCGTAGAGGTAGTCGCCGAGGTGCACCACGAGATTCAGGTCGCCGCGCTCGGCGAGGTGCCGGTAGGCGGCGAAGTAGCCCGCCTCCCAGTTCGAACAGGACACCACACCCAGTCGGATTCGGTCGATGTCAGCGTCCGCCTCCGGCGCGGTCATCGTCCGGCCGGTGGGTGACCAGGCGTCGGCGTAGCCGAAGCGGAACCAGTACGTGGTGGCTGGCGCTAGCCCGCTGACGGGAACCTTGACCGTGTGATCCCGGTCCGGGCTGGTGACGAGGGTGCCCTGTGCCGCGAGTGTCGCGAAATCCGGGTCGGTGGCCACCTGCCAGGTCACCGTCGCCTCCGGGCCGACTCCCGAACCGGGCTGGGAGTCCTCGGTCGGGGTGAGCCGGGTCCAGAGCAGGATCCCATCGGGCAACGGGTCACCGGAGGCGACGCCGTGCCGGAAGGCGCTACCGGTAGCCCCGGCCGGTCCGGCGAGGACGGTGCTGGCGAAGACGGCTGTGCCGGCGGAGGCGCCGGCGACACGCAGGAGGGTACGACGGTCGAGGGTGTTCGTCATAGGCACTGTTTCTACCGGCCGGTAGGGTCCGGCCGCTGCCCCGTATCGGCGTGTTCGCCGTTTCTTCGGTTGGGCGTCGTCGAATCTTCTCCGCTCAACGGCGGTCGAGGACGATGTCGGTCAACGCCAGGCAGAGCGCGAGCGCGGCGATTCCGCTGATCAGGAGCATCGCATGGTGGAAGGCGACCAACCAGTCCCCGGTTGCCCCCTGGGCCGAGAAGATGACACTGCCGACCGTGGCGATGCCGGCGGCGGACCCGATGCGCTGGCCGGTTTCCAGCATGCCCGCGCCGCTGCCCGCCTGCGGCACCGGCACCTGGGCGAGGGTGAGGGCCTGGTTCGGGGTGACCACCAGACCGCTGCCGAGTCCTGCCACCAGCAGCGGTGTGGCGGTCCACCAGGACACTGTGGCGCCGGTGGGGACCCGGTTGACGACGAGCACCACGACGACGAGGCTGATGGCGACGGTGGCCAGTCCGAGGGCGACCAGTGACCGACCACCCCGGTTGACGACCCGGCCGCCCACCACGGAGGCGATGGCGAATCCAGCCGCGAACGGAGTGCTGGCTAGCCCGGCGGCGAGTGCGCTGTGCCCGAGGCCGTTCTGCAGGTACACCGTGAGGACGAAGAAGATCGAGGTGAACCCGCCGAAGTACAGCAGGGCGATCAGGACGCCGAGCCGGTATGAGCGGATGCCGAGAAGACGTGGGTCGAACAGGGGTTCGCGGCGGCGGGCGTACCACCGTTCCCACCCGGCGAAGGCAGCCAGTGTCAGCAGGCCGGCCGGGAGCGTCAGCCATCGTGTCGGACCCTGCCAGTGCTGCTGGACCAGGGGCAGGAGGACAAGTAGGACACCCGCGCCGAGCAGTAGCAACCCGACCGGATCGAACCGGCGACGGTCGGGAACGCCCTGGGCGTGGCGCGGGAAGAGGCGCCAGCCGAGGACGGCGGCGAACATACCGATCGGCACGTTGACGAAGAAGACCCACCGCCACCCGTGCTCGGACCCGCCGATGTGGATGAGGAGGCCGCCAAGCAACGGCCCGATCGCCGTGGAAATGCTGACGGTCGCGCCGAGCAGCCCGAACGGGCGGCCCCGCTCGGAACGTGGAAAGAGTTCCTGGACCAGTCCGGTGACCTGGGGGGTGACCAAGCCGGCGGCGGCGCCTTGGAGCAGGCGGGCAGCGACCAGCCAGGTGGCGGTGGGAGCAAGCCCGGCCGCCACGCTGGTGAGGCTGAACAGGACGACGCCGACGACGAATACGGTCCGTCGCCCATGCCCGTCACCGAACCGGCCGGCGGGTACCAGCATCAACCCGAATGTCAACGCGTAGCCGGACAGGACCCACTGCACGTCGCTGGGGGCGACATCGAGTGCCCGCTCCATCGACGGGATGGCGACGTTGACGATGCTCACGTCGAGCAAGGTCATGAATACGGCGACCAGACCAACGCCAAGCGCCGCCCCTCGGCGTTGTTGTTCGGCCAGGTCACCACCGGGCGGGGAGGTCCGCGGACCGGGGGGAGGGCGGTCACCCATCCGGGGGTTGCCGGCCCGAGCCGATGCGCCGTGGCCTCACGTCGGCTGTTGGGCACAGAACCGAGGGCCGAAGTCCAGGCCGGCCATCGGCGAGTCCTCGCGGTGCAGCAGGTTCTTCTCGGTGAGTTGGTGCAGGGGAGCGGTAAGTTGCTCCTCGGTCAGCCCGGTCTCCTCGGCGATCAGGTCCGGGTACGGCACCTGGCCGCGGGCCTCCAGCACCGCGACCGCGTCGTACACCCGTTCCTCGACCTCCGACAGTTGTACCTGCCGCATGTCGTCCTCCTTCGGAAGCCGCCCCGCGGGCGGTCGGCCCGTGGGACAGTTACCCGGCTGGCGACCGAAGATGCTCCCCCGATTGGGTATGCCGCCCTGGCCCGGGCGCCAGCTGGGGCGGACGAGCCGAGTGCGAGTCGCAACGGCGCCGGAACCCCCTCGTCCTGGCCAAGAACGTTGACGTGGGCCCAAGGCTGCAACGGTGAGCGTCTGGGATCTTGCGGTGGTGGGTGCGGGTCCGGCCGGCCTGTCCGCCGCCTACGTCGCGGCACGGGCGGGTCTGGCGACCCTCGTGCTGGAGCGGGCTGTGCATCCGCGTTACAAGACGTGTGGTGGTGGCCTGATCGGCACCTCGCTGGCAGCGCTGGCGGACCGGATCGAGGTGCCCGCGCATGATCGGGCGGATCGGGTGACCTTCACCCTGGATGGGCGGCGGGCGTTTACCCGTCGGAGCGCGGCTGGTCCGCTGGTGACGATGGTGCGCCGGGACGAGTTCGACGACCGGCTTCGGGCCGCCGCGGTCGCCGCGGGGGCAGAGCTGCGTCAGCGAGTCGCGGTCCGGGCGGCGGAGCCGGAGCCTGACCGGGTTCGCCTGCGCCTGGCCGATGGGGCGACGGTGACCGCGCGGGCGGTGATCGGCGCCGACGGTTCCTCGGGGGTGACCGCACGGCACGTGGGGGTGCGACACCGCCAGGTCGATCTGGGGTTGGAGGTGGAGCTTCCGGTGTCACCGGTCCAGCGGTCCCGCTGGCGGGGCCGGGTACTGGTGGACTGGGGGCCGCTACCCGGCTCGTACGCCTGGGTCTTTCCGAAGGACGACCTGCTGACGGTGGGGGTCATTGCCGCGCGGGGGGCGGGGGAGCGGACCCGGGCCTATCTACGGTCGTTCGTGGACCGGCTGGGCCTGACCGGGGTCGAGCCGGTGCACGATTCCGGTCATCTGACCCGGTGTCGGCAGGAGGGCTCGCCGCTGCGCCGAGGGCGGGTTCTGGTGGCGGGGGACGCGGCGGGGCTGTTGGAGCCGTGGAGCCGGGAGGGGATCAGCTACGCCCTGCGTTCTGGTGCGCTGGCGGGGGCAGCTGTCGCCGCCGACGATCTGGGCCGGTACGAGTCGGCGGTGGCGGGGGAGTTGGCCCCGTCGATGCGGGCGGGCCAGCATCTGCTGGAAACGTTCTCTCGCCGACCGGGACTGTTCCACGGGCTGTTGGCGACGCCGCCGGGTTGGCGGACCTTTGTCGCCTTCTGTCAGGGACAGGCTGGCTTCGACGACCTGCTCTCCCGGGTTCCGGTGCGAGTGGCGCTGGGAGTGCTGGGAGGGCTGCCCAGGCGGAGAAGCCTCCGCCCACGCTGACGGTTCCGCGTCTTGCGGAGAACTCCGCGACCTCGTCATCCTTCCAGGATCCTAGGATGCCCTAGCGGTGGTGTGGGGAGCCACCAAAACCAACGGGGGAGTGGCCCTACCTATGGCTGCGGACGGTGACAGCGGTCACCAGCCCGGCAGGAAGGGCTGGGGCGGGTACGCTGTTGACACGGGTGTCGGTGTGTCCAGTGTCCCCGGGCCTCACCATTAAGCCGTCGCGGAATACCGTTTGGCTGGAGCCGCCACGCGCCACGCGCCGAGAGGCGACCTGCACACCGGCACCCGGCAACGCCCCCAAGGCCCACGCCTCGGGGGCGTTGCTCTTTCTCGTCGGTGCCGGGGGCGCCGGCCGAGTCCCGGAGCTGCCCGCGCGCGTGGGGCCAGCTCGGTAGCGTCTGAGCATGGACCCTTCGGCGATCTGGCGGGACCGGCAACACCGGTGGCGGATCGAGGCCTACCGCGCGCCCGACCTCCGGTTCGCCATCTTCGCCACCAGCGGGACGACCGAATCGGCGCCGCTGTGGCTGTTCGGGATGTCGGCGTTGGCGCGTTGGTTGATGAGCCACAAGATTTCGCTCGACGACCTGGAGGTCGACTGACCCTGTTCCGGGGGAAAAGGGTAGTTTGCCATCCCTTTGCCGCTGCTGCTGGCTAAGGTCGCTGAGTGTGAGGGACCGAGGAGTACGAACGGCCGTGGCGGTGCTGACCGGCCTGGCAGTGATCTACTTCGGAACGACTGGCCGGGATCAGCCGGACGGCGAGGGCGTCACCAGCGGACTGATCGTGCTTGCGGTGCTCGCGGCGCTGCTGGTGTGGTACCTCACCCGGCCCCGCGGCGACGCGACGAAGTGACCGGTTACCGGCGTGCCTCCCGCGTCACCGCACCAGCGGACTCCTCGCCGAGCGCGACCCGTACCAGGGCGGAGGCGAAGCGGCCGAATTCCGCCTCCGCCACCAGGCTGGCGAGCCGCCGCGGGGTCTGTGGCAGGCCCAACCGCTCGGCGCCGCTGAGGGTGCGCCGGTCGGCGAAGGGGCGCAGGTCCGGCCAGACCGCCTGAGCCTCGCGGAGGAAGATGTCCGCGCCGGTGGGCCCGATGCCCGGAAAGGCGGTGAGCAGGCGGCGTAGCTGCGTCGGCCGGCCCTGTGCGGCGTGGTGGAGCCGGCGTAGGTCACCCTGCCAACGGTCCAGGCAGAGTCGCGCGCCGGTGCCGAGCAGCGTGGCGGTCCGTTCGTCGTAGCGCCGGTAGTGCCCGCGACCGAGCGCGTCGACCCGGTCCTGCCAGGTCGCCGCCTCCATCGCCGACGGCGTGCGGTAGCCGGCGGCGAAGAGCTCCCGGGCGGCGGCCACCGCGACGCCGGCTCGAATTCGTGAGCTCAGCAGGGTGGCGAGCACCAACAGCTGGTAGAGCGGGCCAGGCCGGTCGGCCAGGCGGATCCCGGCCTCTTCGGTGTAGGTCTGTCCCCGTCGCTCCAGCAGCACCCGCGCTGTCTCGTGATTGTCTCCCACCAGCGGGGCGTACCCGTCGTGGGGCGGGTTAGCCCGCTGCATGTCCGGTGACGTCGGTGGGTATTCGGGGGTGGCGGCGGTCGCCGCGTGTGCCGCCGCCCACCGGGAAGGAGACAGTGGTGACGAACCCGCAGCAGCAGGAGGCCCGGCGGAGCGCCCGGGGTTCGAACGTGCAGGACAACAAGGGACCCGGTCCGACGGGCCATCCACGTAACCGTGGCGCGTCGCAGGGCGACCAGGGGCGTCCGGTACCCCGGGGACAGGTCTCCGGCTATGGGCCCCCGGGCGAGCCGGTCGCCGAGGACGACAGCTGATCCGCGCCGCCCGCCCTGCGTCTGGAGGGCGGGCGGCGCGGTGGTTGTGCGGTTGTGCCTCAGGCGTGTGGCGCTCGGAGCCGGTTCCAGGTCACCGCGGCGACCAGGCCGAAAGCCAGGTGCGGGATGAGGTCGGACAGCCAGTCCCCGCGCCTCCAGGTTCGCGGGTCGCTGACCCCGAAGACGGCGTACGAGCCGCCGGAGGCGGTCATCACCCCGCCGCCGAGCAGCCCACCGGCCAGGGCCGGAGGCATTGGCCGGCCCTGGGTCAGCAGGGCGAAGCCGACTCCGGCAGCGATCCCGATGCCGTATCCGAGTAGCGGGCCGAGCCCCAGGCGGCGATTGGCCGCCTGGGGCTCGGGTCCCAGGTTGAGGTGGATCACGTCGGCGACTCGGCCGGCGCTGCGTTCCGGGGTGCTACTCGCCGGGCGGGCTCGCAGTGTCATGTCCAGGTAGGTGACGGCGTTGAGGGCGGTAGTGCCGGCCGCGCCGGCGATCGCCCCGTCGGCCAGGGCCGCGGCTCTCATATCGGGTCGCCGCCGTCCTGGCCGTGCGCGTCGTTCCCCGGTCGTGGTGCTGGCATCTGGTGCCTCCTCGATCGTGCTCACCAGTGTTGTCCGCCGGGCGTCTACCCGTCCGGGGTGGTGACCAACCGTGCCGAAGGGGTCAGCCTGGGGCGCGGACGACCGCGACGGGGCAGTCGGCGTGGTGCAGCGCGGACTGGCTGACCGAGCCCAGCAGCAGACCGGTGAGCGCTCCGTGTCCGTGCCCACCGACCACCAGTAGTTGGGCCTGTCGGGATGCTTCGGTGAGGATCGGCGCGGGCCGGCCGCGGACGGTCCGCTGGTGGACGGTGAGATCCGGCCACCTTTCGGCCAACCCGGCGACGGATTCGGCGAGTATCCGGCGCTCCTCGTGGCGCAGCTTCTTCTCGTCGTAGACGAGAGGCTGCATGTCGCCGGGTTCGCTGGCGACCGGGTGTCGGTAGGCGTGTATCGCGTCGAGTTCGCTGCCGCGTAGCGTCGCCTGTTCGGCAGCGAACTCGACGGCGGGGGAGGACACCGCGGAACCGTCCACGCCGACCACTATCGGCCCCTCGGTGCGCTCCGTGCCGCGGGCGACTAGGACCGGGCAGTCGGCGTGGGTGGCGACCTGTACCGCGACCGAGCCGACGACCAGGGCCGCGAAGCCGCCCAGACCCCGGTCGCCCAGCACGATCAGCACGGCGTTTGGTGCTTCGCCGAGCAACACGGCGGCGGCCTCGCCATCGATGATCTCACCGGAGACGCGGAGGCCGGGGACGGTCGCTTCGGCTTCGGTGACTGCGTCGGCGACGAGCTGCTCCGCTTGGCGGCGGAGGCCCGATCCGGGCGGTCCGCCGGGCGGTGCTCCCACCGGCACGTGGAGCAGCGGCCAGATGAAGCCGTGGACGACCCGCAGCATTCGGTTGCGACGGGCGGCCTCGGCGGCCGCGAGGCGTACGGCCCGCAGCGCCTGCTCGGACCCGTCCACGCCTACTACCACCGCGGCGCCGTTCGACGAGTTCACCCCTTCACCCCCCCCGGTCAGTATCGCGGCCGTGGGATGGCCAGGAGCCGCAACCGGTGGGTTCAGGCCACAGCTGGATCCGAACACTGAATTAACCCTAGTATCCTAGGCCGCTATAGCCAAGGTGTGTCACTACACACTCGGAAACCACACGTACCCGCCCTGACGCAGCACATTGGTGCGGTGACAGGGCGGATATAGTGGCAGCGCAACTTGCCCGGCCCGCGATCACCAGGGATCGCGGGCCGCGTCCAACAGATCGGTCCCGCGCTGGGGTCGTAGTGCCGTTGCCTGCCGACCGGCAGCGCGGCTGGCAGGTGTGGGTCGGGCGCCGACGTGCGCGGTGGAGGAGGTTCGGTGTCGCAGCGGCCGGCTCGATTTGGCACTCCGCACGCCTCCGGCCACCGCACCAATCAGGTCCTCACGCTGCCGAACCTGATCAGCTTCGTCCGACTTCTCGGTGTTCCGGTCTTTCTCTACCTACTGCTGGTGGCCCGCGCCGATGTCGCCGCGATCGTGGTGCTGGCGGTCGGCGGCACCACCGACTGGGTGGACGGCTGGGCCGCCCGGCGACTCCGGCAGGTGAGTCGGCTGGGCGAGCTGCTTGATCCATTCGTGGACCGCCTCTACATCCTGGCCACGCTGGTCGCGTTCACCCTCCGGGAGGTGGTGCCGTGGCAGTTCACGGTGGCGCTGCTCGCCCGTGAGGTGCTGCTGCTGGGTTCCCTCGGCACGTTACGTCGCTACGGGTACGGGCCGCCCCCGGTGCACTACGTGGGCAAGACGGCGACATTTCTGTTGTTGGCCGCGTTCCCCATCCTGTTGCTGGCGACGGCGGTGCCGGCAACAGTTGTCAGCGCGGTCGGCTGGAGCCTGGCCTGGTGGGGCCTGACGTTGTACTGGGTCGCTGGCGCGATGTACGTGGTGCAGGCCAGGCGGCTGGTGCGGGCAGCGAGGGCACGATGACCGACTCACAGCTTCGACCGGAGAGCCGGGAGCCGACCGGGCGGACGTACGCGCCGGACTTCCTCACCGAGCTGTTTCGCAATCCGCTCGATCCGGGGTACGCCGACGCGGCGGCCCGCCGTCAGGTGGGGGCCGCGGTGAGGTGGCGCCGGTCGGTCCGGGCCGTGAGCCTCGTGGTCCTCGTGGTGCTCGGTTTTCTGTTCGCGGTGGCGTACCGCCAGACGGTGGCCGCTGCGCCGGGGCGCCAGCAGGCCCGGGAGGGTCTGGTGGCGCAGATCGAGCAGCGGGAGGCCGAGACCGACCAGCTGTCGGAGCGGGCCGACGGGTTGCGGGCGGAGGTGGCCCGGCAACGGGCTGCCGCGCTGGGAACAGAGGCGGCGCAGCTGCACGAGCTGGAGGCGGGCACCGGTTTGGGTCGGGTGAGAGGGGACGGTGTGGTGGTGCGGTTGGCCGATGCGCCGCCGGACGAGCAGTTGGTAACCGATCCGGGTTTGGGGCCGCCGCGGGTGATCTACCTCGACCTACAGGGGGTTGCGAACGGACTGTGGGCCTCGGGGGCAGAAGCGATCTCGATCAATGGGCAGCGGTTGACGGCAACGTCTACGATTCGGTCGGCGGGTCAGGCGATTCTGGTCGACTTTCGCCCGGTGACGGGACCGTACGAGGTGTCGGCAATTGGCCCGGACGAGTTGCGGAAGCGGTTCGCGCAGACCCGGATCGCGGCGACGATGCAGCAGGTCGCGGCGGATACCGGGGTGGCGTTCGAGGTGCGGGACGCCGATGATCTGACACTGCCCGCCGCGCCGGATCCGCGGCTACAGTACGCGCAGCCATCGGCCACTGCGACGCCGTCGCCGGGTCGGTCGGTCAGTTCTGGGGCGTCTGGTCCGTCGGCGTCTCCCGACTCTTTCGGAGGTGGCCGATGATTGCGGCGTTGGCGTTGCTTGCAGGCGTGTTGCTCGGGCTGTGGCTCGATCCAACGGTGCCGGGGGCGCTGCAGCCGTATCTGCCGATCGCCGTGGTGGCGGCGTTGGACGCGGTGTTTGGTGGGGTTCGGGCGAAGCTGGACCGGATCTTCGACGACAAGCAGTTCGTGGTGTCGTTCATCTCCAACGTGTTGGTGGCTGCTCTGATCGTGTATGTGGGGGACCAGTTGGGGGTGGGTAGCCAGCTCTCCACCGGTGTGGTGGTGGTGCTGGGGGTTCGAATCTTCGGGAATGTGGCGGCGATCCGCCGGCACCTGTTCCGGGCGTAGGTTTGTCGTGATGAGTGGTGACGAGCACACCGAGACGGGGACGGGCTGGCCGGAGCCGACGGGTCCGACGGGGAAGCCGGACCCGCGTCCAGACGCGCCGGATCCGGATGAGTTGAGTCCGCTGGCGCCGGAGGTGGAGGTGGATCCGGAGCCGCCGCCGGGTGAGACGACGCTGGACCGTTCGACGGGGCGTTCATTCACGTCCGCCCTCGCCCTGGTCGGGGGGTGGCGGCGGACGAGTCCGGCCACCGTGATGATCTTCGTGTTGTTGGCGTTGCTGGGGTTCACGTTGGTGGAGCAGTTGCGGACGACATCTACGGACCCAACCACCTCGGCGGCGCGGCAGGAGGATCTGGTGCGGATTCTCTATGACCTGAATGCCCAGGAGGACCGGCTGCGTCAGGACATCGCGGCGTTGGAGGACAGCCAGCGGCAGCTGCGGTCGGGGGAGCAGGGCCGGCAGGCCGCGTTGGAGGAGGCGGCGCGGCGGGCGGACGAGTTGGGGATCCTGGCGGGGACGCTACCGGCGCAGGGGCCGGGGTTGGTGGTGCGGTTCGAGCCCGGTGGCGCGGCGGCGATTTCGGCGATTCGGATGTTGGACGCGGTGCAGGAGTTGCGGGGCGCCGGCGCGGAGGCCATGCAGATTTCCGGTGGTGACCGGGTGACGGTGCGGATCGTCGCCTCGACGTATTTCCTGGATGGGGAGAATGGCTCCGTGTTCGTGGATGGGCGGTTGTTGACGGGGCCGTATACGATCACGGTGATCGGGGACCCGGCGACGATGCGTACGGCGTTGAACATTCCAGGCGGGGTGGTGGCAACAGTCGACGGTGACGGCGGTACGGTGATCGTTGAGGATCGTGAGGTGGCCGAGGTTTCGGCGCTGCACGCCCCGGTCGAGCTGGAACACGCCCGTCCGATCACGTGACCAGCGGCGCGGTTGCGTTGTCATGTGGAGGGCTGGCGCACGATGGATGAAGGACGCGTCTGGTGATTCCTGAGGATTTACGGTATACCGCCGAGCATGAGTGGGTTGCGGGTGCTGGCGACAGCGTGGTGCGGGTAGGTATCACGCACTTCGCGCAGGACGCGCTGGGTGACATCGTCTTCGTCCAGCTGCCCGAGGTGGGGGCGGCGGTGTCTGTCGGCGATTCGGTAGGTGAGATCGAGTCGACGAAGAGTGTGTCGGAGATTTACGCCCCGGTCGGCGGGACGGTGTCGGCGTGCAATGAGGCGCTGGGCGACACTCCCGAGTTGATCAATAGTGATCCCTACGCTGCGGGTTGGCTGTTCGAGGTCACCGTGGCCGATTCAGTCGCGCTGGACGGCTTGCTGTCGGCGGAGGCGTATCGCGAGCTCACCGAGGGCTGAGTGGTGCCCTTCTGCCGGCGCGGGGTTGGTTCCGCGCGTCCGGTTGCCCTGCTTTTCGGCGCTGGCTAGGCTCGCCCAGTCGACCGAGAATCCGATAGTTGAGCGTTGTGTAGTTGCCTTCCTGGCACGGGGAGCCAGCCGCCGGGTGCGAGAATGCCCGGCGGCCAAACCCGCTCTTACCCGACGCTGACCGAATAGATCCGTGAGGTGGTCCCATGACGCGCCCAGACGACGAGTTCCCCCCACTCGACGTCACTTCGACGCTCAATCTCGGCTCGCTCGAAGAGGCCCTGGAGGGGCCGGATACCGACGTGATGCCGAACCGGATGTCCGGTTCGTTGCCGCCGGGGATGGCTCTGCTGGTGGTGCGCCGGGGGCCGAACGCGGGTGCCCGGTTCTTGCTGGACCACGATGTGACGACCAGTGGGCGGCATCCGGACAGTGACATTTTCCTGGATGACGTGACGGTGTCGCGACGGCACGCGGAGTTCCACCGGGACGGTGGGACGTTTACGGTGCGGGACGTGGGGAGCCTGAACGGGACGTATGTGAACCGGGAGCGGGTCGAGGCGGCCACGTTGAGTAATGGCGACGAGGTGCAGATCGGCAAGTTCCGGGTGGTGTTCCTTGCCGGTCCGCGGCCCGAGGAGGGGGCCGGCCGCGGGTGAGTGAGCCGGCGGCGTCTGCTGCGCCGGGGTCGGCCCGTGCGCAGCCGTTGATGAGCATCGGTGAGGTGCTGGCCCAGTTGCGGGTGGACTTCCCGGATGCCACGTTGTCGAAGTTGCGGTTCCTCGAGGCTGAAGGCTTGGTGGAGCCGCAGCGGACGGCGGCGGGGTACCGGAAGTACAGCTGGGATGATGTGGCGCGGTTGCGGTTTGTGTTGACCGCGCAGCGGGACCAGTATCTGCCGCTGCGGGTGATCCGTGAGCAGCTGGCGGTTGGGGATGCGACTGGTGAGCAACCGGGTCGTTCTCGGCCGGCGTTGGTGGCGGTGGGCCCGGGTGGGGAGGTGCCGGGGCAGCCGGCGGAGGCCGAGTCGTCACAGGTGCGGTTGGATCGGGCCGAGTTGGTTGCCCGCAGCGGTGTTGATGAGGCCACGCTGGCGGAGTTGGAGCGGCTTGGTGTGGTGGTGACGGATCCGCCGGGTTGGTATGACGGGGATGCGTTGATCATCGCCCAGGCGGTGGCAGGCCTGGCGGCATATGGGTTGGAGCCGCGGCATCTGCGGGGGTATCGGTTGGCGGCGGACCGTGAGGTGGGGTTGTTCGCGCAGTTGGTGACGCCGTTGGCGCGGCAGAGTGATCCGGCGGCGCGGGCGCGGGCGGCGGAGACGGCGCGGGAGTTGGTGGCGTTGTCGCAGCGGTTGCACGCGGCGTTGGTGCGCGTGGGGTTGCGTTCGACGTTGGGGCGGTGAGGTGGGTGTGTGCGGAGAGATCTGCTCGGTGACGCGTGCCGTAGGCTTGCCGGGGTAACCCCTTTGCGGTGCGTGCCGCGCGTGGGACGGCCGGGTCGCGGTCCGTGTACCGTGCAGAAGGGGTGCGGTGCGGCGTAGGTGACAACGACACGGAGGCGGCGGTGCGCGAGCTGAGTGTGGTCGGGGTTCGGGTGGAGCTGCCGGGCAACCAGCCGATCGTCCTGCTCC
Organism: Salinispora tropica CNB-440; assembly: GCF_000016425.1. Classification (GTDB taxonomy): domain Bacteria; phylum Actinomycetota; class Actinomycetes; order Mycobacteriales; family Micromonosporaceae; genus Micromonospora; species Micromonospora tropica. The sequence continues at coordinate 2,675,938 of NC_009380.1, read as the reverse complement.
GGGAGGTCGAGGGGGACCGCTATCTGCCGATTTGGATCGGCGCGGTCGAGGCCACGGCGATTGCCTACGAGCAGCAGGGGGTCAAGCCGACGAGGCCGTTGACGCACGATCTTCTTCGGGATGTGTTGGCGGCGTTGGAAGCGCCGTTGCAGGCGGTGGAGATCACTGAGTTGAAGGAGAACGTCTTCTTCGCTGATCTGTTGCTTGGTGACGGGGTGCGGGTGTCGGCGCGGCCGAGTGATTCCATCGCGTTGGCGTTGCGGGTGGGGGCGCCGATTCGGTGTGCCGACGAGGTTCTCAGTGAGGCCGGGATTGTGATTCCGGACGAGCAGGAGGACGAGGTGGAGAAGTTCCGGGAGTTCCTGGACCAGGTGAGTCCGGAGGACTTTGCCGGTTGACCCGGCTCTGAACCGTGCGACCGCTGGTCGTGGTGTCACCACGGTTGGTGACGGTCTTTGGGCGTGTTGTGGGCGCGGCGTGTCGTGTTGTTGTTGCCCGGTAACCGTCGTGTGCGGCGATAGGGTGGCCGTATCGAGGGGTGCTCGTCTCGACGTGGGCGTGGCACCGCACGGCGGGGAGGTTATCCGGATGCAGGAACCGTGGGATTCCGATTCGGGTTCGGGGCCGGGTGCGCCGGCGATCGACGATGACGGTGAGGTCGGCTATCGCGGTGTGACGGCCTGCCATGCGGTGGGTATCAGTTACCGGCAGTTGGACTATTGGGCGCGGACGGGTCTGGTCGTGCCGGGGGTGCGGGACGCGTCGGGTTCGGGGACGCAGCGGTTGTACTCGTTCCGGGACCTGGTGGTGTTGAAGGTGGTCAAGCGGCTGCTGGACGCTGGGGTGTCGTTGCAGAACATCCGGAAGGCGATTGAGGCGTTGCGGTCGCGGGGGGTGGCGGATCTGGCGGGCATCACGTTGATCTCTGACGGGACGACGGTGTACGAGTGCCGTTCGCCGGAGGAGGTGGTTGACCTGTTGCAGGGTGGCCAGGGGGTCTTTGGGATCGCGATCGGTGGCGCGTTCAAGGAGATCCAGGGGTCGTTGTCGCATCTGCCGGCGGAGTCGGTGGCGCCGCAGCCGGCGGTGCCGGCTGCGGCGGAGGTGGTGGGGGACGAGTTGGCGGCGCGGCGGGCGCGGCGACGGGTGAGTTGATCGGCGGCGGAGGTGGGCAGGTGGCCACGGACGCGGCAGCATGGGTCTGGTGAGTGAACAGATCGAGGTGCTGGCGGGGTTGGTCTCCGGTGGTGGGGTGGTGGTGCTCAGCGGTGCTGGCCTCTCCACCGAGTCGGGTATCCCGGACTACCGGGGGGCCAGTGGGGCGGCGCGGCGGCACTCTCCGATGACGTATCAGGTGTTCGTGGGGGATCCGTTGGCGCGGCGGCGGTATTGGGCGCGTAGCTATCTGGGGTGGCGCACGGTGGCCGGGGCGGTGCCCAATGCCGGGCATCGGGCGGTGGCTCGTTTGCAGGATGCGGGCCTGGTTGACGGGGTTGTTACGCAAAACGTGGACGGGTTGCACACCGCGGCGGGCAGTGGCGGGGTGGTGGAGTTGCATGGGCGCCTGGACGAGGTGGTGTGCCTGGGTTGTGGTGTCGGGATGTCGCGGTGGGAGCTGCATCAGCGGTTGGCGGAGGCGAACCCGGGGTTTGAGGCGCGGGTGTCGGGGGTGAATCCGGATGGTGACGTCGATCTCGCTGATTGGGCGGTGGCGGGTTTCCGTACGGTCGATTGCGCCCGGTGCGACGCCGGAACTTTGAAGCCGGACGTGGTGTTCTTCGGTGAGTCGGTGCCGCCGGCGCGGGTGGCCCGGTGTTTCGCCATGGTGGAGTCCGCGCGGCTGCTGTTGGTGCTTGGGTCATCTTTGACGGTGTTGTCGGGGCGGCGGTTTGTGGTGCGGGCGGCGAGTTTGGGCATTCCGGTGGCGATTGTCAACCAGGGCGCGACTCGCGGCGATGCGTATGCGACGGTGACGGTGGATGCTCCGCTGGGTCGGGTGTTGCCGGTGCTGGCCGATCGGTTCGGTGCCGTCCGAGACGGCGCGGGTCAGCTGGGTGCCGTCCCGGTTGGTGCGGACGGTGTGGGTGGACCGGTGGTGGTGGGCTGACCGTGCGGGCGGTGGTGCGGTCGGTAGTGGCCAGGGTGGGGACAACCGGGTGGGGATGGCCGCTGGTAGCGTTGGTCGCGCCGGTCGCACCCGTGTGGGAGAGACCGCCCGGAAACCACCCGGTGCGGCGCCGAAGGGGCAAATCCTCCCCGGAACCTCTCAGGCAAAAGGACCTCACGGGTAGGCACTGTGGAGCGTCTGTGGGCGCGACAGAGGGGGAGGCCGACCTGTCGACCTCGTCCCCGGGGAGCGCCGTCCATGTCCCTAGAGCAGTTTGCCGCCCGTCATATCGGTCCGGATCCGCAGGACGAACGCCGGATGTTGGAGGTCGTCGGTTACGGCTCTGTTGACGAGCTGATGGATGCGGCGATCCCGGAGGCGATCCGGTGGTCGGGCACGCTGGACCTGCCGGCGCCGGCCAGTGAGTCGGAGGCGTTGGCGCAGCTGCGGGCGTTGGCTGAGCGCAACACTGCTGCGGTGTCGATGATTGGTCTTGGCTACTACGGCACGCATACTCCGGCGGTGATCCGGCGCAATGTGTTGGAGAACCCGGGCTGGTACACCGCGTACACGCCGTACCAGCCGGAGATCAGCCAGGGCCGGCTGGAGGCGTTGCTGAACTTCCAGACCATGGTCACCGATCTGACCGGGCTGGCGACCGCGAACGCTTCGATGCTCGATGAGGGCACCGCGGCGGCCGAGGCGATGACGCTGGCCCGACGGGCGAGTCGCAGCCGGAGTCAGGTGTATGTGGTGGATGCGGACACGCTGCCGCAGACGGTGGCGGTGATTGTGGGTCGGGCCGAGCCGCTCGGTATCGACGTGCAGGTGGTTGATGTTGATGGCGGCGACCTGCCGGAGGAGTTCTTCGGCCTGCATGTGCAGTATCCGGGGGCGTCCGGGGCGGTGCGGGACCATACGGGTGTGGTCAGCGCCGCGCATGCCGCCGGCGCGTTGGTGACCGTGGCCGCCGACCTGTTGGCGTTGACTCTGCTGCGCCCGCCGGGAGAGATCGGTGTGGATATCGCGGTGGGCACCACCCAGCGGTTCGGGGTGCCGATGGGCTTCGGCGGCCCGCACGCCGGTTATCTGGCCGTCCGCGCGGGCTTGCAGCGGATGCTGCCGGGCCGGCTGGTCGGTGTGTCGCGGGACGCGGACGGGGAGTCGGCCTACCGGTTGGCGTTGCAGACTCGGGAGCAGCACATCCGCCGGGAGAAGGCGACGAGCAACATCTGCACCGCGCAGGTGCTTCTCGCGGTGATGGCCGGGATGTACGCGGTCTACCACGGCCCGGACGGGTTGCGGGCGATTGGGGCGCGGACCCATGCGATGGCGGCGCGGCTGGCGGCTGGGTTGCACGCGGGTGGGGTGGATGTCGCGGATGTTCCGTTCTTCGACACTGTCTCGGCGGTCGTGCCGGGTCGGGCGGCCGAGGTGGTGGCCGCTGCCGAGCGGCGGGGGGTGAGTCTGCGGCTGGTGGATACCGACCGGGTGGGTGTTGCCTGCGACGAGACCACGACGGAGGAGCATCTCGCGGCGGTGTGGGCGGCGTTCGGGGTGCCGGTCTTCGGTGGTGAGGTGGATCCGGCGTTGCCGGCGGCGTTGGCCCGCACGTCGGATTTCCTGACCCACCCGGTGTTTACCGCCCATCGGTCGGAGACGGCGATGCTGCGGTACCTGCGCGGGCTGGCGGACCTCGACTATGCCTTGGATCGGGGCATGATCCCGTTGGGGTCGTGCACGATGAAGCTGAACGCGACCACCGAGATGGAGCCGGTGAGCTGGGCGCAGTTCGCGCAGGTGCATCCGTTGGCGCCCGAGTCGCAGACCGCCGGTTACCGGGAGCTGATTGTCCAGTTGGAGGGTTGGCTGGCGGAGGTGACCGGGTACGACGCGGTCAGTGTGCAGCCCAACGCCGGCTCGCAGGGGGAGTTGGCGGGGTTGTTGGCGATCCGCGCGTTCCACCAGTCGCGGGATGCGGGGCACCGGAATGTGTGCCTGATTCCGTCGTCGGCGCATGGTACGAACGCCGCGTCGGCGGTGATGGCGGGGATGCGGGTGGTGGTGGTCGGCTGTGACGCCGACGGCAACATCGACCTGATTGACCTCGACAGCAAGATCGATGCGCATCGGGAGACGCTCGCCGCGATCATGGTGACGTATCCGTCGACGCACGGCGTGTATGAGACGGGTATCGCTCAGGTGTGCGCGAAGGTGCACGACGCGGGCGGGCAGGTGTATGTCGACGGGGCGAACCTCAATGCCCTGGTGGGTTTCGTCAAGCCGGGACGGTTCGGTGCGGACGTGTCGCATCTGAATCTGCACAAGACGTTCTGCATCCCGCATGGTGGTGGTGGGCCGGGCGTGGGGCCGGTGGCGGTGCGCTCGCATCTGGCGCCGTTCTTGCCGGGTGACCCGCTCGCGGGGGATTCGGGCCGGCCGGCGGTGTCGGCGGCCCGGTACGGGTCGGCGGGGATTCTGCCGATTCCGTGGATGTATCTGCGGATGATGGGTGCGGCTGGGCTGACCCGGGCCACGGGGGTGGCGGTGTTGGCGGCCAACTATGTGGCGGCGCGGCTGCGCGGCGCGTTCCCGGTGTTGTACGCGGGTAACAAGGGCCTGGTGGCGCACGAGTGCATTCTGGACCTGCGGCCGTTGACGAAGGCGACGGGCGTCAGCGTTGATGATGTGGCCAAGCGTCTGATCGACTACGGTTTCCACGCGCCGACGATGTCGTTCCCGGTCGCGGGGACGTTGATGGTGGAGCCGACGGAGAGTGAGGATCTCACCGAGTTGGATCGGTTCTGCGACGCGTTGATCGCGATCCGGGCCGAGATCGACAAGGTGGGGTCGGGGGAGTGGCCGGCGGAGGACAACCCGCTGGTGAACGCCCCGCACACCGCGGCGATGGTCTCGGCTGACCAGTGGTCGCATCCGTATCCGCGGTCGGTCGGGGCCTATCCGGCGGGGAGTCGGCTGGGGAAGTACTGGCCGCCGGTGCGGCGGATCGACGGCGCGTACGGCGACCGGAACCTGGTGTGTTCCTGTCCGGCGCCGCAGGCGTTTGAGGAGTGAGGGGTCGACGGGGCCGGGCGGGGTTGTCCGCCCGGCTGGCTGGTGTCGACTCCCGGGCCGGTGACCTGGTGCGGGCGGCTAGCCTGGGGTCGACGGAACCAGATGATTACTGTGAGTCATTGTTAGGCGACGAGGGCATGGCGGGCTGGGCCGCGGTGCGGGGCGATGCTGCGCCCGTCGGGGAGTATCTCGCCGGTGTCCTCGAAACTGATAACCCCGTTGCAGAGCAGACTCCAGCCCTGTTCAGGGAAGCAGGCGATGACTTTGGCGGCGTCCCGGTCGGTGGCGTCGGCAGAGGGGCAGGTGGGTTGGTGCTGGCACATCGGGGTTCTCCGGAGGGTGGGGGAACTGTGTCATGTTTCACACGGCCAGTGACGCACAGTACCAAGTTCACGCGACCGGCATCGAGCGGGTGTGCGCGTGCCGCATGGAAAATCCACTGAACGGTTGAGGCGGAATGGACCGGATAGCGTGGAAACGCTTCCAGCAGAGGTGACGGTTGCTCCGCCGGCGGCGCCGGACTGCGGGCATACCCACGTCGAACGCGCCCGCTGGGAGTGGCGCGTCGGCGACGGCGGTGACCCGGCGGCGCTCGTCCAGGAGTTCCTCGCCGCCCACGGTCTCGCCCTGGATGACCTCGCTCGGCCGGCGGGGCGAATCGGGCAACGGGTGTGCGGGGCTGCCCTCTACGTCTCGGCCGCGGCCGGTGCGCTGGGGGTCGGCCGCGGTCCTGGTCCGGCCACGCCTGCCCCCGCACTGCCCGAGGTGGCTGTCGTCGTATACGGCCACGCTCCCGCGTCCCGCGGCCGTCCAGCCCGCCGCCGATCGTCGGGCTGGTGGCTCGGCGCCTGGGCGGAGAGTTGGGCCCCCTGGCAGCACGCGGACGCGGTGCGTGCCGTCCGTGCGGCAATCGGCCGTGGGGATGTCTACCAGGTCAACCTCGTGGGACACGCCGCCGCCCGCTACGCCGGTGATCCGCTGCCCGCCCTGGCCCGTCTCGGTGCGTTGCCGGGCGCCCGGTATGCGGGTGTCCTCACCGGTGCCGGATGGGCGATTGGCTGCGCCTCCCCGGAGACCCTCGTCGAGGTCACGGATGGGCGGATGATCACCCGGCCGATCAAGGGCACCCGTCCAGCCACCGCCGCCGGTCGGACCGCGCTGCTGTCCAGCGCGAAGGAACGCGCGGAACATGTCATGATCGTCGATCTACAGCGTAATGATCTGGCTCGCCTCGCCCGTACCGGCACCGTCACGGTTGACGAGCTGTTCGCCGTACGCCGGTGGTGTGATCTGTGGCAGGCGGAGTCGACCGTCTCCGCGGCGGTCGCCGAGGGGCTCGGCCTGGCAGATCTACTACGTGCCGTCTGCCCTGGCGGTTCGGTCACCGGAGCCCCGAAGCTGGCCGCCCTGGATCACATCGCCGCTCTGGAGCCGGTCGGGCGCGGGGCCAGCATGGGCGCGCTGGGTTGGGTCACCCCCGGTCGGGTCGACCTTGGTTTGACTATTCGCACCGCCGCCGCCGACGCCGATCAGCTCCACGTGTGGGCCGGTGGGGGGATTACCTGGGGCAGTGATCCGGAGGCCGAGGTCGCGGAGGCGGCGGCGAAGTCCGCCCCGGTCCGCGCCGCGTTGGCCGCCCGGCCCTGACGGCGAACTCGCCCAGCTCGACACTGACAGCTACCGGCCGCTACGCCCGAGCGGGCGACCTGTCGATGCGTCAGGGGCGGTCGGCAGGGGGGCGATCCGGCCCCGGACTCCCAGATTTGTCCCAGGGGCACACCGGCGGCCCACTCCCCAGTCACCGCGGCGGATGTACTCGCGTTCCATGCCGGATATGGCGGCCAGCACGGTGAACATGCTGCCCGAGGGATCGTGGGAGCCCTTCCGTTCCCCCGGTGAAGAGCGGATCTCCCCGGCGAGTTTGACGGCGGCCTCCAGTGGGGGCGTCTGGTGGTGCGGGTGGAGATCTTCTCCGAGAAGGTGCGGGTCACCTGGGCCTCGGTCAGGGAGTCGAGCTGCGCGTCGAGGGACTGCCGGGCGGTCGAGGCGCGGGCGTACCCGAAGTGGTACTGGATGGCCACCTTGCCCTTGCCGGTGCGGCACGGCGAGCCGGCCGGGGCGGCGCAGGTGGACATCGGGCGGGCGCGGGTCAGCGCTGCGATCCGGATTCGGCCGCGGACAAGCCCTCCGGTGCCGTGCCGTCGGTGACGCTCAGGTCCTGGGTTCCTATGACGGACAGCAGTTTCAGCTGCTCGGCTCCCCGGCTTCCGGGCGGCGCGGTGAACCACAGCAGGCGTTGGCGTCCGTCCTCGCTGAGCAGGTTGTAACAGTCGAGTTCGATGATGCCGAGCGTGGGGTGGACGATCTTCTTGTGGTCCATGCGGCGCACCGCGACGTCGTGGGTGTCCCAGAGAGCTGCGAACTCCTGGCTACGGTGGCGTAGCACGGCGACCACCTTCGTGACCTCCGCGTCCCGGCCCCGCCGCGCGGCCGCTGCCTGAAGGTCGGCCACGAACACCCGGGAGTGGTGTGGGTGATCCTCGACCGGGTACCTCTCGCGCGCATGAGGGTCGGTGAACCAGCGGTACACGAAGCTCGCCGCCGGGCCGTGGTGCGCCGGGGACGTGCCGAGCAGGTTTCGGGCCAGGTCGTTTTCCACCAGGGTTTCGTGCAGGTCGGTGATGACGCGCGCGGGGGTGTTGGACAGCCGGTCCAGGAGTCCGAGAAGCGCGGGCTGCACGTGTGCCGACGGTCCGTGTGCCGACGGCGGGACCGGCCGCTCGGCCAGATGAAACAGGTGGTCGCGCTCGTCGCCGTTCAGGCGCAGGGCTCGGGCGAGGGCGGCCAGGGTCTGGGCCGAGGGCTGCACGCCGTTCTGTGCGCTGCCGCGCTCCAGCTCGGTGTAGTAGTCGGCTGACAGCCCTGCCAGCTGGGCGACTTCCTCGCGGCGCAGCCCGGGGACGCGCCGGCGCGGGCCTTGGGGGAGACCGACCTCGGCGGGTCGGACACGGTCGCGGCGTGTCCTGAGGAAGGCGCCGAGTTCTGGAAGGTTCACCCCTTCATGGTCGCTCGCGCGCCGAGCCGTAGCCAGGGGGTGGCATCCCCTGGGTAGACGCAGCCCTGGCTAGGGGTGGGGGACCGGCCGATTGTGGAGGACACCGCAGGGCGACGGCGAGACCGCGACCCGACACGCATCCACCACAGGAGAGTCAGTAGTGCCTATCCCTACTTCCCTGAACGGGCTCGCTGCCCCGGCCCAGCCCTCCGCCTCACCCCGTGTCGCGATCGTCACCGGCGGCTCGCGCGGCATCGGCCGCCAGACCGCCGGCCGGCTGGCCGCCGACGGGTACGCCGTCGTGGTCGGCTATGCCGGCAACCAGGACGAAGCCGAAGCCGCCGTCAAGGAGGCCGCCGCCAACGGCAGCGTCCGGGCGATAGCGGTACGCGCCGACGTCGCCGACGAACACGCCGTCGCGGCTCTGTTCGACGCGGCCGAGGCAGAGTTCGGCGGTGTCGACGTCGTCGTGCACGCAGCCGGGCGGGCACACATGGCGCCGATCGCCGAGCTGGACCTGGCCGTCCTGGACGACCTGCACCGCACCAACATCCGCGGCACGTTCGTCGTCGTCCAGCAGGCCGCCCGTCGGGTGCGTCCCGGCGGGGCGATCGTGACGTTCTCCACGTCCGTGGTGGGGCTGGCCTTCCCGAACTACGGCGCGTACTCCGCCAGCAAGGGCGCGGTCGAGGCGCTGACGCTGATCCTGGCCCGGGAGCTGCGGGGCCGGCACGTCACCGCCAACGCCGTCGCGCCCGGCCCCACGGCCACCGACCTGTTCCTGGACGGAAAGGACGAGGAGACCATCGCCCGTCTGGCCGCCCAGCCCCCGCTGGAGCGCCTCGGTACCCCGTCCGACATTGCCGAGGTCGTCGCGTTCCTGGCCTCCCCGGCCGGCCACTGGATCAACGGACAGGTCGTCCGCGCCAACGGCGGAATCATCTGAACCGCCCGCAGCAGCCACCCCATCGATCAACGAAAGGCCCTGTCATGAGGAACGACGGCACCGGAAAGGCCATCCTGGTCACCGGGGCCTCCAGCGGCATTGGGGCGCTGTCCGTGCGTGCGCTGGCCCTCGCCGGGCACACCGTGTACGCGGGCATCCGCCAGATGGCGACCCGTAACGCGACCGCGGTGGCCGACCTGGCGCGCTACGGCACCGACCACCAGGTCGACGTACAGGCTGTCGAGCTGAACGTCACGTCTGAGGACTCCGCCGACGCCGCCGTCGACCGGATCCTCGCCGAGCGCGGCCGGCTGGATGTGGTCGTGCACAACGCCGGGCACATGGTCCTGGGCGCCGCCGAGGCGTTCACCGCTGAGCAACTCGCAGAGTTGTACGACGTGAACGTCCTGGGCACGCAGCGCGTCAACCGCGCCGCCCTGCCGAAGTTGCGTGAGCAGGGCTCGGGGCTGCTGGTATGGATCGGCAGCTCCAGCACCCGTGGCGGCTGCCCCCGTTCCTGGCCCCGTATTTCGCCGCCAAGGCCGCGATGGACGCCCTGGCAGTCAGCTATGCCGCCGAGGTGCTTCCGTTCGGCATCGATACCGCGATCGTGGTGCCCGGTGCCTTCACCACCGGCACCAGCCACTTAACCAACGCCGGCGCCCCCGCCGACGCCGACCGTGCGGAAATCTACGACCAGCGTCACCGCCCCCTGATGGGCGATCTGGGCAAGCGCCTGGCCGCGCTCATCCCTTCGGACGCCGATGTGACCGACGTCGCTGAAGCCGTTGTGCACCTGGTCGCGATGGCACATGGCACTCGGCCGCTGCGCACCCACATAGACCCCAGCCGAGACGGCAGCGAAGTCGTCTCCGCGGTCGCCGACCGCGTCCGCGCCGACTTCTTCCGCCGCCTCGGACTGGACAGCCTGCTCACCGCAGGCAGCTCCCGGTAACGCCCCACTGTGAGAAGGAACAACCAGCCATGCCTTTCGCGAACTTCAAGGTCCCCGAGAAGACCCTCACCCCGAAGCAGAAGGAGGAGATCGTCACCCGCACCACGGAGCTGTACGTCGAGATCTACGGCGAGCGCGCCCGCAACAACACCATGGTGCTGGTCGAAGAGGTCGCCGACGGCGGCTGGGGCATCTCCGGCAACGTGCTGACCCTCGCCATGCTCGGCGAGGCGACACCGACCGACACCAGCGACGCCTAACCGCACCGGCCGCCATCCGGCCAGGACAGCACCTCGACCCGGCGGCCGCCGGGTCGAGCGTCCGGCCACACGGCCCCGTTCATCCGGGGGCCGGTGAGATCAGCGAAGCCCTCATCGTGTCCCCGTACTCGATCGGTCGGCGATGTCCGCCGGGGTGCGGGGACGGGGCACGGCAGCGGTCGAGCCGCTTGTCCAGGTCCAGGCGGAAGGTGCCCGTACGGGTTGACGTTCGACCAGAACAGCGCGGTCAGCCCGCGCCGGTCCTCCTCGCTCAGATTCTTCGCCCAGGCCGGCTCGGCGAGCACCTGCTGAAGCAGCAGGGTGTTGACGTGCACGAGACTGCTCTGGAGCAGGTGCAGGGCGCGCATCGAGGTCTCGGCGTGCTCCTTGTCCGAGCCGGTCAGGGCGCCGTCCTTGCCGTAGTGCAGGACCGTGTTGGCGCTGTTGCAGTTCTCCACGACCTGGAGGCCGCCGTGGATCTCCCAGCGCAGGCCCGGGGCTGGCCAGGTCGTCGCAGGCGACGACCGTACGGACCGCGCGGACCAGTTCTTCGAGCGCGGCGTAGGTGGGATGCGGCGGTCCGCCGCGGGTGAAGCGCCGCAGCACCTGCTCGGCCTCCGCCGTCCCCAGGCGCAGGGCGGTGGCGTACTTGACCATCTGGCCGTACTGCTGGGCGATCAGGTCCCACTTGATGGCCCGGGTCGTCAGCGAGCCGCCGAGCGCGGGCCAGCCGGGCGGGGTGCCGTCGGGCCGGTACACGCGGATGCTGCCGATGTTCTTCAGCCGGGGCAGCAGACGGAAGTTCAGCAGCTCGGTGAACGCGAACCCGACCACGGACGTTATGTGGACAAGTCAAGCATCCTGGCAGTGGTCGTTCCCGGGAGACATGCGCCAGCTGCCGGTAGCGAGGTCGAAGATCACCGAGGTGGTGGCGAGGGTCGGGAGGGGGTCGGCGAGGCGCCACGTGGTGTCGGTGGGCGCGAACCCGATGGCCACGGTGCCGTCGGGCTTGGTGGATCTGACGGTGCCGATCCAGTGGCGGTTGGCTTCCAGGAGGGCGGTTGCGAGGGCCGGATCGGGCTCGGCAATGGTAAGAGCCTCGGTGTCGTCATCGAGCAGTGATGAGCCTAGCCGTAGTAACCTGACCAGCGTTGCCGTTGGTTTTCGGGCTGGAAGCTACGACTAGGCCTACAGGTAGACCGGCAAGGCGATCAGTCCGCGTAGTCGGAACGACTCCCGCCACCGTATATCGTGGGCGGGCACCGCCAGCCGCATCTCAGGGAAGCGGTTGAGCAGGCTGGTGACAGCTATGGTCGTCTGGAGGCGGGCGAGTGGCGCGCCCAGGCAGTAGTGGATGCCGTGCCCGAATGACAGGTGCGAGCGGCGGAGGCCTATGATGCCGAGTTCGTCGGGCTGCGTGAACTGCGCGGGGTCGCGATTCGCGCTAGCCAGACACAGCCAGATGCGATCACCGGCGGGGATCGTCTGACCAGCGATGGTTATGGGCTCCCGGGCGAACCGTCGTACGGCCAGCGGAAAGGCGGGATTCCACCGCAGGACCTCGTCGATGAGTTCGTCGAGGGCGAGCGACCCGCCGCGCACCGCCTCGTGTAACTCTGCGTTGGTGAGCAGCGCGTGGGTTACGGTGCCGATGAGCGCGGCGGTGTTGTCGTAGCCCGCGAACATCAGCAGGAAGACCATGGCGACCAGCTCATCGTCGGTGAGCCGGTCGTCGTCCTCACGGGCGGCCAGGAGACCGGTCAGCAGGTCGTCGCCGGGCTGCGCTCTCTTGTGCGCCAACTGCTCGATCAGGAAACGCCGCATGTTGGCCATGGCGGCTCGTGACTGGGCGGGTTGATTGGCGTCGGCGGACAGCAGCGTGTTCGTCCACGTCCGAAAGTCGATGTTGGCCTGGGTGGGCAAGCCAAGGAGTTCATGCATGACCTGCAGGGGCAATGGTGACGCGAGGGAGCCGATCAGCTCCGCCCGGTCGTGGCCGGCGAGACCGTCCAGCAGCGTGCTGACGATTCTCTCCACAGCGGGGTGCAGGTCGGCGACGCGGCGAGGCGTGCAGGCGGCAGCTGCCAGACGTCGAAGTCGAGTGTGGTCGGGCGGGTCGCGGTTGAGGAGATGCGCGTCCAGCTCGGGGGGCAGCGACGAACCGTGCTCGCCGTCGGTACCGCTGAAGCGTTTGTCGACCGACAGGCGTGGGTCGGTGAATGCCGCTCGCACGTCGTTGTATCGGGTGACGAGCCACGCGGGGGCTCCGTCTGGCGTGAGGACGTGATGCACCGGAGCCTGGTCCCGCAGCGCGTTGTACCGCGAGTGCGGGTCACGAAGCAGGCACTGGTCGAAGACAGCCGTCGGTCGTGACGTCATGCCAACTCCCTGACCGATGACTGGAGCCTGGCGGCGGAGAGGATCGGCGAATCCTTGTACGCCCGAGCCACCCGGGTCAGCCAGTCGACTTCGCTGGCGGCGCTCGCGCTGGCGGTGGCGACGATGGCCAGATCGTCACCGACGTTGGTGTGGTCGGTGACGATGCCGTGCACTGCGGACACCATATCGGACAGGCGGTAGACATCAAGTCGGTGCATTACATCGCAGGAGATTGAAAGCCCCTGAGGGAAGATGCCTGAAATCTGAAGAGCGTTGAGCTGTTGGTTCCGGGCTGAAAGCTACGACTGGGCCGACCGCACGCCGCACATTGTGCGGGTTCACGCGCCGTGGCGGCGCGTGGCCCGGCCCTTGGCGGGCCGGGTGTCGGTGGCCGGCAGGTCGTCGCCAGCGATACCGGGACCTCTGAACCGTTTGGTCTGGCCCGTTGCCGACGATGGCTGCGCCATACCGTCCGCCGTCAGCAACTGCTGCCGCTGTCTCCGCCGGAGGAAGCTCCACCGCTGTCCCCGCCGGAGAACCATCCGCCCCCACTCGAATCGCTGTCGCAGGAGGCACCACCACCACCACCGCCGTCTGCCGTGGCGCCGGGTGCCGACGACACGTACGCCGACGAGCCGCGCCGGCCCGCCGGCGTACGCCGATGCCCGAGGAACCAGAAGGTGAGGACGGCCGCGGCGAGCAGCACGAAGAGAATCTCCATATCGAACGACGATACGGAAGTCGATCAACCTCTTACGCGGGCCGCCGAGCCGTACGCCCCGCACCCCGGCCCTTGAGGACCAACGCTCGGAGAAGTCCCGTTAAAACAAGATCACCTTCTCTGGCGGTGTGGAGACTGGGGACCCAGGGTAGGCGCAATGACCGGTAGCGCCCCCTAGGTGCGTTGACTGATGCCTGTTCCTGATCGTCAGGGCTGACGTAGACCTGCAGAAAAGGGGCTCTGACCTGCTGGTTTATCGATTCCCCAGGTTGCGGGCGGGCCGTGCCGGCATCTTTCCGCAGGTCCACCGTGTAGAGCATGCTGCAGGTCCCCTGCCTCGTGTCTCACCTGCGGTTTCGCAGGGGGGGGCGTGGGTCGGGAACGCTCCGCCTCAACTTCGTAAGGGACGGGGTCGGGAAACAGGGTTGCTTGCATGATCGAGGTCTGTCCGGATTCATCCGGTAAGGCCGAGGGCGGCCAGGGGTCTGCGGCAGTCGCGGGCGGTGCGGCGTAGGGCGGCGGCGATGTTGGTGTGGCCATTCTGACGGTGGACGCCGATGGCGAGGTTTCGCAGGCCGGGCATGACGCACGGGAGATGCCCGGCGTGGATCTTGAAGTCGTCCTCGCGGACTGACCTGCGACGCCCTAGAAATAGTCGAGCAGTTCCGCCTGCTGTCCCGCGCCGAGCAGGTCCAGCGCCCCGAGGTCTGCCCCCGGGACGCAGCGCAGCAGGCCGGCCTCCGCGACGGCCTGCGCTGTCGTGGCACCGAGATAGAGCAACCCGAAGCCCTGTACGGCCAGGCGCAGCGTGGGTTCAGAGTCCGTACGCTGCAAACTGGCTGAGCCGTCGGCGACCTCCAGGCGCCAGGAACCGGTGTTCCACGGTGCCAGGACGTCGTCGAGCGCGAAAACGACCTGGCCCCGTACATGTGGCGGCCAGCCACGGCTCTGCACCGCCCGGACGACGTCGACCGGCCGGTGCATCCACATCTGTTGTTGGTGCTCACGGGCGATCTCCAGGGGCAGTTGCGCGCGCACCGCGTCGTGACCCAGCAGGCACAGGCGCAGTGTCGGCGTGACGCTCTGCCAGCCGGCAAGCACGCCGACGAGCTCTCGGGCCGCCTCCGCCGTAACGGCGAACAGGTCGAACACGCTCAGCACGGCTGTCGCGTCGTACCCCTGGCCGCGCTCCCAGCTCGCGTACCCGACGAGCTGGTCCCCGTCGTGCACCAGGGTCAGCCCGTCCACGCCGGGCGGTAGGGCGGCCATCTCGCCGGTGTCATCGAACAGTGGTCCTCGCCGGGTCAGCAGACCACACCGGTGCCGGGCCACCCGCTCGTACAGTTCCGCGACGGCGGGCAGGTCCGCGGCGGTGCCCGGGCTGACCGAGAGGTGGGGTGACGGCCGGTGCCGGGGCAGCGCCATGGTGGCCAGGTCGACAGTGCGCAGCGTGCCACCGGTTTCCCAGCCGCAGCTCCGGTACGGTGCCGCCACGGTCGGAAACAGCGCGCTGATCGCCGCGCCGCGTTCCCGGGCCCCCCGCAGCACGGCGCCGAGCAGCGACCGCGCCACGCCGCGTCCGCGCGCCTCTGGCAACACCGCAACTGAGGCGATGTCCGCCGCGGTCACCGGGCGCCCGGCCCACCACTGCTCGTGGTGCAGATCGGTGGCTCTGCCCACCAGCCGCCCACTGGGGTCGAAGGCGCCGTAACGGGTGATGCCCGGCACGGCGACCGGGGACTGCGGTGTCGGCGACGACAGACCGAACGCGAGCCGGCCCAGCTCCCACGCCGCCGGCATGTCGTCGGCGTGCAACTCACGAATCTCCACGGGTGCGTTCACCGCCGCAGCTTAGTGAGGGGGGTGCGCCGCCGCGTAACGGTTTTCAAGGCGGCTGGCAGGAGGATCGGAGGCCGACCTGCACCAACCGCGGGTGTCAGCAGGCTGGGACGATCACCGCAGTGGCTTGGGCTCGTAGCCTCGACCGGCGATCGGCTGCCGCACCGGCTCCGCCGGCTTGCCCCGACAGGTGGTTCTCGAACTCGCTGACGAACTTCTGGAACGGTCGGGCGGTTGCGAGAGGGGCAGACTACCGGCTCTCGGACTCACGGACAGAACCAGCGCTGCAACTCGGCGCCGCCGCCCTCCTGCCGTGGCGAGCCTTGGATACCGCCCCGTTACCGCAGCCGAGCGAGCCGCAGTGCACGATCACATGCTGGAGTTCCTCACCGAGCTTTGAACCTCTCCGCAGCAGCTCGACCGTTGGGCGCACTGGCTCGACCTGACTGCTTCGAACACGACGACCCCGTAATCAGACATCGTCGGATGCAGCACGCAGTCAGTCCTCGTCGCCCGCGTCCGGGTCGCGCAGCATACGCCTGGCGCCGCCGAGTTCGGGCAACTGGAATGAGTAGTGGCCATGGACGTTGATGTGCTTGCGGAGGTACGGCGAGAGCCGAGCCACGTCAGCTTCCAAGACCGGATAGCCGGAGGCCCGGAGCTGTTTGACGAATCAGGCCCCGCCGCACCGGAACAACTCGCGTCATCAGACGATGATCGTGGATGCAGATCTCGCTGCCAGCACCATGCTCGGCGTGACTCACCGTGATTGCTGGACGAGCCAAGAACACGAATACAAGACACTTACGTATGTGGACAAGTCAAGCATCCTGGCAGTGGTCGTTCCCGGGAGACATGCGCCAGCTGCCGGTAGCGAGGTCGAAGATCACCGAGGTGGTGGCGAGGGTCGGGAGGGGGCCGGCGAGGCGCCACGTGGTGTCGGTGGGCGCGAACCCGATGGCCACGGTGCCGTCGGGCTTGGTGGATCTGACGGTGCCGATCCAGTGGCGGTTGGCTTCCAGGAGGGCGGTTGCGAGGGCCGGATCGGGCTCGGCAATGGTAAGAGCCTCGGTGTCGTCGTCGAGCAGTGATGAGCCAACGAACAGGGTAAGCAGGCGCGTCAGCAGACGTATGGGCATCTGCGGGTCGGTGGCCTCGGCGTATAGGTAGCAGTCGTCGTGGCCCGCGTAGTAGAAGCCGGAGGTGGGCAGGCGAGGCAGCAGTAGGCTGGAGCCGTCGAAGGTGTTGACGGCTAGAGCCAGTTCGTCGGCCGTGATGTCGTCCAGTGGCCCAGGGGCGTCAAGGATTTCGAGCTCGTAGGGGCTCCAGCCGCTGAGGAATCTGGGTAGCTGTTGCCAGGGCATGGTCAGCATGTCATCAGACTCGAAGCGGGAGGACGCCGCCCATCGGATGTCGTGGCAGGCCGCTGCGACTTTTTGCTCTCCCGCGATCCGTAGCAACGGCCAGGGCGCGTCGTCGTCGTTCAACCAGTTGTTCTGTCCGACGTTGAGGACCACGGCCGTGTGGTGGGCGTCGGCTGTCAGCGCGTCAACCAGGTCGTAGGCCCGCGTGGCGGTGGCTTGGACGCGGTGCACGCCATCGTGGGGCGTGACGCTGATCGACAGCGGAAACGGGTTTGCCTGCAGGCCAACCGTGTTGACGCGAAATGCGTTGTCACGATCAACGCGGACAGCTGGCATGCCCACCATCGTGCCTGATCGTGATCACGTGGAGGCATCAGGATCAAGCTCGATGGCGCTTGGATCGGCCGGCTGGTCGAGCTCCTCACCCAAGTCGGTCACGAGTCTCTCGATGCGCTCGGCGGTGCAGCGGTGGCGTTCGACATCTCGCTGCCAGCGGCGTCGACGGCGAGGTTGTGTTCGAGTCGTCGCGACGAACTTCGCGCAGCTCAGGTACGGGTCCCTGCCCGGGAGACGTGTGACCGCCCCTGGGCTGGGGACGTGTGACCTGGTTAACCAGGCACCGTATCTATACGCCGAGTACAGTTACGGTATGCAAATTGCGGAAACGGACCGGAAGGCGCCGACGAGGGCGCAGCGGTGGGGGTTGCTGGTCACGGTCAGCGCGGGACTATTGTTGATCACGTTGGACCATTCTGTCCTGTACACCGCCCTGCCGACGCTGACGGCCGGTCTCGGGGCCACCGGCACGCAAAGTTTGTGGATCATCAACGCCTACCCGGTGGTGATGGCGGGGCTGCTGCTGGGCAGCGGCACGCTGGGCGACCGGGTCGGGCACCGACGGATGTTCCTGGTCGGGCTGTTCGTGTTCGCCGTCGCCTCCCTGCTGGCGGCGTTCGCGCCCAACACCGGGGTGTTGATCGCCGCACGGGCGTTACTCGCGGTGGGCGCGGCGACGATGATGCCCGCCACCCTGGCCCTGATCCGGGTGACGTTCCAGGTGGAGCGGGAACGCAACGTCGCGATCGCGGTGTGGGGTTCCCTGGCCGTGGTGGGTGCCGCGCTCGGCCCGATCGTGGGCGGGGCGCTGTTGGAGACGTTCTGGTGGGGTTCGGTGTTCCTGGTCAACGTTCCGGTCGCCGCCGCCGCCATGGCCGCGACGCTGCTCGTCGCGCCGCGCAACGACCCGGACCCGAGCAAGCGATGGGACCTGGTGTCCTCGTTGCAGGTGATGGTCGGCCTGGTCGGCGCGGTGTTTGCGATCAAGGAACTCGCACACCAACCGCCGTCGCCGACCGTGCTGACGATCGCGGTGCTCGCCTCGGCCGTCGGGCTTACCCTCTTCGTCCGCCGGCAGCGGCGCCTGGCCGACCCACTGCTGGACTTCGCGATCTTCCGTAACCCGGCCTTCACCTCGGGGGTGCTGGCCGCCGCGCTCGCCCTGTTCGCCATCACCGGGCTCCAACTGGTCACCACCCAGCGGTTCCAGCTCGTCGCGGGTTTCACCCCCCTGCAAGCGGGCCTGCTGGTCGCGGCGGTCGCGGCCGGCGCGTTGCCGACCGCGCTGCTGGGCGGCGCGGTCCTGCACCGCACCGGGCTGCTGCCACTGATCACCGGCGGCCTCACCCTCGCCGTCCCCGGCGTCATCCTCGTCGCCCTCGGCCTGCACGCTGGCCTCCCCGTCCTGGTCACCGGAATGATCGTCACCGGCGCCGGACTCGGCGCGACGATGTCCGTCGCCTCCACCGCGATCGTCGGCAACGCCCCCGTCCGCCGCGCCGGCATGGCGGCGTCCGTCGGGGAAACCTCCTACGAGTTCGGGGCGCTGACCGCCGTCGCGTTGCTCGGCAGCCTCGTCACCGTCGTCTACACCACCGTGGTCCGCCTCCCGCCCGGCGCGCCCACCGTGGCCGGCGACAGCCTGCCCGACGCCCTCGCCGCAGCCGGCGGCGACCAGGCCGTCATCACCGCCGCGCACACCGCCTACGACATCGGCTACCTGATCACTATCGCTGTCGTGGCCGTCGCCCTCACCGCCGGCGCGGCACTCACCGGACGACTCCTGCGTCACCACGGCCCCGGCACTGCATCCGGCGTCATTCCCGCCGAGCACTAACGGCAGAATGGCCGACCATGCGACCGAGCAAGCGGATCCTCATCCTCGATGCCGCCCTACGCGTCATCGAACGTGACGGCGTCACGGCCGTCACGTACGAGACCGTCGCCGAGGAAGCCGGCATCACCAAAGCAGGACTCGTCTACCACTTCTCCACCCGCGAGGCGCTCCTACACGCCGTGCAGGAGCGCCTCGCCACCCAATGGGAAGCCGCGATGACCAACGCGGCCGGCGGCCCCGCCGAGACGATCAGCGCAGCCCAACGGCTCACCGCCTATGCCACCGTCACCGCCCACAGCGCCACCCGCGCCGAACTCGAACTCATCTTCCACACCACCACCGAACCCGCGACCAGCACGCCATTCATCGACGTGATGAACCGCTGGACACCACCCACACCACACACCCCACCCCTGACCACCGACCAGCTCCGCGCGCTGATCGCGCGCCTCGCCGCCAACGGCCTCTGGCTCCACGAAACACTCACCGGCACACCCATGCCCGACCCGATGCGCCGATACCTCGCCCAGCACATCGCCGACCTCGTCCCACACCCGCCAGCACAACCAGCGAACCCAACCCCGGAATGACCCCGCCGACCCGCGACCAGCCCAGCGCCACGGATCTCAGCAACACGCCGAGAGCCACCAGCCCTCGACCGGCTCTTCATCGACGACCGCAACCCGCTACGCAAGCGGGTGCTACGGCGACCCCGCCATCACGAGCAGTCACCCGGGTGCGGGCCTAGATCAACTATTTGCGTTGTTTTGATCACTCCACCACCACCCACCGCTACTGGTGGTGGTGGCACCTGGAACCGCTACCCCGGAGGACGTGAAGGACGACGACATCCGCCGTGATAGTCCGCTGCCACAACGACCCGACAGTGTCCGTCCGCCTGCACGACCGTTCCTTTCCTGACGAACACGGCATCCGCGTCGCGGCGGACCTGGCAGGCCACCTCACCGCCCGCGCCACGTTCCCCCCAACCCCGGTCCGACCACGAAGCCGCTACGGCGTCACCCCGCAACCGCACCTCTGCTGTCGAACGCCGTGGGCTGCTGCACTGTTTGCGCACCCGACGTGTGCGGCGTCACGTCCTACGAGCGATCACCTGACGGTAGAACGTAAGGCATGACAAGCCTAAGTGACCGTTACAGGATTCGGCGTGGTCGCGAGTCGGACGTTGATCAGATCGCGCGACTACAGGCGGCCGTTCAACTGCAGGCGACCACCGGCGGAGAACCACACGCGGGGATCACCGCGTGGGTCCACGATCTACTGAGCGGGCATCCCTCGGTCACACTCGACGACTTCCTGGTCGTGGAGGACACCGCCACCGGTCGCCTGGCGGCCAGTCTGGTCGGTCTTCGTCAGGAGTGGAGCCTGGCCGGAATTCGGCTGCCGGTGATCCAGGTCGAGCTGGTGGGCACGGCACCGGAACATCGCGGCAACCAGCTCACCGAACGGCTACTCGCCGCGCTGCACGACCGCTGCGCGACTGATCGCGTGCCACTCCAGATCATCGAAGGGATTCCGCACTTCTACCGCCGGTTTGGCTACGACTACGCCCTGACCAACAGCGGCGCACCGACCGTGCCGGCCACCGCCCTACCGGACGCCCACCAGGGACGGTGGACCGTCCGCTCCGCCACCGCGGCCGACGCAGACGCCCTTGCCGACCTCGACCGACGGCAGGCAGACGGGGACGCCCTGGTCTGCCCACGCGACGCCGCCGTCTGGCGGTACGAGATTGTGGGCCGCCGTGCGGAGGATGTCGTTCGCCGTGAGATTGCCGTACTGCTGCACGGCGCGCACGTCCAGGGATATCTCGTGCACGGTACCGCGCTCTCCGCGGCGGGAAAGCTGACCGTGTTCGCCGCGACCTGCGAGCCTGCCGAGCGCTGGCCGGAGGCCGCCGCCGCGATGTACGCCTATCTCGGCCAGGTTGGTCGGCGCTACGCCGCGACGGCCCAGCGTCCGTTCCATGCAGTGCGCCCGCTGCTCGACGCGGACCATCTCCTGGCCCGGATCGGGCCCAGCGGGATACCAGCGCGCCCCGGAGCCTGGTACGCCCGAACCGGCGACCCCATCGAGTTGCTTGCCCGCCTCGCCCCGCTGCTACGCAGCCGTTGGCAGGCGGCCGATCTGCGGTGGCCCGAGCCCACACTCGTGATAGACACCTACACCGCGAGCGCTCACCTCGAGTTCGACGACGGTGAGCTGACGGCGGTGACGGCGAGACGGAGCAGCGTGGCGGGTCCGAGCGCTGACGCAAGTCCCCATGCCGCCATTCCACCAGGTGCCCTGCTGCATCTCACCGTTGGTCACCGCACCCTGCCCGAGGTGCTCGACGCCTGGCCGGACGCCACCGTGCGCGACGGCCTCACCGAGCAGTTCCTGACGGCGGCGTTCCCGCGAGTACCGGTGCGGGTCTGGCCCCGCAACTGACGGAGTCGCGGCCATCGTCGACGTCGTGCCCCCTGGCGCGCCTTCGATCCTGGCGTTGAGGGCGCCGCCAGGGGATCGGGCAGGTGCAGGTCGCCGTTGACCCGCCCGTCTGGTGAGACCGTCTAGGCAACTGTCGCGTGTTCGCACTCCAGGAGCTTCCCCGGCCGCCTCGTCGGGAGCAGCGGACAGTCGGATGAGCACCCCGCCTGCCAGGCGGGCGGTCCACACCATCGGCCGGCCGCGTGGTTGGTACGGGAGTGCATCTCAGCGGCTTCGACCACCAGAACCACCCTATGTGTGCCAGTTTCACACGTTTGATTCGTCTTTGAGGTCTTTGCGTGGCTTAGGGGGTTTTTGTGTACTTGACTCCTGTTGTGGCGTCACCACCGCTGCCACCGCACCCGGGTACCGCCCGGACCGACCCGCACAGAAAGCGATGAACGACGATGTTGCAGAGCAGGAGACTCCCCCGCCCGTCCGGGGTGCGCGGTCGACGCCGCGCACCCCGCGCCGTCGCGGCGGTCAGCGCCGTGGCCCTCACCGGAGTCGCTGGCCTGGCCGGCGCTGGATCGGCCACCGCGTACCAGCCCTCGCCCGACCGCGAGGTCACTGGTGGCCAGCCGCACCGTGAGTGGTCGAAGGTCGACGGCGAGTGGGGTGGTGACTGGGGAAAGGCCGGTCACTCGGGCTGGAAGGGTGATGGCCATGGTGACGGGAAGGACAAGGGCACCCCGGTGCCCTGCGACCCCAACGCGCTGATCGCCGCCATCACCGCGGCGAACCAGGCCGGCGGCGGCACCCTGCGCCTCGCCGAGAAGTGCGTCTACACCCTGACGGTCAACCAGGACGACAACGGACTACCCCCGGTCTTCCAGCCGATCACGATCTACGGCCAGGGCGCCACCATCATCCGGGCCGCCGCCGCCGACAACTTCCGCATCTTCGAGGTCATCACCGGCGGCGACCTCACCCTCAAAGACCTCACCGTCGCCGGCGGAAGGCTCGAGGGCAACAACGACGACGGCGGCGGCATCCGCGCTGGCGAAGGCACCCGACTGACCCTCGAACGCGTCACCGTCCGGGACAACATGACCCTGGGCGGCAACGGCGACGGCGGCGGCGTCTGGGGTGACCGGAGCAAAGTCACGATCACCAAGAGCACCATCACCCGCAACACCGCCGGCGATGAGGGCGGCGGCGTCTCCAGCGACCACGGCACCTTCGCGATCAGCAAGTCGAAGCTGACCAACAACACCGCCGGCACCACCGGCGGTGGGTTCTCCAACGACGAGGGCTCCGCCACTATCAGCCACACCCTGATCAGCGACAACACCGCTACCGACGGTGGGGGCGTCGACAACGACGGCGACCTCTCCGAGATCGTCCACAGCACCATCACCCGCAACACCGCCAGCGGACTCGGCGGCGGCATCTACGACAACGGCGAGGAAGCCCTTCTACTCCAGCACGTCAAGGTCGCCGAGAACACCGCCACCTCCGGTGGGGGGCTCTACCTCACCACCGATCTCGGTGTCACCGTTGAGGACAGCAAGATCGTGTACAACACCGCCACCACCGGCGACGGCGGCGGCATCGCCATCATCGGCGACGGCGGCGACCCCGTGGTGGCCCTGCGCCGTACCACCGTCTCCGGCAACCAAGCAGGCGGAGCGGCCGGCGGCATCTTCTTCAACCCCTCCGACCCCACCACCGTCCTCACCCTCACCGACGTCCGGGTCACCGACAACCTCGCCCAAAACGAACCCGGCGGCGTCTACAACAACGGCGTGATCGACGTCTTCGGCAAGGTCATCATCATCAACAACCGACCCACCAACTGCACCGGCAGCCCCAACCCCGTACCCACCTGCTTCGGCTGACCGACCTACTCGAGGTGCCCCGGCGGTGACCGCCGGGGCACCTCGCTGCTCTCGCGTCGGCCCGCCGTTCCCGCCCGCAGCAGGGCGATAGTCTCTGGGCATGACGATGCGCCCGATCCGGATCATCGGCGACCCGGTGCTTCGCACTCCCGCCGCGCCGGTCACCAGCTTCGATGCCGACCTACGCGCACTCGTCGCCGACCTGATGGACACGCTGCTCGGCGCCCCGGGTCGCGCTGGGGTGGCCGCCCCGCAGATCGGCGTTTCCGCCCAGGTGTTCGTCTACGACGCCGACGGCCACCGCGGCCACCTCATCAACCCCACGCTGGAACTCGGCGACGACCGGCAGGACGACGACGAGGGCTGCCTGTCGATCCCCGGCCTGTACTTCCCGACCCCGCGAGCCATGCGCGCCACCGCACGCGGTATGGACCAGCACGGGCAACCGTTGACCATCACCGGCACCGGTTTCCTCGCCCGCGCTCTGCAACACGAGACCGACCACCTCGCTGGCCGCCTCTACGTGGACACGCTGCGCGGGGAGACCCGTCGCCGGGCCCTGCGGGAAGTCCGCGCCGGCCACTACGCGCCGCGTAGTGGGTGACCTCCGCCCCTTCGCTGAGACACCGACCTGTGGCTGCGGTCGCCTCATCGTCCCCGACGTTGCCGCAGCCACAGGCCGACCGACCCGATCGCCACGAACACCAGCACCGAGCAGACGAACATTTTCACCACCGGCCCACCTTGCCACGGACTTAGGCTGATCCGGTGCGCCTGGCCACCTTCAACCTGCTGCACGGCCGGTCCCGCACCGACGGGCTGGTCGATTCGCGACGGCTCACCGCCGCGGTCGCCGCCCTCGATGCCGATGTTCTCGCCCTCCAAGAGGTCGATCGGGGTCAGGGCCGCAGCGGCAACCTGGACCAGACCGCCCTCGCCGCCCACGCCCTCGCCGCCTGCGAACACCGCTTCGCCGCCGCCGTCGTCGGTGAACCCGGCAGACAGGTCCGTCCCCTGACCCACGACGACGACGGCCATGACGAACCCCGCTTTGGTGTCGGCCTGGTCAGCCGCCATCCGGTCATCTCCTGGCAGATCATCCGGTTGACGCCGGCCCCGGTCCGCGCACCGGTCTACGTACCCGGATCGCGCGGTGGCCTCGTGCTGCTCCAGGACGAACCCCGCGTCGTACTCGCGGCGGTCCTGCGCACCCCGCACGGTCTCGTGACAGCCGCCGCCACCCACCTGTCGTTCGTCCCCGGTTGGAACGCCCACCAGCTGCGCCAGACCGTCCGCGCGCTGCGGGCCCTGCCCGCACCACGGATCCTGCTCGGCGACCTCAACCTGCCCGCCGGGTGCGCCCGACTCCTGACCGGATGGCATCCTCTCGGCCGCCGACCCACGTATCCGGCTGGACGACCCCGCATCCAACTCGACCACGTCCTCGCTGACCGGCAGGACCGCCATCGACTCCCGCCGGTGACGGCCGTGCGAACCCCGCTGTCGGTGATCTCCGATCACCGGCCCCTCGTGGTTGACCTCGGTTAACCGACGGCACTGGGCCCACGCCAACGCCGCCGGTGGTGGGGCCCAGCGTTGCTCCCGTCGTGCTCACGTCGCCCGGGGGCCGGGCAGCAGGTGCCCGAGGAGGAGCTTGAGGATCAGCAGCGGCGCCAGCCAGGCAAGCGCTGGCGGGGTGGGCAGGAGTGTGACCGCCACAACGAGTAGCCCAGCTGCGGCCGCGAACGCCAACGGGCGCTTTGACGTCGGACCGGCGGTGGCGACCACCACGGCGGCGGTGAGGGTGCCGGCGTAGAGCGTGATCGCGGTTGACCACGGGTACGCGGGCAGGATCAGCGCCAGGACGGGCAGATGGACGTGGGCCGCCACGAAGATCACCTGCCGGCGGGCGGCCGTGACGCCGGTATGGAACCGGCGCGACACCGCCGCGGTGGCGTTCACCACGGCCCCGCCGAAGAGATCGAAACCGAGGACCGCCAGCACCACGATGATCGGGGATGGGTAGCCCGCTGCGGCGCCGATGGCTGCGGCGACACCAGCGCCGACGAACGCGGTGAGGTAGCTGAGCCACCGCTCCATTCGGGTGCTGCCGGGGGCGATGAGCAGGTCGTTGAGCCGCGAGGCCACCCCCTGAGACAGGGGCACGGGAGTTGTCATGGGCATGTCCACCTTTCGAGACCGGAAGTGAGTCTTCCTTCACGATAGTGAACACATATGCACCTGTCGAGGGTGGGCCCGATGCTGCAGCACTCGGCGCCGTCTGGCTCGCGTTGGTGGCCAGCACCAGCTGGGTGTTGGCCGCGCCGGGCGGCTGGGACCTGCACTTCACCGGCCTCGGCCTGGTGTACAGCAACCTGTACGTGCTGATCGCGCTCGCCGGGCTGGTCGTACTCGCCGGATGGCTGCCCCGGCGAAGCGCCGTACGCCGGTGCGCGCGGCCAGCGTTACTCCACGTCAGCCGGACGGCTTCCGGATCGCGGCACCCGAATAGAGCTGGTCGATCGTGTCCCACCAGCGTCCGAGGCCGTCGCGACCCACCGGGTCCGTGCCGAGCACGTCGGCGATGCGATCCCGCAACAAAATGATCGACAGCTCGTGGGCCAGGAGCACGATCGAGAGCTGCGCCCGATCCGTGTCCTCGGCGACCGCGCCGGCCTCGGCCATGCGGCGCACGAGCGAGTCGGTGAACTCCTGCATCCTGCGGTAGGCCTCGACCGAGCGTGCCGTGTCGCCGATGAGCAGGTGCGCGAGGTAGCGGGTGGTTGCCGGCGCCCGGAGCGCGTCGGCCGAGGCGAGGAAGCAATCGGGTGGACCGGCTCCGTCGGTGCCGGCGAGCGCCTCCAACGCGTTGCCCAACAGGCCCAGCACGTGGGTGTCCACCGCGGCGACCAGACCGTCGCGGGACCCGTAGTGTTTGATGATCAGCGACTGCGAGACCTGCGCGCGCTCCGCCACCTGCTTGAGTGACGCCGCCGCCGGCCACTGCTCACCGAACAGCTCCAGGGCGACATCCCGAATGATCGCCTTCGCGGTGCGATCCTCGGGTACATACATGTTCACCACGGTAACAACCCGGCTGTCGCGCTCCGGCGACGCCCTGCCCGTCCATTCCTCTCCTGGGTACCGGCGGGGATCGGTGAGGCGTGGCGGGACGGATTGCGGGTACAGGGCGAAGCAGCGGGAGTTCCACACACGGTGAAAGGTGGTGCCAGCGTAGTGATGTTCCTGGCGATTGCGACCTACACCACCCAAGGTGTCAGCGGACTGGGCACGGAAGGAGGGACGCGGCGGGCCGAGGTGGTCCGGGCGCTCATCGAGAACTCCGGCGGACGGGTGGAGTCCCTGTACTTCTCGTTTGGCAAGCACGACGTGTACGTCTTGTGTGACCTGCGGGACAATGTTGTCGCCGCCGCGCTCAGCCTCGCCGTCCGCGCGGCCGGCGTTGGCGAGACGATCATGGTGCCACTGTTGACTCCCGAGGACATCGACGAGGCGGCGAAACTCCCGGTCACCTACGAGGCGCCCGGCCGTGCGGGGTGAGGCCGGCCGGGCGACGGCGGTGACGTGTGTTACTGGTCGCCCAGCACAGAACCTACCCGGACGTCACGAATGGCTGAGCGCGGGTGGGACACCTCCTTGCCGAGGCACATGGTTCCGGCCGGACCGGCGAGCGACATCGACTGATACCCCTCGCTGCGGTAGAGGTCGATGTTCCGCAGGCTCTTAGCGCCCGTCACCAGCAGGATGTGACGGCAGTCGGGATCGGCGATGGCTTCGGCGGTACGCAGCAGCCACCGGCCCAGGCCCTGGCCGCGCAGGTCGGGGACGACGGCGAGCCGACCCACGTGCCAGTCGGCGCCGATGCGACGGGCGCGCACCATCCCCAGGAGCCGGCCGTCGCGCCAGATACCCGTGGTGTGCCAGGTCGCCAGCCATTCGCGCACCTGCTCCGGCGACTCGTGCAGGGCGGGCATGTCCAGGGTGTCGTTGACGAGAGCCTCGTCGACCCAGCAGCATCGTTGCAGGACCGTCACCTCAGGCACGTCGTCACCGGTGAGCCGTCTGACATACGACCCTGGAAGCGGTCCGGACCCGGCCGACGCCTGTGTGCGTTCCCGCAGGGGCCGCAGGGCGTGGGCAACCCGGACCAGTTCGTCCAGGAGGTCCAGGCCCGCCCGGTCGCGGGCGACATCGGGCTGTAGTCGCCCGCGACTCGTGGCGTCACTGATGCGGATCGCGATCGTGGCGCCCAGCGGAACCAGGCGCAGCGCGGTCACCACCTGCTTGGCGTGTTGAACCGCCCGGGTGCCCGCCGACGTGTTGCCGTAGCTGACGAATCCGATCGGCTTCCACGCCCATTCGCGACGGAGGTAGTCCAGCGCGTTCTTCAGAGTCGCTGGCATCCCGTAGTTGTACTCCGGTGTGATCGCGATGAACCCGTCCGCCGCGTCGACGATTGCGCTCCAGCGACGTGTGTGCTCATGCTGGTAGATGCCCGACGACGGATGTTCCTCCTCGTCAAGAAACGGCAGGTTCAGATCGCCGAGGGCCACCGGGACCACCTCGACGCCGAGTTCCGTGGCGTGTGGGGAGATCGCTTCGACCAGCCATTGTCCAACCTGGGGGCCGAGGGCGCCGGGGCGGGTGCTGCAGATCAGCGCAAGGACACGAACCGGTTTCGTTAACATGGAAACAAAGTGTAGATGCTAGCTTGATTACATGTCAACAAAATCATCGAGCGAGGCCGTCCGCTGGTTGGACCCGCACCAGGAACGGGCGTGGCGGGCGTTCCTGCGCGTCATGGTCGTCGTCCAGACCGGCACGGCGCGCGATCTAGCCGTCCTGGGGCTCTCCGAACCCGACTACGAGGTACTGAGCACCCTGTCGGAACGGCCCGGACACACCAGCACCCTGGGGGAGCAGGCTGACAAGATGGGTTGGTCACGCAGCCGGCTATCGCGGCACGCCACCCGGATGGCGGCGCGTGGTCTCCTGAAGCGCACACCCGATCCAAACGATGGCAGGGGCTGCTTCCTGGTGCTCACCGCGCAGGGTCTTGACGCACTCAAAGACGCCGCACCGGCCCACGTCGAGTCGGTACGACGCCACTTCATCGACCGACTCGCCCCCGAAGACCTCGTCGCCATTGAACAGATCGCCCAGAAGCTAAAAGAACCCCAAGCCGGCGACGACCGAAATCCGCACCGCCCGACCGCATGATCGTCGGTAGGTGGCCCCACCCGGCGTCAAACTGTCCTCGGTTTGACCGCACCGCCTGAACTCCGGTGAAGTGAGGCTGTGCAAACTACTGACTCCCCGTCGGCGTCTCATGCCCCGGCGGACTACACCGATCGACCGCCGTCGCCAAGCTGGTCGCCGTGGCGGACGGTGATCGGATTCGGTGTGGTGAGCCTGGCCGCCGACATGGTGTACGAGGGCGCCCGGTCGGTGTACGGGCCGCTCCTCGCATCGCTGGGAGCGTCCGCACTGATCGTCGGCTTGATCACCGGTGCTGGTGAGGCGGCCGCGCTGGCGCTGCGGCTGGTGTCGGGGCCGCTGGCCGACCGGACCCGCCGTTACTGGACGTTGACGACCCTCGGGTACGCGCTGACGGCGGTGTGCGTGCCGCTGCTGGCGGTGACCCCGCGGTTGGGTGCCGCGGGGCTGGTGGTGGCCGCCGTGTTGATCGTGGCTGAGCGGCTGGGTAAGGCCGTGCGGTCACCGGCGAAGTCGGTGCTGCTGGCGGACGCTGCCGGCGCGGTGGGAATGGGCCGCGGAATGGGCGTCCACAAGGCCCTGGACCAGGTCGGGGCGTTCGCCGGCCCGTTGCTGCTGGCCGCACTCACCGCCGCCGCCGGTGGACTCCTGTGGCCGGGGCTGGCCGGGCTGGCGGTGCCGGGGGCGCTGGCGATGGTCCTGCTCGTGGTCCTGCGCCGTCGCGCCGGCATCGCGCACCCCCGCGACGTTGCCGCCGACAACCGGGAGGAGTACGTCGACCCCGCCGGGCGTGCCTCGCTGCCGGCGTCCTTCGGATGGTTCGCGGTGGCCTGTGCCCTGTGCACCGCGGGGCTGATGACCTTCGGTTTGATCGGGTTTCACCTGGCCCAGACCGGTCTGGTGCCGGCCGCGGGGGTGCCGCTGCTGTACGCCGCGGCGATGGCGGCGGCCGCCGTGGCCGCGCTCGCCACCGGTGCGGCCTACGACCACATCGGAGCCCGTGTCCTGCTGGTTCTGCCCATCCTGGTAGCCGTGGTGCCCCCGTTGGCGTTCACCACCGGCCTGGCGATGGCCGCCGGCGGGGTCCTGGCGTGGGGCGCCGCGCTGGGGGTGCAGGATTCCACCGTCAAGGCGTTCGTGGCCGACCTCGTGCCCCGGTCGCGCCGGGGCACCGCGTACGGCGTCTTCGCCGCCGTCCAGGCCGCCGGTGCGCTCGTCGGCGGCGTCGCCGCCGGCGCCCTGTACGACTCTTCCCGGGCCGGGCTCTTCGCCGCGGTCGCCGCCGCGCAGGCCACCGCGATGCTCATCCTGGTCCGCGTGTTGGCCCGTACCCGGCGCCGGTGACGCTGCGGCCCGGCTACCCGGCGAGGTTCTGTTTGGCGCATGTTCCTGCCGCTATCCGAGTGATAGGTGGTCAATAATGACCTCTGTCCTATTGACGGGCATTTGTCCGCTCGGAGGTGTGCACGATGCAGGGAATTCGTCAGCGGGATCTTCGAGACGCTTGCGCGCATCGGGCGCGACGTGCGCTGGCCGGGGGGTTCTGCCTCGCGCTGGTGGTGACGGTCACCCAGGCAGCCGGGGTGCTGCCGGCGGGCGCCCAGCGCACGCCAACCGCAGCCGTCGCGACGGACACCATCCTGGCCTGGGGCGACAACTCCTTTGGCCAGTTCGGGAACGGGACCACCGCCAGTAGCCGCACCCCGGTCCCGGTGCGGCTACCCGTGGGCACCACCGTCACCGCCATCGCCGGAAGTGACACCCACAGTCTGGCCCTGACCTCCGTCGGCACGGTGCTCGCCTGGGGTGGTAACTCC
Source organism: Salinispora tropica CNB-440 (assembly GCF_000016425.1). Classification (GTDB taxonomy): domain Bacteria; phylum Actinomycetota; class Actinomycetes; order Mycobacteriales; family Micromonosporaceae; genus Micromonospora; species Micromonospora tropica. Next base: position 2,645,678 of record NC_009380.1, on the reverse strand, counting down.
TTCGGTCAGCTGGGGGACGGGACCACCGCCAGTAGCCGCACCCCGGTCCCGGTGCGGCTACCCGTGGGCACCACCGTCACCGCCATCGCCGCTGGCACCAGCCACAGCCTGGCGATCACCGCCACCGGTGCGGTGTTCGCCTGGGGTGACAACGCCGTCGGTCAGCTGGGGGACGGGACCACCACCGACAGCAGCCTTCCGGTCCCGGTGCGGCTACCCGTGGGCACCACGGTCACCGCCATCGCCGGCGGTCTCGGCCACAGCCTGGCCGTCGCCTCCACCGGCGCCACCCTCGCTTGGGGTAGCAACGCCTTCGGCCAGTTGGGGGACGGGACCACCACCGGCAGCAGCACCCCGATCACCGTGCCGCAGCTGCCCACGGTCACCGCTGTCGCCGCCGGCGACGTCCACAGTCTGGCCCTGACCTCCACCGGCACTGTCTATGCCTGGGGTGCGAACTCCTTCGGCCAACTCGGCGACGGAAGCACCAGCGACAGCAGCACCCCGATCGCCGTCCGGGTGCCGGCCGGCACCACGGCCACCGCCGTTGTCTCCGGCGCCGACCACAGCCTGGCGTTAACCGCTGCTGGCGGCGCCCTCGCCTGGGGCGACAATGGGCAAGGCCAGCTCGGCAATGGGGCCACCGTCGGCAGCAGCACCCCGGTCGCCGTCCGGGTGCCCGGCGGCGCCACGCTCACCGCTGTCGCCATCCACCGCGACCACGCCGTGGCGGTGACCTCCACCGCCACCGCCCTCGCCTGGAGCAGAAACAACGAAGGCCAGCTGGGCAACGGGACCACCACCGACAGCAGCGAGCCGGTCGCGGTCAGCCTGCCCGCCGGCACCGCGATCACCGCCGTCGCCGTCGGCGACGACCACAGCCTGGCCCTGGTCGACGCGCAGGCGACCTCCACCACCACCCTGCGGATCTCGCCGCCGGACCCGACCGTGGATCAGGAGGTCACCCTCACCGCCACCGTCTCCTGCGACATCGCAGCGCCCACCGGCAGCATCACCTTCCGCACCAACAACACCGACCTCGCCACCGTGCCCCTGGACAGCAGCAGCACCGCCACCCACACCACCCGGCTCCCCGCCGGCGCCAACACCCTCACCGCCGCCTACACCAGCACCACCACCTGCCCCAACAGTCAGTCCGCGGCCACCACCGTCACCATCGCCGACCCCGACCTGCCCATCACCGGGGCCAGCCTGCCCCACCTGCTCGGCGCCGCCGCCGTGCTCATCCTCGCCGGCGCCGCCCTCCTCCACCTCGCCCGCCGACCCCGATCACACCAGCCGCGATGACCGCGCCTGGACCGGGTCCGCAGTAGGGGGTTAACCCCCCAACCCGGCCGGTGGCCTGCGGGATGGTGCTGCACTGCGCGTTCGTAGACGCTCGTAGGCGTACCCGGCATCGGGCCGAGTGCGCGCCAGCGGACGGAGCGAAGCATGGGCATCACCACCGCACCTCACCGCACGCAGACCGAGTGGCATCGTCCGCTGCTCGCCAACGCGGTCTTCATGTTCACTGTCGCCCTGGTGTCCGTCGGCGGCCTACTGTTCGACGATCGACACCTCGTCGGCGAGCCGGTCTGGCTGAAGCCGTTGAAATTCGGGTTCGCCATGGGCGTGCACGCCCTCGTGGTGGCGTGGCTGCTCGGCAAGCTCCGCCGAGGCCGACGCATCGGCTGGTGGCTCGGTACGGTCTTCGCGATCGCCGGGGTGCTGGATGTCGGGGCCGTCGCCTACGCCGCCGCCAACGGCACCTTCAGCCACTTCAACGAAAACACCGACCCGGTGGCCCGCACCGTCCAGGCGGCGTTCTCCGTCGGCATCATGCCCCTGCTGCTGACCACCTTCTTCGTGGCGATCCTGCTGTTGGTCCAGCGCGTCGGCGACCGCGCTCTGACCCGGGCACTGCGCGCCGGGCTGGCCCTGGCGGTTGCCAGCATGGTCGTGGCCCTGTGGCTGAGCACCTCATCGGGGCAGACGCCGCGGGTGGTGGCCGACGCCAACGGCCACCAGGTGTCCCTGGTCGGCGCACACGGCATCGGCGACCCCGACGGCAACGGTATGCCCGTCACCGGCTGGAGCGCGACCGGTGGGGACCTGCGGGTACCGCACTTCGTGGGAATGCACGCCATCCAGGGGCTGCTGCTGCTCACCGTGGTCCTCGGCGCTGCCTCGGCACGCCGGCCCTGGCTGCGCGACGAGCGGACCCGGGCCGACCTCGTCGGCGCCGCGGCCCTCGGCGGTACCGGAGTGTTCGCGGTGCTCAGCTGGCAGGCCAACCGGGGCCAGTCAGTCCTGCACCCCGATCTCGCGACCCTGGCCGCGCTCGCCGCGGTCGCTGCGCTCACCCTCGCGGCGGTGACCGCGGTGCTCCTCCGGGCGCGCCTCCGAGCGTTGCCGACCCCACCCTGAGAACCTTTCGCACATGCTCTCCTCCGAGATGCCGGCGCGGCGCCGTTCGACACCAACGCCGGTGCTGTCCACCGGGGCGGCTGACTTCACCGAGGCGTGGCTGGCCAACCGCAGACTCAGCGAGCACACCCGAGACGCCTACCGGCGGGATGTCGGCGGCTGGCTCGACTGGTGCGCCGATGCCGACCTGGATCCGCTGCGGGCCACTTTCCTGCACGTCAACGCGTACGCCCGGTGGTTGGAGTCGACACCGACCGCCCGCAGCGGCAAGCCGCCCACGCCAGCCACGGTTGCCCGTAAACTCTCCGCCCTGTCCAGCTGGTACGACTTTCTGGTCACGTTACGCGCAGTCGGGACCAACCCGGTGACCGGAGCGGATCGCCCCCACGTCGACCGCGACCACTCGGCGACCATCGGGCTCACCCCGGAGGAGGTCGACGCGCTACTCACCGTCGCCGACAGCGCCACCGGCCCGACCGCCGCCCGGAACCGGGCCGCGGTGGCGCTCCTGGTCGACCTCGGGCTGCGGGTCGGTGAGCTGGTGTCGTTGGACGTCGCGGACCTGGGCACCGAGCGCGGCCACCACAGTGTGCGCTTCACGGGTAAGGGCGGCCGGGCCCGGCGGCGGGCTCTCACCCCGGGCGCCTCGGCGGCCGTGCAGGCATACCTGACCCGGCGGGCCCGCACCGAGGGCGTTCCGGTGCACCGGTTGACCGGTCCGTTGCTGGTGACCTCGACCGGCGCCCGGCTGGACCGGCACTCCGTGTTCCGCCTGGTCCGCCGGCTCGCCCGGGAGGCCAGCATCCCGGGGTGGGCGCGGCTGTCCCCGCACTCGCTGCGGCACTCCTTCGCCACCACCGCCCGCGCGGAGGGCGTGCCGTTGGAGGACGTGCAGGACGCGATGGGGCACGCTGACCCGCGTACCACCCGCCGCTACGACCGTGACCGGCACAACCTCGACCGAGACCCGGCGTACGCGATTTGGACCGCCCGGTCCCGACGCCGCGGCTGACCCGCCGGTCGCGGCGCACCGTGCCCGCCGGTACCCGTCAGTCCAGCTGCGGCAGGATGTGGTGACTGAAGTACGCCAGATGATCGACGTCGAACTGGTGGGGCGTCTGCAGATAGAGCCGGCTGATGCCCGCCTCGGCCAGCTCCCCGATCCGGTCAACCACCTGCGTCGGGGAGCCGACCAGCCCGCGCTCCATCATCTGCGTGGTGAAGAGCCCACCGACGGGTTCGGCACGCCGGGCCACCTCGGCGGAGTCACGGCCGCAGACGAGCAGGACAACAGCGGAGCGGCGAAGGCTCGACGGCGCCCGGCCGGCCTTCTCACAGGCCGCGTCAACCCGCGCGCCCTGCTCCGCGATCTCCGTCAGAGTCGGGAAGGCGTAGTTGAACTCGTCGGCGTAGCGGGCCGCCAGGCGGGGTGTCCTGGTCGGCCCGGTGCCGCCGATGATGATTGGAGGATGGCGCTGGACGGGTTTCGGGAGCCCCGGCGCGTCAGTCAACCGGTAGTGCCGCCCATGGTGGGTGAACAGCTCGCCCTGCGGGGTGTCCCACAGGCCGGTGATGATGTCCAGTTGTTCCTCGAACCGGTCGAACCGTTCGCCGAGGGCGGGGTAGGGGACACCGTAGGCACGGTGTTCCGGCTCGTGCCATCCGGTGCCGAACCCAAAGTCGACCCGCCCGTTGCTCATCTGGTCGACCTGGGCGACGGTGACCGCCAACAGGCCCGGGTGCCGGAACGTCGCCGAGGTCATCAATGACCCGAGTCGGATGCGTCGGGTTTCCCGGGCCAGCGCGCCCAGGGTCACCCAGGTGTCGGTGGGACCGGGCAGTCCCGCGGCGTCGGCCATGGCCAGGAAGTGATCCGAGCGGAAGAAGCCGTCGAGTCCGAGTTCCTCCACCGCCTTCGCGGTGGTGGCCACCTCGTCGTAGCTCGCCCCCTGCTGGGGGTTGGTGAACACGTGACACTGCAGCTGTCGAGGGGCGCTCATCGTCGGTCTCCCCCCGGTGAGCGGGATGCCGGCAGGTCGTCCGACTCCCACTGGTGCTGGTCCTCGACAGCGCGCCGCAGCTCGTCGGTGGTGACATCCCCCAGGTATGTCACCCGGCCCACGCGCGACGGCGTCGGGATGCGCTGCTGGCCACCGCGGTGTCGGGCCGTGTCGGACAGGGCGGCGACAAGCCGGTCCGTGTCTTCCATCGCCGGATGCCACACGTCCAGGCCGAGCGAGCGGATCAGACGCAGGATCCGGTCACGGACGTAGCGCCCGATCAACCCCCGCCGCCACGCGATCATGCTGGTCCAGGCGATGTCCAAGGCCACCGCGTGCCCGTGTGTCAGGGTGGGCTCAAGCCCGGGCGAGATGTTGTGCCCCAGGTAGCTGGCCCGGGCGGTCTCGTGCTCGAACGGGTTGCGTTTCAGTTCCCGCATCATCCACGACATCGACCGGCTGAGGATCTCCTCGGAGGCGTCGTCGGCGGCCGGGAAACGCTCCTCGGAGACCCGCGGCCCGTGCTCCTCCAGCAGTCGAAACAGGGCGGGGTCTCCGGCGACGGCAACCTTGATGATCTCCGCGAAGCCATCCCTGATCTGGTGCGGCTCCAGCGTCCGGAAGAAGCGGGCGTCGGTCAGCGACAACCGCGCCGGATGGTAGAGACCGGAGCGGTTCTTCCACCCCTCGTTCACGCCGCACTTCAGGGCGAACATCGAGTCGATGGCGGCCACGAGGGTCGTGCCGATGAAGTCCCACGACACGCCCCGCCGGTATTCGCCGGCCACCAGACCGAACACGTCGTGCAGCACGCCGCCGCCGATGGCGATCGGTGATTCGTCGAATCGGGGAACACCGAAGGCGTCCATCTCGTCGTAGATCCGGTTCGCGCTGTCACGGGTCTTGGCGTCCTCACCGCCCGGCAGCAGACAGGGCGGGTTGTTCCACTCGAGTCGGTAGCGGTCCAGCAGCCCGGTGACCTCCTTCTGGTACAACGTCCAGACACACTCGTCAACGGTGACGAAACGTCGCCGGGAGCGGTCCAGGTCACCGAAGAGCGTCGGCTCGGTGCGGGGTGTGAGATCCAGTAGGCCGTCGTAGAGCGCGGTGCTCCACGCGACGGGCCGGGCAACCTTCGCCTCCCACTTCCAGGATCGGGGCATGCCCCCTGGTTCCCGCCGCGCCCGAGACCATGCCGAAACCGCCCGAGGCTCTCCACCCCTTCCGACAGGTCACGCGGACCACAACAGCCTCAGAATCCGGCGATCTCCGTCATCGGGACCGGTCGCCGCTCCCGCTGCGACCGCCAGCACGCCTCCGCCACCCGAAGCGCCTCCACCGCCTCCCGTCCGTCACACGGGTTCTCCAGATCTCCCCGGGCGACCTGAAGGAAAGCGTCGATCTCCGCCTCGAAAGCCGACGCGAAGCGCTCCAGAAAACCCGGTACGGGATCCGACGGCGGGGACGGAGCATCCGGCTCGACGGAGGTCAGCGGGGTATGCCGGTCGAGCCCGATAGCAATGGTGTCCGCATCCCCGCACAACTCCATACGGACGTCGTAGCCAGCCCCGTTGCACCGGGTGGCCGTGGTGGCGGCGAGCGTCCGGTCGTCCATCGTCAGCAGCGCCATCGCCGTGTCGAGTTCCCCCAGCTCCGCGAAGATCGGCGGTCCGGCGTCCGAGCCGCACGCGTACACCTCGGCGACCTCCCGGCCGGTGATCCAACGCAGCAGGTCGAAGTCGTGGATCAACGCGTCCCAGAAGATCCCGCCGGAGGACGACAGGTAGGTGGCGGGCGGGGGATCGGGGTCGGCGCCAACAGAACGAATGGTGTGCAACCGACCGAGCTGACCGGCGCGCACCCTGGCCCGGCCGGCCAGAAAGCCCGCGTCGAACCGGCGCATGAGGCCGATCTGCAGGGTGGCGCCCGCCGCCTGCACCTCCTGCACCGTCCGCGTTGCCTCGGACAGGTCGGCCGCGACGGGCTTCTCGCAGAACGCCGGCAGGCCTGCCCGTGCCGCCTGCCGGATCAACTCGGCGTGCGTAGCGGTGTTGGAGGCGATGACAACCCCCTCCGTGCCGGAGGTGAACGCCTCGTCGACCGAATCCGCCGCACTGGCGTCGAGGCGGCGTGCCACCTCCTGGGCACGCTGCCGGTCCACGTCGGCGATCACCAACGAGGTGACATCAGGGTGGCGGCGAAGATTGGCGGCATGGATGGCGCCCATCCGACCCACCCCGACAACTGCAATACGCATACCGTGATTATGGGAATACTTCCGCTGCGCGTCGCGGTATTCCGCACCTTCGCCCGGGCCAGATCTCTACCGTCAAAGGGTGTGAACGCCGAGCCGCCGTGGATCCGGCCGTCGCAGCCGCGCAGGCCGGTCCGGACCGGCCTGGTCGTCGCGGGCGCCATGGTCCTGCTCTGCTGTGTGGGTGTCGCCGGGCTGGCCGCGTGGAACCTGCAGGCGGTGACCCGGGCCACCGGGCCGGTACGGCTCACCGCCGACGGCTTCCTGCGGCAGCTCACCACCGGGGACACCACCGGCGCCTACGAACAACTCTGCGCCGACTCCCGCAGCCGGTGGAGCAAGATCGGCTTCAGTAGCTGGGTGCGCACCCCACCGACGGTACGGGAGTACGAGATCGTCGATGTCGCGGTAACCAGCCGCCGCGGCCGACCGCAGGGCACCGTCACCGTACGGTTGACCCGCGACAGCGGCAACACCGAGCAGCGAGACCTGTCCATCGTCACCGAGGACGGCGGCTGGCGGGTCTGCGGTGACCCGTACTGATCCGCCGACCCGGGGGACGAGCCGGTCAGTCGGATGCGGCAGGCCCCAGGTCACCGGCACGGTGATGACGCCGGCAGAGCACCTGGTAGCGCACCTGGGCAGTCTCGGCCGTGTCACCGACGACCACCTGCGCGCCCTCCCGGGCCACCCGCCGGTTGACCACGCGGGCGTTGAGCAGCCCCTCCCGCCCGCACCAGCAGAGCACCTCCACCTGGATCCGGGCCACCGAGTCCGCCAACTCGAACAGCCGTCGCGCGGCCGGGAACATACGGGACCGGAAGTCGGTGGCCAGACCGAACGCGTACACGTCGACATCGTCGTCGTCGACCAGCTCGGCCAGCTGCTCGACATGCTCCACCTGGTAGAAGCTGGCCTCGTCGCAGATCAGGTAGTCGACCCGGACCCCCTCGGCCCGCCGGCCCCGGACCAGAGCGCGCAGATCCAGCTCATCGGTGACCTCGACCGCCTCGTGCGCCAACCCGATGCGGGTGGTCACCCGCGGGCCCAGCGACCGGTCGATGCGGGTGGTGACCAGGCCCCGCCGCCCCTGCCGGGCGTGGTTGTGGTTCATCTGCAGCGCCATGGTCGACTTGCCACAGTCCATCGGACCCCAGTAGAACCGCAGCGCCGCGGCGTGCAACGGCCGCCCGTCCGCGCCCGCACCGCCGACCCGTTCGTCGGATCCGGACGCGGGGGCCAGGCAGGTCGAATCGGCGGAGGCGTGGTCGGTCACGGTCCGGGAGCCTAGCCCATGAACCCGCCGCAGCGCCGGCAGCCGTCGATCGGCTCACAGCACCCGCGGCGGCCGGTTCCCAGCGGCCACGATCGCCCGACGCATCGGCACCGCCAGCAGCAGCACAAACCCGACCACGAAGAAGATCAGCAAAGAGACCAGGCCCACCCGGTAGGAGTTGGTCAACTGGAACACCAGCCCGAAGGCGAGCGGGCCAAGCCAGCTGGTGCCCCGGTCACTGATCTCGTAGAAACCGTAGTACTCGCCCTCCTTGCCGGCAGGGATGAGCTGGCTGAACAACGACCGACTCAGCGCCTGGCTGCCCCCGAGCACCAGCCCGATGGCCGCACCCAGCGCCATGAACGGCAGCGGCGCCTCGGCGGGCAGCCGGAACGCGGCGACGACCACCGCGATCCACAGCACCAGGCTCAACAGGACGGTCTTCCACGCCCCGATGCGCCGGGCAAGCGCGCCGAGCAGCAGCGCGCCACCGAAGGCAAGGAACTGCACCAACAGAATGGTCACGATCAGGGTGCTCTGGGTCAGCCGTAGCTCTTCGGTGCCGTACTGGCTGGACAGGGTGATGACCGTCGCGATGCCGTCGTTGTAGACCAGGAACGCCAGGAGGAAGAACAACGTCAACGGGTACGCCCGCAGCTGACGCAGGGTGCGCCCGAGCTGCCGAAAACCATCGATGAGCACGTTGCCGCCGCTGGTCAACGCCGCGGCGGTGGGATGTTCGCGGAGCCAGCGCAGCGGCACCAGGGTGAACGCGGCCCACCACACCCCGGCCGAGACGATCGACCAGCGAGCCAGGTCCAGGGTCCGCTGCGGGTTGCCCTCCTCGGCGAGCGCGGTGACGACGGCCAGATTGAGCGCCAGCAACAGGCCGCCACCGAGGTACCCCAGCGCCCATCCCCGGCTCGAGATGCCGTCCCGGTCGTCCGGCCCGCCCAGCTGCGGTAGGAACGAGTTGTAGACCACGATCGCGGCGCCGAAGGCAATGTTGGCGACCAGGAACAGCGCCCCACCGAGCAGGTACCGTTCCCCGGTGACGAAGGCCATCGCGACAGTCGCACCAGCACCGGCGTAGGCCGCAGCGGCGAGCAGGCGCTTCTTGTGCCGCGTCCGGTCGGCGATCGCGCCCACAACCGGCAACACGAAGACCGTGAGCAGCACCGACAGTGAGATCAGATACGGGTAGTACGACCCGACGGCGACCTTGATCCCCAGCGGGTACACGTACCCGACGCAGCTGTCCGCACCGAGCTCACAGCCGGCAGCCTGCTCGGCGACGGTGGTGAGGAACGGACCGAGGAACACGGTGATGACGGTGGTCTGGAACGCCGAGTTCGCCCAGTCGTAGACGTACCAGCCGGTGCGTTCCCGGCGGCTGCTCCGCGGCGTGGGGGGAGTGTCGTCGACAGCGGGGGTTGCGGTGGCAGACATCCCAGTGATCCTCGAATCAGGCCCAGTGACCGCGACTGCGATAGACGTCACGTAGCACGTCCACGTGATCGGTCATGATGCCATCCACCCCGAGGTCCAGTAACTCGTGCATCTCGGCGGGTTCGTCAATCGTCCAGACATGCACCTGCAGCCCGAGGCGGTGGCAGTAGGCGAGAAACCGGCGGTCGGTGACCCGCAGCCGCCCGTACCGCACCGGCACCTGCGCGGCGACCACCGACTCCGGCAGCCGCAGCAGCCGGCCCGTCAACGACGCCATCCGCAGTCGCGCCACGCCTCGCACGCCGAGACTGGTGGCGATTCGGCCCCGGGTCAACGCCCGCATCCGGACCAGCCGCGCGTCGCTGAAGGAGGCCAACAGAACCCGATCTCCGGCGTCAGCGCGCTCGATGGCGGCCACCGCCGGCTCGATGCCGGAGCCGGCCTTGACATCAACGTTGAACCGGACCTGCGGCCAGGCGTGTAGCACCTCGTCCAGGCGGGGCACCACCGACGCGCCACCGACGCGCACCGACGCCAGATCGGCCCACCGCAGCTCGGCGATCCGTCCGGGGGAGCCGGTGATCCGGTGCAGCGTGGGGTCGTGGAAGACCACCGCCACACCGTCGGCGGTAGCGTGCACATCGGTCTCGACGTACCGATAGCCCAGGCCGACAGCCCGGGCGAACGCCGCAGCCGTGTTCTCGTCGCCCTCGGCGGCGCCGCCACGGTGGGCGAAGGCCAACGGCGCTGGCGTGTCGAGGTAGGGGCACGGGCCGGTCAGCACGCCGAGAAGTATGCCGGCCAATGGTGATCATCAGGTAGTGGGCGACAGCCAACGGTGGCGGGTGTCAGCTTCGACGGTGGGAGCGGCTGGTGTCGACCGGCCGCCCGGGATCAATGTGGCGGGGCCGGTCGGGTTCGTGTGGCCGGAGCGGGGCCAGCGTGTCGGTGATCGCGTCGACGATGCGGTCGGTGGCGTGGCGGGCCACGCCGGGTGCGCCGGGCGCCAGGTCGGCCAGGTCGACCGGGGCGCCGAAGCGCACCCGGACCACCTTCCGATGAGCGACGGTGCGGGCAAGCGCGCGCACCAGCCCTTTCGGGGTTCGGTAGGGGAGCACCTCGTGCGCGCCCCACTGCGCGACCGGGATCACGGGCACACCGCAGGTCAGGGCAAGCCGGGCGACGCCGGTCTTGCCCCGCTCGGGCCACAGCCCCGGATCGAGACCAATGCGTCCTTCCGGATAGACCAGGATGACCGCGCCGTCGGCCAGGGCATCGGCGGCCGTCGCCATCGCATCGGCCGCGGTGCTGACGCCCCGGTCGACCCGGATGTGCCCGGCGCGCCGCATGGCGGCGCCGACCAGCGGGGCGCGAAACAGCCCGCCGGTGGCCATGATCCGTGGCGCGATCCCCACCGAGTGGCAGGCGGCGGCGAGCACGATGGGGTCGAACGGGCTGATGTGGTTAGCGGCGAGCAGCAGGGGGCCGGGGCGCAGACGTCCCGGAATCTCGTCGGCTACCTCCAGCCGGGCCAGGGCGCCGACCACGACGCGGGCGAGCGGTTGTGCGGTACGCCAGATCAGCGGCGCTTGCCAGTGCTCAGTCTTCATCAGCGCTTCATGATCGCACGGGGTACGCAGCCAACGGTGGGGGGCCGTCGACTTAATGATCAAGGCCATTGGTCCCGGGACCTCGGGCCTCCCGCCCCTGAGAATTTTTCTACGACGGACTGTAGTATCTACTACGCTTCGTAGTAAGTCCGTAGATCTGGGGGTCACAGGTGGACGCGTTAGACGTCGCCCGTTGGCAGTTCGGTGTCACCACCGTCTACCACTTCCTGTTCGTGCCGCTAACCATCGGCCTGTCCGTCCTCGTCGCCATCCTGCAAACGCTCTGGTACCGCACGGGCGACGAAAAATACCTCAAACTCACCAAGTTCTACGGCAAACTCTTCCTGATCAACTTCGCGATGGGCGTGGTCACCGGCATCGTGCAGGAATTCCAGTTCGGCATGAACTGGAGCGACTACTCCCGCTTCGTCGGCGACATCTTCGGCGCCCCCCTGGCCATCGAAGCCCTGGTCGCCTTCTTCCTCGAATCCACCTTCATCGGGCTCTGGATCTTCGGCTGGGACCGGCTACCCAAACGCCTACACCTAGCCACCATCTGGGCCGCCGCCATCGGCACCAACCTGTCGGCCTACTTCATCCTCGCCGCGAACTCGTTCATGCAGAACCCCGTCGGCTACCAGATCAACCCCGACACCGGTCGCGCCGAACTGACCGACTTCGTCGCCGTCCTGACCAACAAGGTCGCCCTGATCACCTTCCCGCACACCATCGCCGGCGCGTTCCTCGTGGCCGGCTCCCTCCTCGTCGCCGTCGCCCTGTGGCACCTGATCCGCAACCGGGACTCCGCGGACACCCCGGCCTACCGGTTCGCCGCCAAGTTCGGATCCTGGGTCACCCTGATCTCCACCGCCGCCGTCCTGATCACCGGCGACATCCAAGGCAAGATCATGACCCAGGTGCAGCCCATGAAGATGGCCGCCGCCGAAGGCCTCTACAACACCGAGAGCCCGGCCTCGTTCTCCGTGTTCACCGTCGGCAGCCTCGACGGCAGCCGCGAACTCTTCGCCCTGAAGATCCCCTACCTGCTGTCCTACCTGAGCACCGGTGACCCCAACGGCACCGTGAGCGGCATCAACGACCTCCAAGCCCAGTACACCGCCCAGTACGGCGCCGGCAGCTACACCCCGATCATCCCGATCACCTACTGGAGCTTCCGGCTCATGATCGCCTTCGGGCTGGCCGCCGCCGCGATCGCCCTCCTGGTGCTCTGGAGCCAACGCAAGGGCCGCACCCCCACCAGCCGCTGGCTACTCCGCGCCGGACTTGCCATGCCCCTCCTACCACTCGCCGCGAACTCCTTCGGCTGGATCTTCACCGAGATGGGCCGTCAGCCCTGGATCGTCTTCGGCGAAATGCTCACCCGCGACGGCGTCTCCCGCAGCGTGTCGATGACCGAAGTCCTCACCTCATTCACCGCCTTCACCCTCATCTACGCCGCCCTCGCCGTCATCGAGTTCAAACTCCTCATCCGCTACGCCAAGGCCGGCGTACCCGACCTGACACCGGACCCCGACACCGACGACACCGACGACGCCGAGCGCCCGCTCGCCTTCGCCTACTGAGCTGCGGAGCCCCCACATGGACCTGACCACCATCTGGTTTCTCCTCGTCGCCGTGCTGTTCACCGGCTACTTCATCCTCGAGGGCTTCGACTTCGGCGTCGGCATGCTCCTGCCGGTCCTCGGCCGCGACGACCGCGAACGCCGCGTCCTGATCAACACCATCGGCCCGGTCTGGGACGGCAACGAGGTGTGGCTGATCACCGCCGGCGGCGCCATGTTCGCCGCCTTCCCCGAGTGGTACGCCACCCTCTTCTCCGGCTTCTACCTACCGCTCCTACTCATCCTGCTCGCCCTGATCGCCCGCGGCGTCGCCTTCGAATACCGCAACAAGCGCCCCGAGGCATCCTGGAAACGTCGCTGGGACCACGCCATCTTCTTCGGATCCCTACTCCCCGCCGTCCTGTGGGGAGTCGCATTCGCCAACATCCTGCGCGGCGTGCCCCTCACCGCCGACCACGAATACGCCGGCGGGCTCCTCAACCTCCTCAACCCCTACGCGCTCCTCGGCGGCGTCACCACCGCCGCCCTGTTCCTCACCCACGGTGCCGTGTTCATCGCCCTCAAAACCGTCGGCGACGTCCGCCACCGTGCCGCCGCCCTCGCAGTCCGCGTCGGTGTCGCCACCGCCGTACTCGCCGTCGCGTTCCTCACCTGGACCCTGACCATCCGCGCCAACACGGCCGCCGTCGCCCTCGCCGTCGCCGCCGCCGTGGCCCTGCTCGGCGGCCTCGCCGCCGCCTACGCCCGCCGGGAAGGATGGGCCTTCACCGGCACCGCCGCCGCGATCGGCCTGGCAGTGGCAACTCTGTTCACCGCCCTGTTCCCGAACGTGCTGCCGTCCACCCTGGACGCCGCCGGCACCCTCACCGCCACCAACGCCGCCTCCACCCCCTACACCCTCACCATCATGACCTGGGTGGCGGTGATCTTCACCCCGATCGTGCTGGCCTACCAGGGCTGGACCTACTGGGTGTTCCGCAAGCGCATCGGCGTAGCCCACATCCCGCGACACTGACACCCCACCCAAAAACGACGGTCGCCCGCCCCCGCAACCCCGGGGACGGGCGACCGTCGTCGTGGGACTCAGCCCGCCTCCCGCAGCTCCGCCAGCCGCGCCTCCACCTCCGCCAACTCCGAACGCAGCTGCTCCGCCTGCTGCTCCGCCTGGGCCCGCTCCGCGGCGAGAATCTGCTCCACCGCCTCCTGCACCCCCGACACATCCACCAGCCCGACCATCCGCAGCGCCTCCGCCGGCTTCACCACATACGGCTTGGCAAGCACCTTCGCCCCCTGCTGCGCCGCCACCGTCCACTCACCCTCGGCGTACGCCAACGTCACCGTCAGCCCCGCCGGCCCCTTCGCCTTAGCCGGCTTCGCCGACTTCACCGCCCGCCGCGCCGGCTTCGCCGACTCCACCGGCCGGGCCGACGAATCCTCCCCGACCGCCCGCGACGGCGGCGGCGTGTCCAACACGAACTCCGGCTCCGGCGACACCACGGGCTCCGCCGCCAGCGGCTCCCCAGCCGACCGCTCCGCCGACGAGCCCCTCCGCCCCGCCCCACGCGGCGCCACCGCCACATCAACGGGGGAGAAGGGCAACTCGTCCCGCCCGAACCGCACCACCACGAACTCGTCAGAGACCTCCGGATCGGTCAACGCCACGACCTGACCCACCTGCCCCGCGATCTGCCCCGCCGACGCGGTAAACACCACCTTCGGCTTCCGGCCCGCGGCAACCGCCTCCCGGATACCCGCCACCTCCTCGGTGGACAAACCCTGCCCCGACATCACGCCCTCTCCCGTACACCTGTCCGACAGCAGTACTTGATACCAGCCGCCGACCAACCAAGATGCGCCGCCCCATCACACCACCGCGGTAGCCTCGCCACACACCCGCCAGACCAGGAGAGAAGCCCGTTGAATCCGGTCACCGTCATCACCGGCGGCAGCCGCGGCATCGGCGCCGCCACCGCCCGCCGCCTCGCCCACGCCGGCCACCACATCGCCTTCTCCTACCAACGCGACCACACCGCCGCCAACACCGTCCTCGCCGAGCTACACGCCATCGGCGCCACCGCCATCGCCGTACCCGCCGACACCCGCGACCCCGACCAACTCGCCACCCTGTTCACCGCCGCCGCCGACCTCGGCGACCTCACCGGCCTGGTCAACAACGCCGGCGTCACCAGCCTCATCGGCCCCTTCGTCGACCTCGACCCCACCGACCTACGCCACGTCGTCGACGTCAACCTCATCGGCTACATCCTCGCCGCCCAACAGGCCGCCCGGCGGATGCCCACCGGTGGCGCCATCGTCAACATCTCCTCTGCCGCCGCCACCCTCGGCGCGCCCGGCGAATACGTCCACTACGCCGCCGTCAAAGCAGGCACCGACGCCCTCACCATCGGACTGGCCAAGGAGCTTGCCCCCCACGGCATCCGCGTCAACGCCGTCGCCCCCGGCATCATCCGCACCGACATCCACACCCACTCCGGCCAGCCCGACCGGGCCGATCAGGCCGCCGCCCGCATCCCACTCGGACGCGCCGGCGAACCCGACGAAGTCGCCGCCGCCATCGCCTGGCTACTCGGACCCGACGCCAGCTACACCACCGGCACCATCCTCCGCGTCAGCGGCGGCCTCTGACCACCAGCAACCGGACCCACAGCAACAGGAGCCACCGAACAAACCCAGCCGGCACCCGACAACAGGAGACCCGATGAGCACGGCCACCAGCCCGGATGACCAGCCACCCGGGCCGCGCATCGCCGACAGCCACGACCTGATCCGCGTACACGGCGCACGCGAGAACAACCTCAAAGACATCAGCGTCGACATTCCCAAGCGTCGACTCACCGTCTTCACCGGCGTCTCCGGCTCCGGCAAGAGCTCCCTGGTGTTCGCCACCATCGCCGCCGAGTCCCAGCGGATGATCAACGAAACCTACAGCGCGTTCGTGCAGGGGTTCATGCCATCCCTGTCCCGACCCGAGGTCGACCTCCTCGAAGGCCTGACCACCGCCATCATCGTCGACCAAGAACGGATGGGCGCCAACCCACGCTCCACCGTCGGCACCGCCACCGACGCCAACGCCATGCTACGTATCCTGTTCAGCCGGCTCGGCCAACCACACCTGGGCTCACCCAACGCGTACTCCTTCAACGTGCCCTCGGTGACCGCCAGCGGCGCGGTCACCATCGAACGCGGCGGCGGCCGCCCGAAAACCGAAAAGGCCACCTTCACCCGAGTCGGCGGCATGTGCCCCCGCTGCGAGGGCATGGGCGCAGTCACCGACTTCAACCTGTCCGCGCTCTACGACGACAGCCGCACCCTCAACGAGGGCGCACTGACCATCCCCGGCTACAGCATGGAGGGCTGGTACGGCCGCATCCTGCGCGGCTGCGGCTACTTCGACCCCGACAAGCCGATCGGCAAGTACACCCAACAGGAGCTACACGACCTGCTCCACCGGGAACCCACCAAGGTCAAGATCGACGGCATCAACCTGACCTACACCGGCCTGATCCCGAGCATCCAGAAGTCCATGCTGTCCAAGGACGTGGACTCACTCCAACCACACCTGCGCACCTTCGTGCAGCGCGCCGTCACCTTCACCACCTGCCCCGAGTGCGACGGCACCCGACTGAGCACCGAAGCCCGCTCCTCCAAGATCAACGGCCAGAGCATCGCCGACCTGTGCACCATGCAGATCAGCGACCTGGCCAGCTGGCTACGGGACCTCGACGAACCGACCGTGGCCCCACTACTGACCGGCGTACGCCACCTCCTCGACTCCTTCACCGAGATCGGCCTCGGTTACCTCTGCCTCAACCGACCCACCGGAACCCTGTCCGGGGGAGAGGCCCAACGCACCAAAATGATCCGTCACCTTGGCTCCGCACTCACCGACGTCACCTACGTCTTCGACGAGCCCACCATCGGCCTGCACCCGCACGACATCCGCCGCATGAACGACCTGCTGCTACGCCTACGGGACAAGGGCAACACCGTCCTCGTCGTCGAACACAAACCAGAGACCATCGCCATCGCCGACCACGTCGTCGACCTCGGCCCCGGCGCTGGTGCCGCTGGCGGCACCGTCTGCTTCGAAGGCACCCTGGAGGGTCTACGCCACAGCGCCACCACCACGGGCCGACACCTCGACGACCGCGCCACCCTGAAGCCGTCGGTGCGCACACCCAGCGGCACCCTGCCGATTCGTGGCGCAACGACGCACAACCTCCGCAACATCGACGTTGACCTCCCACTCGGCGTGCTCTGCGTCCTCACCGGCGTCGCCGGCTCCGGCAAAAGTTCACTGATCCACGGATCCGTCGCCGGCCGTGACGGCGTAGTCATGATCGACCAGGGCGCCATCCGCGGCTCCCGACGAAGCAACCCGGCCACCTACACCGGCCTGCTCGACCCGATCCGTAAGGCGTTCGCCAAGGCCAACAGCGTCAAACCAGCCCTGTTCAGCGCCAACTCCGAGGGCGCCTGCCCCACCTGCAACGGCGCCGGCAGCATCTACACCGAGCTGGGCGTCATGGCCTCCGTCGAGTCCACCTGCGAGGAGTGCCAGGGCAAGCGCTTCCAAGCCTCGGTGTTGCAGTACTCACTCGGTGGCCAGAACATCGCCGAAGTGCTCGCGATGCCGGTCGCCGAGGCCCGAGAGTTCTTCGGCGCTGGCGAGGCGCGCACCCCGGCCGCACACCGGATACTTGACCGACTTGCCGATGTCGGGCTCGGCTATCTCAGTCTCGGCCAACCCCTCAACACGCTCTCCGGGGGCGAACGACAGCGGCTGAAACTCGCCACCCAGATGGGCGACAGGGGTGAGATCTACATCCTGGACGAGCCGACCTCCGGCCTACACCTCGCCGACGTCGAGCAACTCCTCGGACTGCTCGACCGGCTGGTTGACACCGGCCGGTCGGTCGTCGTCATCGAGCATCACCAGGCGGTTATGGCGCACGCCGACTGGATCATCGATCTCGGCCCCGGAGCCGGCCACGAGGGCGGCCGGATCGTCTTCAACGGTGCGCCAGCCGATCTGGTCGCCAGCCGGAGCACCCGTACCGGCGAGCATCTCGCCGCCTATGTCAGCCCGTGAGCGCGTGCCGGCGCTGGGCATCAGATCCGTAGGTGTGCCGGCCGACATGCGGGGCCCACACGCCGTCGATCTGAGCACCGGAGCAACATTCGATAATGTACATTATGTCAACTAAGGTGCCTGGCGGCCTCCTCCGACAACAGGACCCGGCTAGGCGCGCGCCGGAGTCGTTCGGCTTCTGCGCGGTTGTTCACCGCAGCATCGAGGACCTTGCGCTGGGAGTGCCGCACCTTCCGGGCGGTCGCCGGGTGGCAATGCGCGGTAGCCGGGTGGCTACGCCAGCGCAACGATCCCGCAGGTGCGTACCGCCCGGCACCTCCGTTGGCTCCCAGCGCCAACCCCGCGTCCCCGTCGCGCTGCTCGGAAGCCGGCCCAGGCGGCTACCGCACTCGCTACCCGTCCGGACGTCCTCGGATCGCCCACCTCCGCCACCCTGCCCAGAACGCGAGTTTCCTGCATAATGTTCCTTATGCAGGATAGGTCGGGTGAACCAGTGGTACGGCTGATCGAGGACTTCCTGACTGATCGCGCCACCCGCAAGCCTTCCCCGCACACAGTGGAGGCATACCGGCGAGATCTGCGCACCGTGGCGAGCATCGCCGCCGACGCGCTCACCTCTCCCCTCCCCCTCGATGCCCTCCCGTTGGCGGCGCTCCACTCCCGCACACTGCGGTCGGCGTTCGCCCACTTTGCCGCTACCCGCTCCGCCGCGTCGGTGCATCGCGCCTGGTCCACCTGGAACAGCTTTTTCGTGTTCCTGGTCGCGGACGGAGTCGTCGCTGGCAACCCGATGCCCGCGGTGGGACGCCCTCGAGCACCCCTACCCCGGCCCAAGCCACTGCGCGGGGCGGACACCCCCGAGCAGTTGCTGACGGCCGTGGCCCGTGTCGATGGTCGGCAGCGAGACCCCTGGCCGCAGCGGGATCTGGCGGTGTTGGCGTTGGCGCTGTGTGGAGGGTTACGGCTGGCCGAGATGCTGGCGCTTCGGGTGGCGTCCCTGGCCGGACGGGTCGGTGAGCGACGGCTTGACGTTGCCGGAAAGGGCGGGCGGCCGCGGGTGGTGCCGGTGGAGCCGGAGTTGGACCAGGTGTTGGCGGACTATCTGGAAAGTTGTCGTCGCCGATTTGGATCCGCAACGGTGCGTCCGGACGCACCGTTGCTGATGGATCGGCGGGGTGGGCCACTGCGCCGGGGTGGGTTGCAGTACTTGGTGGATTCGTGCTTTCGGCGGGCGGGGATCGGTGACCGGGTGCCCCAGGGGGCGCGGCTACACGCATTGCGGCACACGTTCGCGACGCGGCTGGCTGAGGACGGTGCGAGCGCGGCGGAAATCATGCGGCTACTGGGGCATGTGTCGCTGGCGTCATCCCAGGCGTACATCGAGGTGACGGCGGGTCAACAGCGGGCGGCGGTGCGCGCGAATCGCACTCATCGCGTGCTGGCGGGGTTGTTGTCGGGTTGATCCACAGCGCTACGGCCGGTGGTATCGGAATCCGCGGGTCGGCCTACCGGTGTCGGATGTGTTCGCGGCCTTCCTCGCTGAGGGCCAGGAAGGCCGTCGCCGCGAGCGTTGCCCCGACGGCTTGGGCGAGGAGGTGGATCCAGATGGCTGACCAGGCGAGGAGGCCGATGGTGGCGCCGCCGATGGCCACTGCCGGGTTGAATGCGGCGCCGGAGATTCCGCCGACGGTGACCGCTCCTACCATCACGGTGCCCCCAAT
The DNA here is from genome assembly GCF_000016425.1 of Salinispora tropica CNB-440. GTDB lineage: Bacteria > Actinomycetota > Actinomycetes > Mycobacteriales > Micromonosporaceae > Micromonospora > Micromonospora tropica. The sequence goes on along the minus strand of NC_009380.1, from coordinate 2,626,245 downwards.
TGCCAGGCCGTAGAAGGAGTTGTCCGGGTGGCTGCGGCTGGTGGCGACGTTGAGCACCACGTAGGCGAGGGCAAAGGTGAACAGGGCTTCCACCGCCAGTGCCATCCAGATTTCTCGTCCCGACAGGGACAGTTCGACCGGCTTGGTGTCGTGGAGGACGAGACGGCTGGTCAGAGCGCCTGCCAGGGCGCCGATGACTTGGGCAACGACGTATCCTCCGGCGTCGGCTCGCCCTATTCGGCCACGGATGAGGACGGCCAGCGTTACGGCGGGATTGAAGTGGGCGCCGGAAATGTGCCCTCCTGCATAGACCATGACCATGAGAATCCCGCCGATTGCCAGTGGCGCCAGGGCGTTCATCGTGGTGACGGCCAGGCCGATGGTCAGTACCAGGAAGTATGTTCCGACGAACTCCGTCGCGTACCTACGCATGGCTGTCTCCCTTGTGAATCGCCCCCGCTTCGGACGCTACATGCATAGAGAGATAGAAATATTACGAATGAATGACGCAGGTGACGGATGGTGGCAGGCCCGGGGTCGAGCCGGTCGCCCGCCATCAGCTCAGTGATCTCGATGATGGGCGGGCCGGCCGATCGTGAAGCTGGCGGCTGCTCGTCATGCTCCGAGGTGAACGCCTTGGTTGACCGTTCGACTCAGTCGCCCGGGCGGCGGGGGCGCAGGCCGTCGAGGGCGATGGCGACGATGCTGTCGGCGTACTCGGTGGTGAGGGGTCCGCTGCGCTGTAGCCAGCGGTTGAGCACTGGCGCCCAGATGATGTCCACCGCCATGTCGAGGTCGAGGTCCTCCGCGAGTTGGCCTGCCTGTTGGGCGCTGCGCAGCCGTTGCCGCTTGGCTTGCCTCATGGGCTTGTCCAGACGTTCGACGTAGGCGGCTGCCAGTTCGGGGTCGTGCGTGATCTCGGTGGACAACGCGCGCAGCGGCTGGTCGTAGCGCGGGTCGTTGAGCTCCACGACGGTGGCGCGTAGCACTGCGGTCAGGTCGGCGTGCAGGTCGCCGGTGTCGGGAAGCAGTGGAGGCCCGCCCTCGGGGGCCTCGTTGAGCATGAGGAAGGCGTCGAAGATGACGATGCCTTTGGACGGCCACCAGCGGTAGATGGTCTGCTTGCCGACTCCGGCGCGCGCGGCGATGCCCTCGATGGTGAGTTTGGCGTAGCCGACCTCCTGTAGCAGGTCGAACGCCGCCGTGAGGATGGCCCGTCGGGAGCTTTCCCTCCGACGGTTGGGGTCCGGTGCCATGCCGCACATCATACGGTAGCGAGACGGGTCGTATCGTCTTGCGGTAGAGGAGGGGGTCGCGTACCGTCGACCTGCGAGACGGTACGTCTCGTCTTGGTATCGTGGACGACAGGAGAACCGCATGCGCGACCTATCCGAGACCACTGCCCGCACCTGGTTCATTACCGGCGCCAGTCGTGGTCTGGGTCGCGCCTTCACCGTGACCGCGCTCGAACGCGGAGATCGGGTGGTCGCGGCCGCTCGGACCATCGCCTCCGAGGACTTCGACGAGCGCCACGGTGACCGGCTACTCCCCCTGCCGTTGGACCTGACCGACCGCACGGCGGTCTTCGCCGCTGTCGCCACCGCGGTCGAACACTTTGGGCGGCTCGACATCGTCGTCAACAACGCCGGCACCCTTTCCCTGGGCATGATCGAGGAATTCACCGAGGAGCAGGCGAGAGCCCAGTTCGACGTGAACCTCTACGGCGCGCTCTGGGTCTGCCAGGCTGTCCTGCCGTACCTGCGCGCCCAGCGGATGGGCCACATCGTGCAGATCTCCAGCATTGCCGCCCTCGGCGGCTTTCCCAGTACGGGCATGTACAGCGCGAGCAAGTTCGCGCTCGAAGGCATGAGCGAAGCTCTCGCATTGGAGGCTGCCGCCTTTGGCATCAAGGTCAGCATCGTGCAGCCAGGCGGATACTGGACCGACCTCTACACGAGTATGACCACCACCCTACCGATGGAGGCCTACGATCCGCTCCGCGCCCAGGTGCAGGCGCAGTGGGCGGATGGCTCGGTCGACAGTGACCCCCGGTTCGCCGCCGAAGCCCTGCTCAAGCTCGTCGACAGCGACGAACCGCCGCTACGGCTGATACTCGGTGGCACCGTCTACGACCTGGCCTTCGACATCTCCCGCCGTCGCCTGGACACCTGGGCAGGCTGGGAGCAGGTCAGCCGGGCCGCCGAACACGCCGTTCCGGCACCCGAGCGCACATAGTTGGGCTCACCTGTAGGAAGAGTCAACGCCTCACGTGTCGGGGTGCAGCATGATGAGAACTGCTCGGTTGTGCTGGCCATGTCCCTGGTACTGGTGCCGGTGGTTGGCGTCGAACCGAATGGAGTCGTGTGCGGTCAGGGTGACGGCGGCGTCGGTGGGGCCGGTGGTGATGCTTCCATGGGTGAGGATGAGGCACTCCTGCACGCCGGGTAGGTGGGCGGTTGAGTGCTGGGTGGTCTGGGCCACGTCGATGTCGTAGACCTCCACGGTGCCGTGTAGTCGGATGCGGTGGAGCAGGCGGGCGCTGACCGCGTCCCCACTGATGCGTGGTCGTTGGTCATCGGCGCGTACGACGTCGGTGCGGGGGGTGGGCGTCTCCAGTAGTTCACCGAGCGGCACCCGCAGTGCCGTGGCCAGGGCCCACAGGGTGCTGAGGGTCGGGTTGCCATGCCCCTGCTCGATGCCGTGCAGGGTGGTCTTGCTGATGTCGCCGGCTGTGGCCAGGTCCGCCAGGGACATGCCAGCGGTGTTTCGCAACCGGTGAACATTCGAGCCGACCGTACGCGCCAGATCCATGTGTACCACTTTAGTGTTACGTTCGTTCCAGTAGAGCGAACGTAGTGAGACGTTGAGGAGTGTCACATGACCGTCAGCCGCCTACGCGACATTCCGGGCATCGGCGTCGACGTGGTCGGCGACGCCGCGGATGCGGTCGCCGACCCGGATTTTCTTCGGCTGGAGAATCTGGACACGGATCTGAAACCGCCGGCCGTGGCGGTCGCCGCGACCCGGGCCGCGATCGACGACGACGCGGCCAACAGCTACCTCCCCTTCCAGGGGCGGCGCTCCCTTCGCGCGGCCGCCGCAGCTCACGTGTCGCGTATCGCCGGACGGCAGTACGACCCCGACACCGAGTGCGTCAGCGTCGCCGGTGGACTGAACGGCATCCTGAACACGCTGCTGGCCACCGTGGAACCGGGTCAGGAGGTGGTGTTGGTCGACCCCATCTATGCTGGCCTGGCCAATCGGGTTCGGCTTGCGGGTGGGATGCCGTGCTTCGTGCCCGCCAAGCCCACGTCGGAGGGCTGGACGGTGGATCCGGAACACCTCGCCAGCGCTGTTGGACCCAACACCGCCGCGGTTCTGATGATGGGCCCGGCCATGCCCTCCGGTCTGGTCCTCAACGCCGCGCACTGGTCCGCGTTGTCCGACGCCTGCGAACGGCACCACGTCTGGCTGGTTTACGACGCGGCTATGGAGCGGATCCGCTTCGACGGCCGCCGCCCGAGCCACCCAGCAGCCCATGATGGCCTCGCCGGGCGCACCATCACCGTCGGTTCGGCATCGAAGGAGCTGCGGCTGATCGGCTGGCGGGTCGGTTGGGTCGTCGGTCCCTCCGCCATCCTCACCGACATCAAGCTTGTTGGCCTGACCAATGTGGTCTGCCAGGTTGGGCTGGCGCAGGGGGCGGTTGCCGCAGCGCTCGACGCACCCGACGCCGACGCCGATGTCACCGCCGCCACCCAACAGTGGCAGCGACGCTGCGACACGGTCCTGCACCAACTCTCGGACTATCCGGTCATTCGGCCGCATGGCGGTTGGTCGCTACTCGTGGATACCCGGCCCCTGGGATTGACGCCTGCCGCGCTGGCGGGACTACTGTTCGAGCGGGCGAAGGTAGCGGTCACGGCGATGGATGGCTGGGGTCCCAGCGGCGCGCGCTACCTGCGGATCGTGTTCGCCAACGAACCGGTCGACCGCCTTACCACCCTGGCCGACCGGTTCCGTCAGGCCATCGGATAGTCCGCGTTCGGTCACCTCGGCCAACTGCTGGGTGTACAAGGGTAGAGGACGGCTAGGTTTGGGGCGTTCCGGAACGGGGGTCATCGTGCGGTACGGAACGGCCCGCCCACGCCGACTCCGGGGGGACCTGGTGAAGCGGAACGCCGCTGCCACCGGCTATTCCTTTCCACCGGCTACCCGCCCGGAGGTGTGGCGGCAGCACATCCCGCCGGTCACGGCTCCTGAACCCCTCAACGATCCGCGCATCGCCGAGCTGCTCAAGGTTGAGCCAGGTACCCGGGTGATGTGCCGGTTTCGGGTCACTGGCCCCGAGGCGGAGTCGCCCTTCCAGGTCAGTACCTCCTGGATTCATCCTCGGGCTACCACCGTGCCCGGGCTGGCCTCCCCTGCCGCCGGGCCGGGCAGCTGGCAACACCGGCTGGAGACCGGCGGACACTGGCCGATCACCTGGATCGAGATCCACCGCGCACGGATGCCCAGCACGCGGGAGGCCGCCCTGCTGGAGATCCCGATGAGCCTTCCGGTGCTGGAGATCATTCGGGTGGGTACCTCTGGTGATGATGGTGAACCGGTCGAGGTGACCGAGTGCGTTGTCGCCAGTGACCGGGTCGAAACCCTCCACATCCTGCATCGCGATGAATCGGCGCGGGAACCGTGGCCCGACGTGACCAACGTACGCGCGGAGATTGACACGGAACGGTGAGTCTGCGCATCGACGTTGCGGGGAGCTCTTACGTGGGGCTCGATCGGCGACGCAACGAAGACGCCATTCATGTGGGGCGTCGTCTGTTCGCGGTCGTCGATGGTCTCGGCAACCACGGCGCCGGCGACGTCGCCAGCGCCACCGCGATCGAGGCGGTGCGGCGATACGACGAGGTGGTGGAGCCGCACGCACTGCCGGTCGTGCTGGGACAGGCAGTGCGTGCGGCGAACAACGCGCTGCGGCAGCGTATTGCCGCCGATCCTGGCCTTGCGGGCATGGGCACCACCCTGGTTGCCCTGCTCAGTGCCGGTGCGGCGGCCGCGCTGGCCAATGTCGGTGACTCTCGGGCCTATCTCCTGCCGGCGCCGGACCTTCGGCGGGGACGGAGGACGATCCAGATCACGGAGGATCACCTTTACCGGCATCTGATCGCTGGCGCCGCCGAGGTGCCCAACCTTTCCGACCGGCTGACGCGTTTCCTGGATGGCTGCCCCGACGGCCGATCAGCCGACATCACCGTGTTGACCCTGACTCCCGGCGATCGGATCCTGCTCTGTTCTGACGGACTCAGCTCCTACGTGTCGCATGACCATCTCCACACCACTCTGGCGGCCTCAGCGAGTCCCCAGCAGGCGGTGGACCGGTTGGTGACATCGGCGTTGGGCCGGGGTGGCCCTGACGTGTCAGTAATCGTCCTCTTTATCAGGAACAACAGGGTGAATCTGGACTACAGCGGGTAGCGCCTCGTGGCTCTTTCAGAGACTGCTACGGTGCTGGCGTGGCTCGCCATGCATCAGGCGGCCTGACTCCACGTCACCCCGTGTCCCGGGCCGCAGCCGACACCGATGACGTGGGGGAGCCAACGTCGACACCGGCCTCAACCTGCATCGAAGGCTGCGCGCAGGATGTCGCGGTGGGCCCGTACGTAGTCGATATCCGCCTCGTAGAGATCGGTGTGTCCGTCCGCGATGTGCTGCTGGAACGCCTCGTTGCCACGGCTGGCCTGATCGCGCATGACGGTGATGAGCGCCTGCAGCCGGTCCGGCACGACGTCGATGATCTCAGCGCCGATCCGCGACCCGTACGCCCGGCAGAAGTCGCCGACTCGGCGTCCCTGCTCCTGCGGTGTCCCAAAACTCTCCGGGTTGCCCGGTCCCTGTAACGGCGCGAAGCGGTAGACGGCGTAGGCGATGTCCCAGACACGGGGCCCGGGGTGGGCGGTGTCGAAATCAATGAAGCCAACAGCGGCCCCGTCTCTCACCACACAGTTGTACGGGGCGGCGTCGCCGTGGCACATCACTTCGGTCGGCTGCCGGGCCGGAAGGAGCCAGGGGTCGTCGGGACGCGTCCGGAACATGGCACTCGTGTCATGAAGACGCCGGAGCAGTTCGGCGGCGGTGGTGAGAAGCGTGCCCGTACGCAGATCCGGCGTGAGCGTCTCGGGTACCTCACCGTCGAGGAAGGTGAGCACCTCGTTGCTCTCGCTGTCGAAACCACGGGGCTCCGGCGCGCCGTGGAAGCCGTGGTCGTGCAGATGCCGCAGGAGCCGGTGGATGACCGGCGCCGCCGGAGACGCCGGCCGGTGGACGACATCGCCACGGCGGCGCACAGTGTTTACTCCGCCGCGGAACTCCTGTTGTGTACTCATGCGCTGCTCGCCATCAGCAATCAGGACGGGCCTTGACTGACCGTACACCGAACAGGGTGGTGCTGATGTGGATGCCCATCGTCGCGCCCGCGGCGACACCTGATTTCCCCAGGACCTACCCTGTAACGGTCGTACATCATCCGTACTACCCCCGAAGGACAGGTTGTGGGTATCCCCGTCGTCGTCCTAACCCTGCTTCTCAGTGCGGTGATCGTGGCCGCGGCCGTCCCGAAGCTCGCCGGCCAGGCCCAGATGCGTGAGCGGATGGCCCACCTGGGCGTCTCCCCCGGCCGAACCCGCGTGATCGGCGGCCTGGAGATCATCGCCGTCGCCGGCCTGCTGCTGGGCCTGCTTTGGTGGCCGATCGCCGTCGCTGCCGCGGTCGGCCTGACCCTGCTGCTGATCGGGGCAGCGGTCTTCCACGCCCGTGCGAAGGACCCAGTCCCGGCGATCTTGGTCCCCGTGGTGTTCGCGCTCGCCACCGCCGCGCTGGCGGTCCTGCACGTGATAGACGCCTGACGCCCGTGGCACCCTCACCGGTCTGGTGCTGGTCTCTACCGGCTACGACACCTTCGCCCGCCGCTGTCCCCGGACGGCGCAGGTCGTCTTGGACATCATCGCTGACCAGGCCCGCGCAGCGGCACTGATCGGGCACCGCGTGTGCTGCCTGGTGCAGTCCAACGACCCGGCCATCCGTTTCGAACCGGTGGGCGCGATGCCAGTGGCATGGAACGACGCCGAGTGGCTCGACTCCAGCCGTCAGCAGGGCCGGCCGTGACCGAGTACCCCTGGCCCAACCCACGCGACGAGAACCTGCACCGACTCCGGGCGGCCTGGCCGGCAACCGTGCAGGCATTGCCCCGCGGAGCACGGGTCACGGGCACGGTCATCGCCCGAAAACCGTTCGGCGTGTTCATCCGCATCGACGGCATGCCCGACGCCCTGGGATACGCCGAGAGCACCGCGATAGCTCGCGACGTCGTCCCACCCATCGGCACGACGGTCACCGGCGAGGTGACATGGCACGCCGATCTTACCTACGAGGTCGAGCTACGCCTGCTCGCCTCGAAAGGACCCGCCCCGTGCATCGGCGCGGACGAAGCACCAACCGCCACCGCCCGGCTTGTGCACCTCGCACACGCCTTCACCAACTTCGCCAACGGCACCTTCCAGTGGGTTGACCTTCAACACTTCCGCCTACCCGAAACGGCGGGCGACGACGGCGCCCTCCTGGCGTCACTGATCGCCCACGAGCGCTTTGGCAACAACTACGCCGGTGGCCACCCCGGTGGCGACCCCGAACGGCACGGCCCATACTGGCGTGAGCGGATCACGCCCGCCTGCTACGACCCGATTGACGCCCACGCGGCCGAGCGGCACCTACGCGCCTGGGCCGAACAACTCGCACCGCTTCCGGAGCACCTGCGACCCGACCTGGAGGCAGAGGCGTACCGGCGGCTGCGCACCGCCGACCGGGTGTACAAGCTCCGCGACCTCGGCCCTGCGGCCTTCCACGACTGGGGCGGCGTCCACACTGAATTCCACGAACTGGTACTCATTGACCGCATGAAGCGCACCCTGACCCTGCTGGTCGCGACCGATGACTGAACACCACCACGACCAGCGAACCCCCGAACCGACCACGGTGGCTGCCTGGTTCGTCCTCGGCGTCGCACCCACCGAAGACGTCCCTTGGTGGGCCGCACAATGGCTCGCAGACGGCCACGACAGACCAGCGCTACGGGAACTGGCCGGGCTCAACGGCCAGGACTCGCACACCGTCAACGACCTACTCCCGGTCGCCCTGGCCGAGCTGGGAACTACGCTGCCGTCCACCACCGTGGCAGCAGCCAGCGAAGCATTCCGTCAACTGGCCGAGATGTGCCTGTCCGAACGCGCAGGCGAGCTATGGGTCACCCAACAAGTCGACGACATCGTCACACGCGCCGACTACGACAACGAGGTGATCGACCTTCCCCTAGGCCAGCTCTACGGCACCGAGGACGCGTGGCAAGGCGACGGAGGGCCACCGATCGAGGAACTCAAGAACACGGTGCGGGCCTGCTGCGCAGCACAGTTGCGTGCCGCTTAGCCCTGCCGGCGGCCCACCGAACCGAAACCGAACCAGGACATGACCCTCACCGCCACCCGCACCACCCCACTCCCCGCCGGCACCGCCTAGCCGCTGCCGTGCTACCGCCCGCAGCAGTTCCAGGTCCGCATCGGTGTGCGCGGACCTGATGTGCGCGATGTCCCGCGACCCCCGCCGCTGGAAGTACACGATCTGCACCGCCCGTGCCCGGACGCCGTCTTCACCGTCCGCACGTACGCCACGACCGGCACCGCTCCGGCAGCCACCGGCCGCGTCAAGCGGTCCGAGCCATGATGAAACATGTATCATTTCACGACGTGCGATGAGGAATCTATCGGTCGTATCCACCTTGTCCGCACGGCAGAGACATAGCGTCCGACCTCTCGTATCGTCGTGTGGCACGGCGACGAGCGGACGCGCCAGGACATCAATCTGCATAAATTAGGCAATGGTCGCTGAATTGGCGCTGGTCCCTCGCCCAGTCGTCCATATCCTCATATGCGCGGTCCGGCTGGTCCTCCGAGCCCCCTCCACCACTGCCCTTCGACACGGAACATGTCTGACTCTCGTGTGCCGGACGGTCCACCGCCAGCCGGTACCGCCGTTCACACACCGAGGCACATAGGAAGGATCCTCATGTTCAGTTGGCTCGCAACCGGAGGCATGATCCTCTCCCTGCTGGTTCCCACGAACCCGGTGGTGGAATTCCCCGAGCCCGAGACTCCGCCCCCCGGTCAAATCGTCATCGATCTGGTCACCGTCAATGGTTCCGGCTGTCCGGCAGGCACTGCCGCCATCGCCATGTCGGCCGACAACACCGCGTTCACTGTCACATACAGCGAATTCATCGCCCAGGTCGGGGTCGGGGCGGAACCGACCGACTGGCGCCGCAATTGCCAGCTCAACTTGCGGGTTCACGTCCCGCAGGGCTTCACCTACGCGGTGGCCCAGGCTGACTACCGTGGCTTCGCCGCCCTGGCAGACGGGGCAACCGGCGTGGAGCGAGCAAACTACTACTTCCAGGGGATGTCACCCACGGCCTACTCGACCCACACCTTCGACGGCCCGATGGTGGACAACTGGCAGGCCACCGACGTCACGGACGTTGCCGCTCTGGTCTGGCACCCGTGCGGCGAGCAACGCAACTTCAACATCAACACGGAGCTCTGGGCCCTCGCCGGCACCTCGGACACCAGCACCACAACGAGTTTCATGACGATGGACTCGACCGACGGAGCCATCTCCACCACATACAACCTGGCATGGAAGACCTGCCCGTAGGACGGACGAGCCCGCCGGCTGGGCGTCAATGACGCCCAGCCGGCGGGCTCGCACCTTCGGCCGTCACCACCTACCGTAGAAACGACAACGAGTGATCGTCAGACCAGGACCACCCTGGCAAGCCCCGCAGCGGTCAGAGTGGCCAGGCTGAGCCCTGGTAATCAGGTCGGCCAAGGTGTTCAGTGCGACCGCTGCTCATGGGGCTCAGTCCTCCCGATCGGCCCAGGGCAGATTGGTACCGCTGGGGTACTCGCCGCAACTGCGCAACCTCACGCCGCAGCCGCCGACGCCGGTCAGGTGACTACCAGGCCCTCACCGTATTGATGACCAGCAGCGATGCGGATACGGCGATGCCAACCGCCGCTGGTTAAATGAGTTCCTGCCTCTGGCCTCCGGCCTCCGGGCGCTCCATGGTGCTCGTCGTCGCCGTCGACGCGTTCCTCGACCGCTTCTGCGACGACCCCGCCACCCACGCCACCTCCACCGAGATCCTGCGCCGGCTGCGCGAGACCGCTGGCGACAGATGCCGGTCGGTGCCGGGAACGCCGCAAGATGACCCGAACCCGGGACAAGGCCATCCCCCGCGCCCGGCTCGACCGGCTGTTCACCGACGACCGCAACTCGCTACGCGAGCGGGTCCTGGAACCGCTACACCGGCCGGGACGGGTAGCCAATCTCAGCGAGATCCTCGGCAAGATCGGTCACCACACGATCTGCGTTCAAGCGGCGGACCAGCTCGTTGGTCAGCGGTCGCAGAGCGAAAATCTCGCCGACTGCCTCCAGGTCGATGGCCGTCTCGTAGTAGTCCTCGGCGAAGCGATGGTACGCCGCCGGGGCGCCCTCTACCAGCACCTTGAACAGACGGCTGGCACCGTCCGGGTCATCACCGTCAGGAAAGTCGATCTCTCCGGCATGCCACTGTTCCTCATCGTGCCGCCGCCACAGACAGACCGTCGCTTCCAGCGTGCCCTCGAAGCTGAACGCGGGTTCAGCGTTCCACGGGTCCATATGAACGTCACATCAACAGTGCAGTGCACTACGCGGGTGGGCGGACTGGCGGATCGTGGTCGTACACATGTTCTATCCACATGGTGTGGATAGCGAGTGCTACCGCAGGAAGAGCCGGATCGGACCCCCTGTCAAACGCACTGTTGGCCGGCACCCGAACCGGGTGCCGGCCAACAGTCTCTTTCCCCCTTGGAGGGTTAGGTCTATGTGGTGGGGTCAGCTGGTCCAGTGCTCGGCCACGAGGTCAGCGGCCTGGGTCTCCCACTGGGCGTAGTGGAACGGGTACGCCGACACCTGCACCGTCTGGGCGGCCTCGGTCAACGGCATCTCCTGCCAACCCTCAACCTGCTTCAGACCGTCCAGGAACGCGGTGGTGGAGTAGGCGGGGTCGGTGATCTGCTCGACCGTGCCCCAGCCGGAGGAGGGGCGCTGCTGGAACAGGCCCTGCGAGTCGTGGTCGTTGCGGTCACCCAGGTGACCCAGGTTCTCCAGCTTCGACTCCTGCAAACTGGTCGCGATCGCCACGACGGCGGCCCGCTCGTCCATCCCGGCGGCCTTCGTGGCCTCGATGATGGCCTTGACGTTCGACACCTGCTCGTCACCCAGGCTGATCCGTGACTGCTTGCCCTGGGTGCCGTGCGGGATCAGGGTGTCCAGGTCCGGCTTCGCGACCTGCACCGCCGCGGCCGAAGCCGGGGCCGGGGTGCTGTCGGTGTAGGTGGTCAGGGGGCCGGCGACGACACCGGTGGACAGGGCCAGACCAGCGATACCCAGGACGCTACGACGCAGAATCGTGTTCATCAGGTGTGCTCCATTCGGGGGTCGACACCCACACACATCCCGAAAAGGGGGTCGGGAGCGGGGTGCAAGCACCGTCCGGCGCTCAACAGAACAGGGAAAAGTCGGCGACCGCGGGTCTCACGGGGACGCGCACGGCGCCGGGTCCATGTGTAACGACCGGCCGGCCCCCATCATTCCCGGGGCACACGCACAGGCGACACCCGCCGGAGCGGGGCGCTTCCTCGGCCGTACGCAGGGTGTAACGCCCCGACGCCCGCCGAGATTCCACCACCACCGCACCCCACACGGGCATCAACCGGGCACCGGTGATGACAATCCAACAGTTTCACATTCGCCCCTACACGCCCCATAAAGTGTTCATGGGCGTGTATAGGCATTACCGAACAGCGCGCACGCCGTCCTGGACCAGGGCCACCGGCTGATCTTGACCACCGCCGACGCATGAGTCGCCAGCACAGCTGATGATCACCAGTCTCGCCAGGAGTCAGTCAGCTCGGCGCGGCTGAGGCCGCGCCGAGCGGTAAGAGCAGCGACATCCACGCCGGCATCCGTCAGAACGGCGTCGATGTACTCGGCGAGCTCTTCGCGCTCCCCGGTCTCGATAGCGCCATGATTCTCATCTGCAGCGTTCAACCCCAGCACAACTCGTTCAACAACCACCCAGACCGCTTCGTCCGCCACCGGGTCCAGGGCCGCGGCGTCATGCTCGTACACGTCCAAGACGGAGTCGACCGCCGCCGTGAAGTCCGCCGGCCACAGCTCGGCGGCATACGCCTCCACCGGATCCAAACCTCCGGCGGCAACGGCCGCCTCCTGGGTCGCCACCTCACGCCGCCAACCCCGCGTAGGTCTCTCGATCATGGCTGTCAGCGTAGACAACTTCTCGTCACGCCCATCCCGGTGTCGGGCGGTAGCGGGACCGTAGTCCAAGCCTTCGGGAGAGGACAGCAGGGCGGTGGCATACCGCCGGTCGGCAGCTATGTCAGCATCAGCGAGCGAGTCCACCCCGCTCTGTTCATCAAAGGGAAGCCACCGACTCTGTGGTCAACTCGGGCTAGAGCACCGAGCGGTAGGTAGAGGTCCAGCCTGTCAACGGCCTCGTACCGAGAAGAAGATCCGCCGCAGACGACGCGGTCGCCGGATGGCAGCGTCGACGCCACGCTGCTGCAGCTGGGCGGGCAGGTCGATGAGGTGTTCGAGGAAGCGGATGAGTCGGTCGAGTTTGGTGACCACGAGCTGTTCCCCGGCCGGTGGGCGACCAGGAGCGCCTTGTCGAGTTCGGGGCGGCGGGCGAGCTTGCCGGACGCCTGTCGATGAAGGTCTGCTCGCTGCCGGGCACGGTGAGGGAGTCGAGCCGGCCCCCATGTAGGCCCGGGACTCCCGAAGCTGCGGCGAGCCGCAAAGTAGCCAATCATCCGAGTTCATGTATGGATGACGGGTCGTTGGTCGATGCATGCGTCGTGACTGGGATCCCGAGGCTCTGATCGCTTGCGGGACGCTGTTGGATTCGGACTGGCAGTTGGTGGCCAACAAGACCGGCGCGACCCGGCGGATGGCCTGGTCGAGGTCTCCGCTCTTGACCTTGACCTTTGGGTAAGCCCCAGCCTGGTGCATGCCGGTCGCGGTGACCGGCATGAGGAGGATGTCGACGTGGGGCTGCTGACCATCGGGGCGTTCAGCCGGGCGGCGGGACTGACGCCGAAGGCGTTGCGCCTGTACGACGAGGTCGGGCTCCTGCCGCCGGCGGCGGTCGATCCCGAGTCCGGATACCGGCTCTACGACCCGGAGCAGCTGCCGCTGGCCCGGCTGGTCGCCCAGTTACGTCGCATTGGCATGCCACTGGCGAAGATCCGCACGGTGAGTGGCTTGGCGCCTACGGCGGCGGCGGAGGCGATCACCGCGTACTGGCGGCAGGTCACTGCCGATACCGCAGCTCGCGCACGGCTCGCCACCTTCCTCGTGGACCACCTATCAGCAGGGAGCACCACCATGTCTCACGCGAACCCCACCCTTGTCGTCCGCTACGCCGCCGGCTGCGACACCGGCGCCATACGCGACAGCAACGAGGACGTCGCGTACGCCAGCGATCGGTTGCTGGCCGTCGCCGACGGTATGCGGGGACCCGGCGGCGCCGCAGCCAGCGCGGCTGCCATCGACGCCCTCAAGGCATTGGAACTCGTCGACGTACCGGCCGCCGACCTGCTGACGATGCTGGCCGGTGCGGTCACCGACGCCGACCGCACCGTGCAAGCCCTGGCGACCGACGATCATCAGCCGATCACCACGCTGACCGCGCTGCTGCGCAGCGGCTCCCAACTGGCCCTGGTGCACGTCGGTGACACCCGGGCATACCTGCTGCGCGGCGGCGAGCTGTTCCTGCTCACCCAGGACCACACCTGGGTGCAGACCCAGGTGGATCAAGGCAAGCTCGACCGAGACGAGGCCACTGCGCATCCTCAGCGCGCCGTGCTGGTACGCGCTCTCGGCGGCGGGCAGCAGGTCGAGGCGGACCTTGCGCTACGCACCGCCCTGCCCGGTGACCGGTACCTGCTGTGCTCCGACGGACTGTCGGCCGTCGTCGACCGGGCTGCCCTGCAGTCGGCGCTGAGTACAGCAACCGATCCCGAGGATGCGGTGCAGCAGTTGACCGGTCTGGCTCAGGCCGCAGGGGCGCCGGACAATATCGCCTGCGTCATCGCCGATATCGCCGCGGTGTAGACCCTGCAGTCCTGTGCTCCCTGCGCCATCGCGTTCGGCGCAGGGAGCACGCACAGGTCAATCGAGTGGTGTGAGGTCGTCGTCTTTCCCCTCGTCGTCCGTGGTGTCGGCGTTGAGTGCCAGGGCTTCGCGTAGCCAGCCGAGTTTGTCAAGATCGATCCCGCACTCGCCGAGCATGTCGTGCTCTGCTGTGCAGACCACGGCCAGCTGCGGGCGTTGCTGGGCCGGGGGTGTCCCTATGCCTTCTGTCAAGCGCACGAGCCTGTAGGAGTTAGCCGGCGAATCAGGTCATCGAGGCAGGTGGTGAGGTCGTTGAGCGCGGAGAGTTCGTAGTGGGTGCTGTCGACTGACCCTGTGGTCAGGTTGGCTGTTTCGAGTTCGGCCTCACCGCTGGTCCAGACGATCAACCAGCCGGCGAGGTCGCCGTTGGTGCAGTCGATCCAGGCTGCGGACTTGTTGTAGGTGGGCCCTCGGTGTAGCTGCCATTGGATGCCAATGTTGTGCAGTTGCGGGGCGCGGGCGTCCACGGTGGCGGCGAAGTCGTCGAGGTCCAGTTCCATCACGCTGGCGATGTTAGGGCGACCACGGGTCTGTGCTGGTAGGGGACCTCGTCGCGGAGCATGGCGAACAGGACGTCAACGCGGCGGCGGGCGAGGCAGACGAGGGCGGCGTTGTGTTTCTTACCCTCGGTGCGTTTGCGGTCGTAGTAGGCGCGGCTGAGCGTGCCTCGACCAACGACCCGTCATCCATACATGAACTCTGATGATTGGCTACTTTGCGGCTCGCCGCAGCTTCGGGAATCCCGGGCCTTCGAGGCTGGCCGGCAAAAAGTTGGGTGGGGCTGTCGTTCTCGACCAGGCCCGTTCGTTGTCATGCTGTGCAGCAGTCGCTGCGCTGTCGATCCGGAGCGAGTCGGTGACGCCGGCCTCAGGATCCGGGTGGAATTAAGACGGAGGAGTTCGCGTGAAGTACCTGTTTCTGCTCTACGGCGACCCGGCTCAGGAACCGACCGACCCGGACGCGATGCAGGCGGAGATCGCCACGTACTCGGCGTACGACAAACTGCTCGCCGACGCGGGTGTGATGCTTCCCAGCCACGCGTTGCAGGGCACCGAGACCGCCACGACGGTGCAGGCCCCCGAGCAGGGCGAGCCGACTATCACCGACGGGCCGTTCGCGGAGACCCGGGAGATCCTCGGCGGCTATTACCTGGTCGACGTGCCGGACCTGGACGCCGCCATCGGCTGGGCCACCCGCTGCCCCGCCGCGAAGCGCGGCAAGGTTGAAATTCGACCGGTCCTGGAGTTCGAGCAGCCGTGACCGGCACTGTCGACGACGGCCTGGGCGGATAGACGTGTCCGATGGCGAGCTGCCGGCCCCCGACGTTCTGGAGCGGGTGTTCCGGGAGGAGCGCGGGCGGCTGCTCGCCACCCTGGTCCGACACTTCGGCGACCTCGACCTCGCCGAGGAGGTCGCCTCTGACGCGATCGAGGCGGCCCTGCTGCACTGGCCGGTGCGGGGTGTGCCGAGCCGTCCGGCGGCCTGGCTGCTCACCACCGCCCGGCGGCGGGCTGTTGACCGGCTCCGCCGGGACCGCGCCTACGCGGCCCGGCTGGCCGTACTCCAGGCCGAGGCCGTCCGGCAAGAGCCGGCCGCGCCCCAGCCGGGCGACGGCGACGACCTGCCGGACGAGCGGCTGGCGCTCTTCTTCACCTGCTGTCATCCGGCGCTGCCCGGCGAGACGCAGATCATGTTGACCCTGCGCTACCTGGCCGGACTCACCACTGCCGAGGTCGCCCGGGCGTTCCTGGTCCCGGTGCCGACGATGGCCCAGCGGATCGGCCGGGCGAAGCAGAAGATCCGGGCCGCCCGGATCCCGTTCCGGGTTCCGGACGCCACCGAACTGCCGGCCCGGCTCCCCAGGGTGCTCCGGGTGATCTATCTGATCTTCACCGAGGGGTACGCGGCGAGCAGCGGTCCGCAGCTTGTCCGGACCGACCTGGCGGACGAGGCGATCCGGCTGGCCCGGCTCCTGCACCGGCTGCTGCCCCGACAACCGGAGGTGACCGGGCTGCTCGCCCTGCTGCTGCTGGTCGACGCCCGCCGGGCCGCCCGGTGCACCGCCGAGGGCGACCTGGTACTCCTCGACGAGCAGGACCGCACACTCTGGGACCGCGACCAGATCGAGGAGGGTCGTCGACTCGTACCCGACGCGCTGGCCAACGGCCCCGGCCCGTACGCGGTACAGGCCGCGATCGCCGCGCTGCACAGCGAGGCCGCCGACGTGGCCGGTACGGACTGGCCCCAGGTGGTCGCGCTCTACGACGTACTGGCCCGGCTGGCGCCGTCACCGCTGGTGGAACTGAACCGGGCGGTGGCGGTGGCGCTGCGGGACGGTCCGGCCGCCGGGTTGCGGCTGCTCGACACGCTCGACGAGCAGGGCCGGCTGGCCGGATACCACCTGCTGCCGGCAACCCGGGCGGACCTGCTGCGTCGACTGGGTCGGGTCGAGGAGGCCGCGGCGGCGTACCGTCGGGCACTCGACCTGGTCGGCAACGAGCCGGAACGGGCGTTCCTGCGGCGGCGGCTCGCGGAGGCCGTCGCCGCAGCCGGTAGGCCCCAGTCGTCGTCGACCGACCGGGAGAACCCGGACGATCCGGAACTGTGAGATCACCGCGATCCCGACCCCCGCAGTTACCGCGATGATCGGCACCTCGGGGTCGCGGGCACGCAGCGCGCGGCATACGTGGACCCCGTCACGGTCGGGGAAACCCATCTAGGGGGCATGAAGCTGCCGAAATCTCCGGGGGCTGATGGGGCCCCGGTTTAGCGGTCGATGCCGCCGGCAGGGATACCGCCGCCGGGCCCGCCCGACTGGCAGAGTCACTTATTCGATGTAGCTGGTATTCGTCCGCCTGAACAGGCTTCGGTCACGGAGTGCAGCGAACCACGGTGGTCGACGGCAGAGGTGCGGTTGCGGGGTGATGCCGTGGTAGCTACTTGGTCGGACCGGGGTTGGGTAGGAACTCGCGGAGGTCCGCGGCGAGATTGCTCATCTGCTCCCCGCCTTCGAGCCAGGTGGTGATCGACGCCTGCCAGGCATCAGAGCGGGATACCCAGGGTTGCAGCTGCCAGGTGAGTGCCACGTGACCTCCGGAGTGGAAGGTAGCGCGAACGGTGAGGTGGTTGGCCTGCCAGGTCCGCTCGTCGGCCCAGCCGCGGTAGTCGGCGGCGAGCTGACTGATGAAGTCAGGAAGCCAGGCTTCGTCCCAGACCCACATCTCAGTGCCGGGTAGTTCGGCGTGTAGGCCCTGTGCGCGGGCTTCGACCGCGAAGCAGATGCCGTATTCGTCGGGAAAGGAACGGTCGTGCAGGCGGATGGACACCGTCGGGTCGTCTTGGCATCGGACTACGGATCAGAAGGTTAGGGGTTCGAATCCCTTCGGGCGCGCAAGATCGTAAGGCGCTTGACCTGTAAGAACATGGGTCAAGCGCCTTTGCTTTTCCGTCCCTGGTGGACGGCGGGGTGCTCGGTGGGTGCTCGTGCGACGCGCATCCCCTCCGTCCCGCTCCGTCCCGGTGGCAGCCCGTCCTGTCCCAATGGGTTTTGATCATGGTTTCCCCTCTCGCCCTACGAGCCCAGACAACGAGACGGTGAGGCCGGCCGGGCTTCCTGGTCGGGGGTCGCGGTGCTGGCGGTACGTCTTCGTCAATCTTTCCGGCTCGCGGGCGCCGGCATGCCCCTGCCGCTGACATCCGTTAATGTCAACGTGCCGTTAGGGAAATTAACGAGCGGTGGCCATCCTCCTCCGATCGCGATGGAGGTCCAGTTCTTCGGCGGCATCCACGAGGTGTACCCCCTTGGACCCGCAGCAACTCAAGGATGTGAAGCGGGCGCTTGGACGGCGGCTCGCCGCGTGGCGCAAGACGCGTGGCCTGATTCAGGATGACGTGGCGCGGCTGGTGAACAGCACTCGAAGCACGGTGGCCGGTGTCGAACGCGGCGAGCAGGTGGTCGACCGGGTCTTCTGGGCGCAGTGCGAGTCACTTCTCCAGGCCGGCGGCGAGCTGATTGACGGCTACGACGAGTACCGGTCGTTCGAGATCAGGCATCGGGAGGAGGAGGCCGACGCAGCACGCCACGCCCGCTGGGGCACAGTCCTCGATCACCAGACGATCGCCGAGGCCAGCTCCCCCAGCCGGCTTCCCGATCCCGACAGGCCGCTACTGCCGACCACAGGTGCTTCCACTGGTGACTCAGTATTGGTGCAGGATCCGCGTGGAGCGTACGTTGGAGTGCGGCAGGCAATCATGATCGTCGCGCGGGAGACCAGCAAGCACGCGATGGACACAGGGGCTAGTAGGGCTGTGTCTGACCTGACGATTGAACAGCTACGCGATGACGCAATCGGGATCGCACGGGGTTTCGGGCAACTGACACCCACTGCCACGATCAACGAGGCGCTACGGGTGCGTGGGCTCGCCGTCGAGACACTGGAGCGAACCCGACGGCCCGGCCAGCAGCACGAGCGGGATCTGATCACCGTGCAGGCGACGTCCTTGTTGGCCAGTGCCGCTGTTGACCTGGGTTTGTGGTCGCCGGCGATGCAGTACGCCCGGGCCGCCGGCACCTACGGCGAGATCATCGGCCACGCAGGAGTTCGTGCCTACGCCCGGGGAATGCAGGCCACGATCGCGTACTGGACTGGCCGGAACGAGGAGGCGGTGCGGTACGCCGCTGCGGCGGCGTCGCCAGTGCCGCCTGGTTCGGCGCGAGGTCTGACCGCTGCTCGTACCAGGGCATCATCGAGGCGCCGACTGGGGGCAGGCGTAATGATCTTCGCGGAAGGCTACCAAGGTGCCTACTACGGCGTGTGCGCTCCATCCGATCGATCAGGGTCCGTCCACCGAGCACACATCCTCGCGAAGAACGCCCTGAGGATTGCCCCGGCGTCATTCGCACGGGTGACGTACCGCGAGTTTTACTCACCGAAGGCATATCACTACCTAGCGTCTTGTTCCGGGTCGGTAAGTCTACTATCCTCCGACAGGTGCGAAGCGGACGGTTAACCCGGCTTCCCTACTTTTCGTCTCCATCCACCGCCTCTCTCGCACTATTGTGTATATTACTCTGCCTTGCCCACGGCTATACCGGACATCATCGAAGTAGTGCGAGCCAAGCGCATCTTGCTGCTCAGGTCGCCGTGCACCAGCACTCGAAGCAGCACCATCACCTTTCGATCCAATGCGGACGGCTCGCGCCCACGATGCGCCGGAATACGTCGGGTTCGCATGTCAAACTCGCGGACACGCAAGCCGCCCCATTGTCAAGCGATCAGGCAGTACTCACGCGCTTCCCGGAATACCGTGCACCTCACCGGGCCAAGGCGGGCCGGCAGCGTCTCTTGTTGAAGTGTGTAGCGCGGAACTGATGGTCAAGGGCATCTCCATGTCATTGACCAGTCATTCACGCGAAAGGCCACACATACCATGCAAGCCGCTATCCCTGCACGCCCACTTCCCGGTCCGGCGCAGCTCCTGGGGCACCCGACCGGTGTCCATCACACACCTACAGATTTGATAGGGAACACGCCGATCGTGTGGGTCGGCCGACCACTCACCTCTGCTGCCCGCGGTTTCTGGGCGAAGCTTGAGGCGTTCAGTCCCGGAGGTATCAAGGATCGCAGCGCACTGCACCTTGTGGCACAGGCGCGCAAGCGAGGTGATCTCAGCCCGGGAGCCATGATTGTCGAATCGACCAGTGGAACCTTCGGGTTGGGACTCGCGCTGGCAGCCAACGCGTACCAGCATTCACTCACGCTGGTGACCGATCCCGGCCTTGAGCCGATTATGCAACGGCTACTGACCGCCTCGGGAGCTGCGATCAGCGTCGTCGACCGCCCACATCTACAGGGCGGGTGGCAGCAGGCCCGGCGGGAGCGCGTGGGCGAGATTCTGTCCGCTACCCCTGGTTCATGGTGCCCGGACCAGTACAACAACCCGGACACGTTGCCCGCTTACGAGGGTCTCGGCCTGGAGCTCGTCGCACAGCTGGGACGCATCGATGTCCTGGTGTGCAGCGTCGGTACGGGTGGTCACTCCGCCGGCACGTTCGCGCCTATACGCAGGTACTTTCCACACGCACGGCTTGTCGGGGTCGACACCATCGGCTCAACGATCTTCGGTCAGCCAGCGCGTCACCGGCTGATGCGGGGGCTGGGCAGCAGCATCTATCCCCGCAATGTCCAGTACGGCTGGTTCAGCGAGGTCCACTGGGTGGCACCTGCCGAGGCCGTGTGGGCGTGCCGGCAACTCGCCGTACACGGCTATGTCAGCGGCGGGTGGAGTGTTGGCGCCGTCGCCCTCGTCGCCGCCTGGCTGGCGCGGACGTTGCCATTCGACACCCGTATCGTGGCCGTCTTCCCAGACGGACCGCAGCGCTACTGGGACACCGTTTTCAGCGACGACTACTGCCGACGGCACGACCTGCTTGGCATCGAACCGGCCGCTGACCCCGACAGGATCTGTGCCCCGACCAGCCACGAGGTCCACCGGTGGACCCGCTGCACCCAGATCGTTGACCTCGGGCAGGGTGATCGGCGATGAGGGATGTTCTCGGGCAATTCGGCTCCTTCGGCCGGCCGGTACGCCTGCTTTTGATCAACCAGTTCGGCATCAATCTCGGCTTCTACATGCTGATGCCGTACCTCGCGAACTACCTGTCGGCGCAGCTGCTGCTCGCCGGCTGGATCGTGGGGCTCGTCCTGGGCGTACGCAACTTCAGCCAGCAGGGCATGTTCGCCGTCGGCGGAAGCCTCGCCGACCGGTTCGGGTACAAGCCGTTGATCGTCGCTGGCTGCACCCTGCGTACTGTCGGCTTTGCCCTTCTCGGGCTGGTCGATTCCGTGGCTGTCCTCGTCGTCGCAGCGGCAGCCACCGGTCTGGCCGGGGCGCTGTTCAACCCAGCGGTACGCGCCTACCTGGCTGAGGACGCCGGCGAACGGCGGGTGGAGGCGTTCGCCGTGTTCAACGTCTTCTACCAAGCCGGCATCCTGGTCGGCCCGTTGGTCGGGCTTGCGCTGACAGCGGCCGACTTCCGCCTGACGTGCCTCGTCGCCGCCACCGTGTTCGCCATCCTGACCGTCGCACAGGCTCGCGCACTACCTGCTCGTGGTGGGCGAAGGGGTGAGCCAGGCGACGGTGGGTTGGTCAGCGGGATGCTGACTTCCTGGCGGCAGGTTCTGCGCAACCGACCGTTCATGCTGTTCACCGTGGCGATGGCCGGCTCCTACGTGCTGTCGTTTCAGGTCTATCTCACGCTGCCCCTCACCATCGAAGCGAACGCTCCCAGCCCGGCGGTGGAGAAGCTCGCCGTCGCGGCCATGTTCGCGGCCTCAGGTCTGCTTGCCGTCCTCGCACAGATCCGGGTCACCGCCTGGTGCCGGCGACGCTGGTCACCACACAGCTCACTCACCTGGGGAGTCGCACTACTGGGCGCGGCGTTCCTACCTGTAGCCGCGGCGAGTACCGGACCACCCATGCTTGTCGTCGCGTCGGCCGTTCTCGCCGGAGCGATCATCGCCGTGGCGACGATGGTGGCTTACCCGTTCGAAATGGACATGGTGGTCACGTTGGCTGGTGAGGGTCGAATCGCCACGCACTATGGGGTCTACAGCACCGTTTCCGGTGTCGCTGTCGCCATCGGTAACATGCTCGCTGGCGGCGCAGTCGACTGGGCGCGATCTACCCAGATGTCCATCGTGCTCTGGCTAGCGCTCGCGGCGCTCGGCGCTACCTGCAGCACGGCAATTCTGTGGTTGGGCAGGCGAGGCTTGTTCGGGCCTGCGGTTCCCACGAAACAAGCGACGACTGTCACCGCCTGAGTTCCGGGTACCGGTTCGCGGTAGTCCATTGCCGCGAACCGGTACTGACGGTAAGGGTCGTCCCGACCGCAGGATGGTTCGGAACGTGGCCTGGCCAGCCGACTGGATGTGCAACGCGCGGCCGCCATGGAATGGACCCCGCAAAGTTCTGTATGTGCTCGGACTATTGCTGGCCTTCGCATGGCGCACCATCGCCCAGTGGCGGGCCACCGACTGCGGCCGGACGCCCGACCGGATCAGTCGGCTGGTGGGTCAAAACGGGGGCCGCGGTCTGCCAGGCGGCCAAGCCGAACTGGGGCCCGCAGCCCGGTCGGCAATTGATCGTGTCCTGAAGGGCCTTTGACAGACGAGACGGCTTCGTGATCACGGTATCGGCCACTCGGGGCCCGCCGCTCGCTCGATCGCCCGGTACACCGTTGATCGGGCGATGCCGAACAACTCGGCCAGCTCAGCGCTGGTGTGCTAGCCACGTGGTGCAGCGCGACCAGGTGCCTCCTGCCGCGCGTTGAGTTTCGGCTGTTCACCCCGCAGCCGGGACTGTCTGACCTGCGCCGCAACAGCAATGAGGACCCGGCCCGGGAGGCTGCGGGTGCCGAAAGTGCCATCCGTGCTGGTCAAGCGGCATGGTCGTATTCGTGGAGGATTCCGCTGAGTCGGTCACGTCGGTGGATGTTCAGTTGAGCGAGTCGGTTGCGGTCGGTGATCGGGGCGGGTAGCGGTGCCCGTGGTCGGGCGTTGGCGATGCCTCGGTGCCCTCGGTGTTCGTTGTGGTGGTGTTCGTACTCGCGTTGGGCGTGCATCAGGTGGGACTGGTTGAGGATTAGGGTCCGGTCGAGGAGTTCGTGGCGGTAGGTTTGGATCCAGCGTTTCATGATCGAGTTCATGCGGGGCATGCGGACGCCGGTGAGCGTGACCTCGATACCGGCGTCGGCCAGGATGGTGTCGAACAGGGCCGGGTACGTGCCGTCGCGATCGCGGGTCAGGTACTGGACCTGGCAGCCGGCGTCTTCGAGGTCCATCACCAGGTTGCGGGTGGTCTGGGTCACCCAGGCGGCGGTCGGGTGCGTGGTGGCGCCGAGGATCCGGACGCGGTGGGTGGCGTGTTCGATCAGGGCCAGGACGTACAGGGCGGGTACCGGTCAGCGTCACAGTCTCGAAGGAGTCCGCGGCGACGAGCGCCTGAGCCTGGGAGCGTAGGAACGTCGCCGAGGTGCTGTGCGCGCGGTCCGGTGCCGGATCGACGTCGGCGTCTTTGAGGATCTGCCAGACGGTGGAGGCAGCGTCTTTCACCCCGAGGACGAGCAGTTCACCGTGGATGCGCCGGTATCCCCAGCCGGTGTTGTCCCGAGTCAGGCGTAGCACGAGCGTGCGGATCGGTCGGATCGTCGGTGGCCGTCCCGGCCGAAGAGGTCGGGAGTGTCGGGGATGTCGGCGGTCAATCAGGTCTCGGTGTCAGCGCAGCACGGTCTCCGGGCGTACCAGCAGCCGCAGGTGGTGCAGCACGCTGCGGGGTAGTGGGTGCAGCAGAGCGGCCAGCCAGGCCCGGTCCGCGGGGGTGAACCGGACCTGGTCGCCGTGTAGTTGCCGTTCGAGCACCATGATCTGGTGACGTAGGGCGAGGATCTCGGCGTCCTTGTCGCGGTCGCTCATCGGCAACACCCGCAGCGGAGCCAGAGCGTTGGTCACACCGAGGTAGGCCAGCCGCAGCAACACAACCGATCATCTTTGCCAAGCGCTGTGCAGAGAGCATCGTCGAGGTCCGGTCGTTGAAACCAGCCCGGGTCCGGCCACACATGCCGCGATCAGGATGACTGCGACCAGGGCGGATGAAGTTTTCGGCACCCGCAACGCTCAGCAGTCGATTATTGAATTTTAAATATTGGTAATCCGAAAATTTAGAGAAACCGGCAAAGCGGACAAAATTCTAGTACACCATAATGACTGTTATGGTGTACTGGCGTCGGTCGACCAGGTCGGCGTTGAGGGCACCGGCAGCTACGGGATCGGCTGCGCGCGTTGTCGCTGCCGCAGCTCGTTGTCGCTGCAGCGCGGTTCCGTCCCGGTCAGATCGCCGGGATCGAGGCGGCCAGCAAGCTGGCGCTCAAGTCCCTCGCCACCCGATACCAGCAGCTCACGACCGAGATCACAACGCTCGACGGTGAGATCGAGCGACTGGCCCACCAGGCTGCGCCGCAGCTCATGGCCATCAAGGGGCGTCGGGGCCGACGTCGCCGGCGGGCTGCTGGCCGCGACCGGCGACAACCCCGAACGGCTGCGCAGCGAGTCCGCGTTCGCGCATCTCTGCGGCGTCGCGCCGATCCCCGCCTCGTCCGGCAAGACCAACCGGCACCGGCTCAACCGCGCCGGCAACCGCCACCTCTACATCCTGGCCTTGAGCGGGCTCGCTACGACGAACGCACCCGCGCCTACGCCGCCCGGCGCACCACCGAGGGCAAGACCAAACGGGAGATCATCCGCTGCCTTAAGCGCTACCTCGCCCGAGAAGTCTTCACAGCGCTGCGCGTGAGCACCTGACTACCACCCGGACCCTTGTCCAGTATCTGACGGACGACGCGTACGGCAACATGATCCGCGGCGGCATCTAGCACGTCACTGAAGCCCTGAACGCAGGTTCGACGCAACGCCTCGAATCCCACCCGTCATCACACGGCTGACGGCGATGATCAGCAAAGCGGTCCGCCACGGTCGTCATCGATGCGCTGGGGCATGCCGGGCTGCAGCGCCACGTTAGCCGGTGGACCCTACCCGGTCGCAGACCAGGTCCGCGTTGCCCGGATACCCCGTGTCCACCGTCGCGGCCACCGTCTCGATTTGCTCGCGCAGCAGCGCGGTCGCCGCAGCGGCGTCGGCCGGCAGCCCGGCCTCCGCGCAGTAGGCGTCGATCAGCGGGGCGCACTCGGCATCGGTCAACAGCTGCGCGGTGAAGTTCGCGTACGACTCCGAGCCGGCCACCGCGATAGCGCCGGAGCGCAGCTCGGCGGCGAGATAGGAGAACACGCACGCCTCGAAGTGCCGGCGCACCAGCTTGCCCGGCCGCCCGCGGTCGGCGATCAGCGTGCGCCACTCCTGAGAGGCAAACCCGAGGTCGACCTTCCGGCCGTCGACGCGGCCCGCAAGGACTCGCCGGTCTTGGCCCGTTGCACACGCAGGAACCGCACCGTGTCCAGAACGCCCCGTTCAGTGCTTGTTGGCTCCAGCACCAGGACGTTCAACAGATCGAACAGCCCAGAGCGCGACGAACGGGTAGAACCGCTCCACCAGCGGCAGATAGTTGTGCCCAGATGGGCCGAGACCGCTTCATGCACCGCCGACAGCGCGGCCACCCCACCCGCCACCACACGCTTCAACCGCGGATACGCGGTTCCTCTCGATCGACGCCACGAAGCCACCACCCGATCATCAACCGGACAAAGGCCCCCGCGCCGCCGCAGACTCTCACCAACATCAATGCTCGTGAGGAAGTCCCCAGGTCAGCCGCGGATCAGAACCGCCTATTGCCGGTTTCCGGCGTACTCCGGTCGGCCCCCTGGCTAGTTGCTGCCCACCGGGCCCGCCGCGGGCGGATGCCATTCCTCGGGCAGGGTACGCATGGTGCGCAGCGGGGAGAAGACGACCCAGAACGCTCCGAGCAGGGCACCAAGGCTGGCGATCCAGAGGGCGGGACGGACCCCGATCGTGGCGCCGAGCGCGCCGCCGATCAGCGCGCCGACGGGCCGGATGCCGTAGTTGACGGTGCGCCGGACGCCGGAGACCACGGCGAGCATCGTCTTCGGTGTGGCCGCGATCTGCACCGATCCGGCGGCGATGTCGAGGATCATGACGCCCAGGGCGGAGACGAACTCGGCAGTGAGCAGCAGCGCGAGCACCAGCGGCCGCGGTCCCCCGGCCAGCGGCACGAGGATCAGTGGGGCCGGGAAGACGACGAGGCCGAGAATCACCGCCGGGCCGATGCCAATCCGGCGACTGAGCGGGCCGGTGACCGCCGCGCCGAGCAGTCCGCCGAACGCGCCGGCCCCGATGACCAGGCCCAGTACCCCGGGGGAGACGCCCAGCTCGGTGGTCACGTACAGCACGAAGAGCGCGGCGAACATGAAATTGAACAGGTTGAGTGTGGTGAGGCCGAGCAGGACCGCGCGTAGCACCGCGGAGCGGGCCACGTAGCGCACGCCGGTGGCCATGCCCATGCCGGGGCCGGTCTGTGCGGGATGCTCGGTGACCGTTGTCCGGGTCAGGAAGACAGCCGACGTCAGGTAGGTGAGCACGTCGGCGACCAGCGCGACCGGAGCGGTGAGCACCTGCACGAGTACGCCGCCGATGCTCGGGCCGGCCACGTCGGACATGGCTCTGCTGCCGCTGATCAGACTGTTGGCGTCCACATAGTTCTGCCGCTGGACCAGGCTGGCGAACAGGCTGCTGTGGGCCACCCCGAAGAACACCGAGAGGACCCCGATCAGGAAGGCCACGACACAGAGCAGCGGCAGGTTGAGTGCGTCCGCCCACCACAGCAGCGGCACGGCCAGCAGAAGGCCCGCCCGGCCAAGGTCGGCGATGATCATTACTTGACGTCGGCGCGGGTAGCGGTCCATCCACGCGCCGGCTGGCAGTGAGAAGAGCAGGTTCGGCAGCAGCGAGGCGGCGGTCAGGTAGCCCATCTCGGCGGGTCCGGCGCCGAGCGCGAGCACGGCCAGCAGCGGCATGGCGAGCATGGTGATCTGGTCGCCGAAGAGCGAGACGGTCTGGGCGGACCAGTAGCGGCGGAAGTCCGTCTGTTGGAGCAGCCGCGGGAAGCGCGGCCGGCGCGGGGGTGCCGGATCTGCCCGGACCAGGGGTTTAGTCACGGTCCGTCTCCGCTCGCGGCTCCTCGGGGGGTACGGGTCCACGCGGTACCGCCATCTGAATGATCTGCACCGGGCGAGACCCGGGCGGGCGTCTCGCCCGGTCGGCACCCCGTTCGTCGTATCGGGCCAGCAGCGTTCTGACCTCCTCCGTGAGCTCGCGCAGTTCGGTGGCGGTGACGTGTAGCACCGCGTCGCTGAAGCCAGTGGCGGCCCGCCATTCGACAGATTCGTCGCCGCGGACCGCGAGATAGTCCTGCGCGCGTTGCGCGTAGAGGGCGAGCATCACGGTGTTGAGCTGGTCGGTGGCGGCCTTCATCGCCGGGTCGTCGGAGTCGTCGTCCCAGGAGGTGCTTTGCGCGGTGGCCCGCCAGGGCCGTTCCCGGCTGTCCGCCCCGGGAACGCGTTCGGCGAGTCCGTACTTGGCGAGCTGCCGCAAGTGGAACGAGCAGTTCGGCACGTTGTCGTCGAGCCGGGCCGCAGCCTTGGTTGCGGTCATTGGGCCGTCGCTGCGCAGCAGCCCGATCAGCCGCATCCGTAGCGGGTGCGCGTACGCCCGCAGGGTGCGTGGGTCGGTGAGCTTGACTGAACGTTCAGGCACCTCGTCGATCACATGCTAGAGAATCTTTTAGAAAGATATCTCTAGCAACTGTCGTCAGGCCCAGGGATGGCGGCGCCCCAACCATGGCAGCCCAGCCGGGTGGGGGTAGCCAGAGCTCTCGTGACCTCACCGCAGGGCGTCACGGACGGCTCCGGCGTCCCACACGGCCTGGCGTACTCCACCGACCCGTGCAGCACCCGAGCACCCCGGACTAAACTTCTTTCACCCGCCAACAGCTCACGGTGACCGGATCTCGTCTTGTGTCAACACAGAGGACAACTGTCGCAGCTGAGCCCATGGATCACGTTTTCGCGCTGGTGGGAGCTGTCCAACGAGGCCCGAATTCGGGTGCACCCGAATTGGGCGCGTTCGTCCGAACGCCGGCATCAAACAGGATTTTGTAGTTCTGGAAGTCTTGTTGCTGCTTCAGGTCAGGACGAGCAGGTCCAGGGCATCAACCACTGGTCCGGTTTCACGGCGCGCTGCCTTACGTAGTCGGGCCAGGCCTGCGGCGTACTCATCGTCATTGATCAGTTGTAGCGGGGTGTGCGCCTCGCGGCGCAACGCCGTCGCGACCTCGCGTAGTGAGGCTGCCGTTACCTGGGGCACCTGCTCGAAACCGACGGTAACGAACCCGGCGGTGGAGAAAGCTGCTTCGACGTGAGCCACGCTGGGGTAGGTGTCGAGTACGCGGATGGCTTCGGGGAAGTAGCGGAACAGGCTGATCGCCCTGTGTCGACCGGCGAATGCGGAACGGACCAGCAGCCGGCCGCCGGGGCACACGACCCGGCGCAGTTCTCGGGCTGCGCGGTTCAGGTCCGGCACGTGGTGAATGACCGTGGAGATCCAGGCGGCGTCGATACTGCCGTCGTCGAGCGGGAGGCGCTCGGCGTTACCATCCATGACAGGCTGGTAGGAAGAGCGGGCGCGCATTGCCTCGGAGGGCTCAACCGCGATGACCTCGATGCGGTCGTACCAGGCAGTGAAGGCCTGCGCCCACATTCCGGTGCCGGAGCCCAGGTCGAGCACCCGCATGCCGGCCCAGGGATCGAGGTGCCGGGTCACGGCCTCCCGCCAGGCCGAAAGCCCGTCGTCGGTGAGGTGCCGGGTCGCCTCGAACGCTGCGGCGTCCGCGTTGTCGTACGCGATTCGCGCCATGTCTGTGACCCAACTGCCTGGGCAGCCGAAATGCAAGGACGCAGCGGTATGACAAATCGTCCACGCTGAAGGGCCGCCGGTCAGACGGGGTTTACGTAGGTCCTGCCGAGCTGGGGCGTGGCGTTGACGCGCATTGGCCGGTCTCGTGCATGCCGTCTACGGCACCTGCGGACCGGTGAGGCAGGTGGGTGGGTGGCTGATGTACGGTCTGTCGTGATTGTGTCACTATCGACCGGTTCTCCCACCCCGGCGCGTACCCACAGAAGCGAGGACGTGATGAGGGCCGACCATTATGACAACTTCGCGCGGAGCTACTCGATAGAGAACGAGTCAGGCTTTTACAACGCCTACTACGAGCGACCGGCGATGCTCACGCTCGCTGGCGATGTCCAGGGGCGTCGAGTGCTCGACGCAGGGTGCGGCTCCGGTCCCCTGTCCGAAGCCCTCCGGGCGAAGGGCGCCATCGTTACCGGCTTCGACTCCAGCCCGGCCATGGTCGAACTGGCGCGAACGAGGCTCGGCGAGGACGCCGACCTGCAGGTAGCCGACATCAGCCTGCCGCTACCGTTCGCCGACGGCGCGTTCGATGATGTCGTCGTCTCGCTCGTGCTGCACTACCTGCAAGACTGGGGAGCCGCCCTGTCCGAGCTGCGGCGCGTACTCAAGCCCGGTGGCCGCCTCCTCCTGTCGGTCAACCACCCCCGCATCCTCGAATCCAGAGACCCCAACGCCGACTACTTCTCCGTCACCCAGCACTCGGGCGAGTACACCTTCGGCGACGAGCACGTGGTGTTGACCTTCTGGCACCGACCCCTGCACGCCATGACCGACGCGTTCACCGAGGCGGGCTTTCGCATCGCGGTCATCAGCGAGCCTCCCTTCTCGTCGGATACCCCACCCGAACTCCTCCCGCCCGACCTCGGCGACCGAAAATCCTTCATCTGCTTCATCTTTTTTGTCCTGGAAGCACATTGACGGTAGCCAGATAGAACACCGGACACCGGGGCTGCAAACCCGGGGCGGGAGTCGCAGAGCGCCGGCCACACTACCTCCGGCGAGTGGAAGGTCGCCCAGTCAAGCGGGCCCCACCCGATCCACCCGCTGCACCGGTTCACCACTTCGCGGGACTCCACCGTGCGGGTGAATGCGATTGAGGTGCGGTGTTCGACCGGGGCAGGATACCGCTCGTGACCCAGGCGACGTTGCGGACCGCGCGGATTCAGCTCGTACCGTTGAGCGACGATCACCTGGATGGTGAGGTCAGGCTCGACGCGGATCCGGAAGTCATGCGCTATCTGGGCCGGCCGCGGCAACGGGCGGAGGTGGAGCAGGCGCATCGGCGGCGGATTGCCACCGCGTTGGTGGTTCCCGGGCTCGGCTTCTGGGCTGGGCTGGTGGACGGCTCGTTCGTCGGATGGTGGATCTTGCAGCCGCCGGAACGCGCGGATCAGGGTCCGGTCGAGGGACAGGCGGAGCTGGGCTACCGGCTACTGCGCCGCTACTGGCGTCAGGGCCTGGCAAGCGAGGGCGCCCGTGAGCTCATCCGGCACGGCTTCGCGGATCTGGGCCTGCACCGGATCTTCGCCGAAACGATGACGGTGAACCTGCCCTCACGCGCCACCATGGCCGCGGTCGGGCTGGACTATGTACGTACCTTTCACCTGGACGTCGACGACCCGCTGCCCGGCAGCGAGCACGGTGAGGTGGAGTACGCGACTACCCGCCAGGATTGGCTGGTAGTCGGATCAGGCCGAACGGGCGTACCACGCGCCAACATTGGTTGGCAGAATCAGCGCTCATGATCGACACAACGGTAGCCGGTGACACGTGTCCGGAGTGCGGTGCTGCCACGGTCGCTCCACGCGAGACCCTGCCGTGGTGCCCGGCCTGCGAGTGGAACCTCGAAGCGTACGACGCTGAACGCATCGGCCCGTTCTTCGGCTGGCGGTGGTTGGACCGACGAATCCACGACATCGGGTACCGCATGACCCGTCGCCAGTTCGACCGACTGCTCGGGCGACCGCTGGGCAGTAGTGGCGTCGGCGCAGCCACCGTCGTCACCGCCGCCGCATCCGGCTTGCTGTTCCTCGGCGTGGTGGCCCTGGCTGCCACCGGGCTCTGGCTACTCGTCGCCTTCCCATTCCCGGGCCCGTCGCTTCTGCTGGCAGTTCCCCTGCTCGCTCTCGCCGTCGGACTACGGCCCCGCTTCGGGCGGCTCGACCCCGACGCCGACGTCCTCCGCCGGGACCGGTCACCCGAGCTTTTCACCCTGGTTGACGAGGTGGCGCAGGCGTTAGGGACACCAGCTCCCAACGTGATTGCCGTCAACGCCGACTTCAACGCGTACGCGACGACGGTAGGCATCCGCCGCCGGGTGCTGTGTCTCGGACTGCCGTACTGGGGATCCCTCGCACCGCAGGAACGCGTCGCCCTGCTCGGTCACGAACTCGGCCACTTCGTCAACGGCGACCCGCGGCGGATGCTGCTCACCCAGCCGGCGTTCACCACCCTCGGCTGCGCGGCGGACCTCCTCCGCCCTGCGCCATCGACCGCCCCCAGCCTCATCGAATGGATCGGGGCGACCCTTGGGCGAATCATCCAATACCCGCTGTCCCGTCTGTTGTTCACGCTGCATGCGGTACTCGTGTGCGTCGCGCTACGAGACAGTCAACGGGCCGAGTACCTGGCTGACGAGATGTCTGCGAAGGCCGCTGGATCAGCCGCCGCGAAAAGTCTGCTCGACACCGCGCTACGGGTCGAGTCCATGGCACTCGCCGTACGCCGGGAGTCCAGGGCGGGACACGGCCCCCAACGGTGGCAGGCGGCGGTCGCCGAGTCGTGGGCGACCAGCGCCGACCAGCTGCCACCGTTGCGGCAGCTGTCGGGCCGCGAGGAGGCGTCGCCGTTCTCCTCCCATCCACCCACCGGTCTGCGCCACCTGATGCTCGAAGGCGCTCAGTGCCACGATCCGGCGGTGGTGCTCACCCAGGAACGGTCGTCCCGCATCGACAACGAGCTAACCAAGGAGTACGAGTCAGCCCGGCGGATCCTGGCCTGGTGAGTCCAGACAGGAGAGGTAGTCCGCGAGGCGAGCGGATCCGGTGAGCATCGCCCGGCCGCGGGCCGTGATCCGCTCCCGCCACTGTTCGATCGACGTCGCCAGCGGGCCGGCCCCACCGGCGGCGTGCACCTGCTCGATCACCGCAGCGATGTGGCTGAGCAGGTAGCCACCGCGTCGCAGGAGGTGGGCGAGCTCGGCGTCACGCACATCCTCGGGTGAGTAGACCCGCACGGTCCGCGACCGGGCCGGGGCCAGGATGCCGACCCGCTCCCATTTACGCAGCGTGGCTGGGGTGACACCGAGCCGGCGGGCGAGAACACCGACGGAGATGGCCGCGTTCGGACCGGACGCAACCGATGTGGACGATGACGCCAGGACAGTGGCGGCCGTGGTGACCTGGTCCAGGGTCTCCCGGTCGCGTTGCAGCAACACGTGGGCGGCATCGACGATAGCCAGGGCGGACGGAAGGTCGTCGCGGAGTACCAACCTCATGATCTTCCCGGCCGGTTGGAAGCCGTACCCCCGAACAAGCGCGACGTAGGCGGTCAGCGCGGCCGCTTGGTCGTCGGTGTAGATCCGGTATCCGCTCGCCGTCCGCCTGGCCGGCGGGATCACTCCGGCCGCCTCGTAGTTACGGACCGCCTGCGCGGAGAGCCCGTGCGCCCGGGCCAGGTCCACCGGCCGGTACACCCGCCTTTGAGACTTCAACATGCTTCTCCCCCAGAAAGAGAGCCAAAGTCTAAATCGGTCGTTCAACGATACGGTTAAGGTCATGGCTTTTGAAAAGGAGTTGCGGTCCCTCCTCCGCGCCCACCGGCCGCGCCTGCTCGGGATCGGCGAGCCCTACCACGGCGAGCCGGCCTTCCCCCACCTGCGCAACCGGATCCTCGAAACCCTCGTCGAGCACGGCTTCCGGTCGATCGCGATCGAGTCGGACCGGGCCGCCGGCCTCGCCGTCAACGACTACGTGCAGGGCCGGCGCGACGACGTGGACCTGACCACCGGCATCAGCCACGGCTGGGCTACCCACCCCGCCAGCCGTGAACTGGTCGACTGGCTGCGTACCCACAACGAGAGGCTGCCGCCCGACGAACGCGTCGCCTTTCACGGCTTCGACGCGCCAACCGAGATCACCGGCGCCCCCAGCCCCGGCCCGTTCCTGCGTGAACTGCGCGACTACCTCGGCGCAGCCGTGCCCGACCTGGACGGCCTGGTCGGCGACGAGAGCCGCTGGACTGCCCAGGAAATCATGTTCGACGCGACGTGTTCTCCCGGCCGGTCACCGGAGGCGACCGCACTGCGTGGTATCGCCGAAAGGCTCCGCACACAGCTGTACGCCGACGCGCCCCGCCTCATCCAGGGCACCTCCACGGAGTCCTGGCACCGCGCCAGGATCCTCGCCACCACGATCATCGGCCTGCTCACCTACCACGCCGCGATGGCCGAACCGGGCACCCAGTCGCAGCGAATCGGTCGTCTGCTCTCCGTGCGGGACGCATTGATGGCGCAGAACCTGCTCGACATCCTCGCTCTCGAGCGTGACCGCGGGCCGGTCCTGGTCTTCGCCCACAACGCCCACCTGCAGCGGCACCCGAGCCGATGGGCCAGCCACTGGGATGGCCAGGCCCTGGCAGCACAGTGGAACGGCGCCGGTTCGATCGTGTCCCCGCTGCTCGGCGAGAGGTACGTGTATGTGGCCGGCAGTCTCGGGGCGAGCGGGCCGGTCGGGCTCGGGCAGCCGGAGCCCGGCACCTACGAGCATCGGCTCGGCCCCGAGACCGGGATCTTCCCATCTCCGGCCGGCGAGGATCCACGCGAGCGGGTGGCCGACCTGCTCGGGTTGATGTCGCTGGACGCCGCGACGGTCGAGAGCTGCGACGCGATCCTGCACATCGGCTCCGCGCCGGGCGCGGCCGACGCGGCCCGGATCGCCGGCCTGGCCGGGGTTACCGAGACCCGGATCGCACCGGGGTCCGAGCCGCCCTACACTTGGGGCGACCGGTTCTTCTTCACCGGCGCAGAACGGGTTCGACCGTTCGCCACGATCGTCGGGCACGACGTCCCGGGCTTCGACGAGCGGTCCCGCCTGGCCGAGCCCGGACGGTACCGGCTCAACATCGAGGTGGGGCGCACCGAGTTCCGCAACCTGTTCGGCTACGGCCCGGAGGAGTTCCCCGCACACCGCGACGGGCTCGACTTCGCGGAGACGGACCGCCTGCTGCCCCACCCCGCCTACGCCGTGCAGGGTTGGGTCAGCGTGGTCAACCCGGGCCCCGCCACCGCGCAGGACGTGACGCGGTTGGTGGCACAGGCGCGTTCCCGCAGCGCAGGCCGGGAGCGCCGTCGGAAGTGACACCCGCGCCCTGCGCCGGGCACGACGGCGTAGGGCGCGGGCACGACGACCGGGTCCTGTCGCGCGCGGAAGCTGACACCTCGCGGCACACCGGTGGCACGCCGTCAGCCGGGTCGGATGCCGGCCAGGGCTGTTGCCACGAGTTGGCGCAGCTCGGTGAGGTGCACCAGGCGGGCGACCGCAACGTAGACGGCACAGCCGATGGCGCCCGCCACGGTCAATGTGATCAGCGCAGCATTGTCCTGGGAGTCGAGCAGCGGCGTGAGGGCGTAGACCGTGAGACCGCCGCAGCTGCCGGAGACGCCGACGGCGACCGTTACCCGAGCGGCCGTACGAAGCAGTCGGTGCCCGTCGATTCGTCCCAGCCGACGGCGCAGGAGAAGGGCAGCGGCGGCGAGGCCCGCCGTGTAGGCGACCGCGTACGCGAGGGGAACCCCGATCACGGCGTTGGCGCGGGGTAGTAGCCATGTCGCGGCGACGCATCCGGCCACGCCGACGACGGTGACCCCGACGGTGACAATCGCGGGGGTCCTGGTGTCCTGGAGGGCGTAGAACCCGCGTTGCAGAATCATGAAGCCGGTGAACGGCACCAGGGCCACCCCGAAGGCTGCCACCACCGCGCCCAGCAGGGCGATCGCCGACGGTGAACTGCGGCCGTAGCCGAACAACAGCGTGGCGAGCTGCGGGCCGAGCACCGTCATGGCCACCGCGATCGGGGCGAGTGCCACGACCGCCAGCCGGACCGCCTGGGACAGGTCCTCGACGATCTGGGCGTGCTGGCGGCCGGCGGCGTGGCGACTGAGCCGGGGCAGCATCGCGGTCATCACCGACATGGCGATCACCGCGAACGGCATCTGGAACACCGCGAGCGCGTTCTGGAAGGCGCTGACCCCGCCCGGTCCGCTCGTCGAGGCGACTCGGGTGGCCACTGCGAGCAGGATCTGCGCGGCGACGACCGACACGAGGACCCAGGCGCCGAGCCGGCCGATTCGCCGGATCCCGATGCCCCGTGGGTTGAGTCGGGGCCGAAGGGTGAAGCCGCTGCGCGCCAGGGCCCACACCACCAGGGTCATCTGGGCGAAGACGCCCGCGGTGGTGCCCACGGCGAGCAACAGCAGATGTCCGGCGGGCATCGACGTAATGCTGGTGGTGCCGCCGACGGCCAGGTAGGTCATCCCGACAGCGATCACGACCAGGCTGTTGACAACCGGCGCCCACATCGGAACGGCGAACCGGCCCCGGATGTTGAGCGCCGCGCCGGCGGTGGCACTGAGGCCATAGAACAGGATCTGGGGCAGAAAGAACCGGCTGAGTAACACCGCCAGGTCGTGCTGCTCGCCGGAAAAACCCGGCGCATAGACCGCGACCAGCCACGGGGCTGAGATCATTGCCACCAGAGTGACTGCCCCGAGCCCGTAGACCAGCAACGACAGTAGCCGCTGGGTGTAGACCATCCCGGCATCGGGTTCGGTCAGTGCGGCACGCACCAGCAGCGGCACCACCACGCTGGCCATCGCGCCGCCGACGACAAGCTCGTAGACGGCGTTGGGCAGCGTGTTCGCCACGTTGTAGCCGTCGAGCAGACGGCTCCCCATTCCCAGGGCGGAGGCCAGCACCACCAGACGGACGAAACCGGCGGCCCGTGACACCAACGTCGCCACCGCCATGGCGCGGCCCGCGCTTCCGATGGAAGATCCTTCTGCCATGGCGACCTTCCTAGCGCACGAGCGGTCTGCCCGGCAGCCCTGCCCCGACCCTACGAATGGAGCACCGGTTAACACCGAGTCGACGATTCCTCGGCTTGTGGCCAATGAGGAACTGGACGCCATCTACCCCGGTTCTATCTCACCGTCCTCAAGGAGTTGGCAAGACGTAGCATCCGTATACCCATCGTCCCCGCTCCCGCGGCAGTCGCCCCGCAGAGGCCAATCCCGGAAACCGACGCCACCTCCTACGACCTGGTTTCCGGCGAGGTGAGGCGCATCCTGACCTACATGGACAAGGGGTGGCTCGCCACACCGCAGGAGTTGCGGCGGTACCTGTCCTGGCTGTGGAGAAACCATGGGCCTGGCTGGCCCACAGATCAAGCCGTTACGGGCGGTGGTACGACTCCGCTTAGTCACGTCTCAACGTGTCGCCCCGGCTGCGCGCGTCCGGGCCTTGCGGGTGGCGCGCAGCATCAGTCCTGCGTAGATCAGCAGTAGTGCGTCCTGGAGCAGCACGAACCAGCCGAGTCGCTGGGTCAAGAAGCGCCCAAAGCAGCCGCAGTTGTCGACCGTCAGACCGCGGCCGAACGCCTGCGCTGCCAGGCCGGCCCAGATCACCGCCACCGCGGTGTAGATCCAGACCGGGGTCAGCGCGCACGACCGCGGTCGGGTCAGTAGCCAGAGCCCACTGGTCAGTTCTGCCAGGATCACCACTGCGGCGAACCACGGTAGCGCCGCCGCGGGTGCGAACTCGTACGCGGCGAGGATGTCCGGCATCGCCGGCCACGAAGCGAGCTGGCCTACTCCCATCGTCGTGAGGATGGCACCCAGGACAGCACGAAGCCACATGAACCGACGCTAACGGTGGTGTCTGGCGTCAGCACCTGAAATCAGGTTATAACTGACTTTACCCCGGCTTGGTAAAAGTATACCGAAACGCCAGATCGTCGATCCCGCTTCGCTATTTACCGATCGCAATCAATCGAATACGATCCGGAAGGGCACCTGGACTGGATCGGGGTGACCGTGCACATTCCTTACGCGCCTGCTTTCGCCGCCCAACGGCCCGAAAGATCCGTTGAAGTCTGTCTCAACAATGGCCTGACCCAGGTCCTGGCCTGGGATCGGCACACCGACCAGCGCCGGTTCCGCACAACCGCCCCGAACGGCGTGACCGCCTACGACATCGAGCCCGACGGTCGGCACTTCTGGTGGTTCGACGCGAACCCGGCGGGCATCGGGATCTGGCGACGCCAACCGTTCCGGTCACCAGCTACCGCCCCGGAGACTCCACCCGCGGCCCTCACCGGCCTGCCACCCGGGCGGCAGCACGGGATCGCCTTCGACGCCTCCGGCCGCCGGGTCGCGGTCGGCATCGGCACCGACACCGAGACCCGGTGCTACGTGGGTCGGCCCGGCGGACCTGGGCACCTGGTGGCCGCCGCAGTGGGCTACGCAACAGTGATCGGGCTGACCGCTGACGGGGAGACGATCGCCCTGGCCGGGCGGGCCGACGGCGACACGGCGATCAGCGTCATCCGCCTCAGTGACGGTCGACTCGACGTCGTAGCCGGCAGCGACCGTCGGCGGATCTGGGCGCTCGAGTTCCGCCCCGACGACCAGTCCCACCCGCAACTGCTGGTCATCGTCGAAACACCAGAGCACTACCGGGTCGGTACCTGGCAGCGTGATCGGGGCATCGCACTGGCAGCAGCCCTCTCCTACGACACCGAGGTCACCGCCCACTGGTACGGCACCGACGGGCAGGTACTCATCCAACACGACCACGCCGGGCGCAGCCGGCTGCTGCTGGCCGACCTCACCAAGGGTGAGGTCGCCGCGATCAACACCCCACCCGGCACCATCCTGGATCTGACCTGCGCCCCAGGCGGAGAAGTCCACTATGTCTGGACCCGTGAGTCGGTGCCGCCGCAGCACCGGGTCACCGAGCCTGCCGCAGCGACCCGGGGGGCAGCGCGACCGGCTGGCCCGGCTCAGCTGACCGGTAACGCCCAGCGGAGCGAGCTGTGGACCCCCCAGCCGTACGGCCGGATTCACAGTTTCCTGGCCACCCCGCCCGGTGCCGGACCATGGCCGACCCTGTTCCTGGTCCATGGCGGGCCGTACCTCCACGATCGCGACGCCTACGACCCCCGGGTGGAACTTCTGGTGCGCGCCGGGTACGCGGTGGTCCGTACCAACTACCGGGGATCGACCGGGTACGGCCCACGGTGGCAACGGGGATTCGGCCATCGGGTCGGGCTGACACAGCTCGACGACCTCGCCTCGGTACGCCGGCACCTGCTCCACCGCGGCATCGCCGAACCAGGCCGGGTCGGTTTGTGCGGATACTCGTGGGGCGGGTACCTGGTTCTACTCGCGATGGGAGTCGCACCGGCCGACTGGTCGGTCGGTCTCGCCGTCGCCCCCATCGCCGACTACCCGGCCGCCTACCGCGGCACCACGGCGGCGTTACGCGAGGTGGACGACGAACTCTTCGGTGGCGGGCCCGACGACGTACCGCAGCGATACCGTGCGGCCAGTCCGATGACCTACCTGGACCAGGTACGCGGCCCCCTGTTTATCGCTGCCGCCGGCGACGACGACCGCTGCCCACCGGGCCAGGTGCGGCGTTACGTCGCCGCGCTGCGCCGCCGCCGCGTGCCGCACCAGCTGCACTGGATGTCCGGCGGCCATCTCGGCGACGCCACCAGCCAGACCCACGCCTTCGACGAGTTACTCCGGTACGCCGGCCAGGCACTGCGACCGGACCGAACCCGGGTGGCCACAGCGGACGGCCGCCCGTACCAACCAACCAGCCAGGGAGGGAGGTGAAGCGCATGAAGCGACGCAGCGTACGTCATGACCCGATCGCCACCAACGAGCGGGAGCGCGGGGCGGTCGTGGTGAAGATGTTCCTCGACATGGACCGGGCGGTTGCGGCCGAGCGGAGCGGCGGGACCGATCCAGCGACCGACAAGCTGGCGGCCAGCGAGTAACCCCCAGTGGTGACCGCCAGTTCGACGGCTTCGTTCCGGAGCAGCTCGTTTCCGGAACGAAGCCCACCAACGGAAGGATCCGCGATGAAGGTCGTCCTGGTCAGCATGCCCTGGGGATCGATCGATGTTCCGTCGCTGGCGCTGGGCATCCTGCGCACGGCAGCCAGCCAGGGTGGCCACGAGGTGCAGGTTCGCTACGCGAACCTCGACTTCTTCGACTGGGCGGCCCGGGTCACCAACCTCACGCTCGCCGACTACCAGTACTTCTCCGAGTCCTCCTACTTCCTCGGCGCCGGCGACTGGGTCTTCTCCGGACTACTCGACGACTCGGACCGGTCGTTCGACTCCTACGCCCGGCTCCTGGCCCGCAACGGTACGGCCGACGCCGAGATCGCGCAGACCGGGTCGATGCACCGGGTGGTGCCCGAGTTCATTCGCGGACTCGCGGCCGAACTGGCGGCCACGACGCCCGACGTCGTCGGTTTCACCACCACGTTCCAGCAGAATGCCGCCAGCCTCGCCGTCGCCCGGCTACTCAAACAGCTACGGCCGCAGACCCGCATCGTGTTCGGTGGGGCCAACTGCGACGGGCCGCAGGGGGCGGCACTGCACCGCAACTTCCCCTACGTCGACTACGTCGTGCGGGGTGAGGGCGAG
The DNA here is from genome assembly GCF_000016425.1 of Salinispora tropica CNB-440. GTDB lineage: Bacteria > Actinomycetota > Actinomycetes > Mycobacteriales > Micromonosporaceae > Micromonospora > Micromonospora tropica. Next base: position 2,586,682 of record NC_009380.1, on the reverse strand, counting down.
GTCGCCTTCCCACACCTACTCGACGCGCTCGATCCACTGACCGCCGCACCCGACCGGACGAAGCTGGCCAGGATCTCTGGCCTGTGCTGGCGGGACCGGGACGGAACGGAACGGGCCAACCCGATGTCGTCCACTCCCCTGCCGCCGGCCCACATCGTCGCTCCCGACTACACCGGCTACCTGGAACGGCTAGACGCGTCGGCAGCAGCCGACTGGGTGGCGCCCAAACTAGTGGTCGAAGGCTCCCGCGGTTGCTGGTGGGGCGAGAAGCACCACTGCACGTTCTGCGGGCTCAACGGGTCGTTCATGCAGTTTCGCAGCAAGAGCCCGGCCCGGTTCCTCGACGAGCTCCTCGACCTCGCACGGCGCCACCAACTGCTCGACTTCATCGTCGTCGACAACATCCTGGATATGGCCTACTTCGACTCGGTGCTGCGGTGGCTGGCCGAATCGGAGTACGACCTGCGCCTCCACTTCGAAGTCAAGGCCAACCTGCGCCGGCACCACTTCCAGCAGCTGAGCGACGCCGGTGCGGTGCAGGTCCAGCCAGGGGTGGAGAACCTCAGCAGCAATGTGCTGCGGCTAATGGACAAGGGCGTCACCGGTTGCCAGAACGTCCGGGCGTTGCGCGATGCGCAGAGCGCCGGTGTGACCGCGAGCTGGAACTACCTGTACGGGTTCCCGGGCGAGACGGCGCAGGACTACACCAGCGTCCTCGCGCAGCTGCCGGCGCTCCACCATCTGGAGCCGCCGATCAGTTCGACCCGGATCGCCATTGAGCGGTACAGCCCCTACTTCGACCGCCCCGAACTGGGGTTCGCCAGCCTGCGGCCGGCCCCCCAGTACGCCGAGATCTACCGGCTGCCCGAGACCGAGCTCGCCGACCTGGCGTACGTCTTCACGTCGCCGCCGAAGGGCATCGACCGAACCCTGGCCGCCGAACTCGACGCGGCCCTCGCCACCTGGCAGGCGCGGTATCCGATCAGCCGGCTCACGTACCAGGAACTTGCCGACCGGATCGTGCTGGTCAGCCGACGCGCCAGCTTTGACTGGACCGTACTGGAGCTGACCACGCCCGCCGAGATCGAGCTGTTTCGGCTGCTGGGCCAGCCCCGTACGGTCGCGACCCTCGTCGCCAAGGTGCCAGGCGGGGCGGCGGTCGTCGAACCGTTGCTGTCCCGGTGGGCTGCGCTGGGCCTGCTGTTTCACGACGGCGGCTACCAGGTGCACCTCGCCGTGGAGTCCAACAACCAGGTACTGACCCGGATCGAACACCGCCGAGTAGCCGCCCAGCGAGCTGAGGAGGAATCGCGTGCCACCGTCGTCGCCTGAGTTCACCGAGATGACCGAGTGGAACGCGAGCGGGGTCGAGATCCAGCTGTCCCGCGACTACGAGCCCACCGCCGCCCGGGTCCCGGGAATGTCCTTCGGTACGCGACGGATCACCGGCGTGTGGGAGCCTCTCGTCGCGGAGTTCTACCACCTCGGCGTCCGGCATGTTCGGCTCGCCGAGCCGGTTGACCTGTGTCCGGACGCGGGCGTCGTCGCCGCCCGTACCTTGGTGTTGCTCCGGGAGCTGACCGCCCATGCGATCTCGGCGGAGTGGGTCGCCCGTTGTCACGACGGCTGTGCGGGTCGAGGACTGTTCAACCATCTGTATCCGCCGGTTCGGGTAGACGGCGCCGGTGACGACGCGGCGGTACGCGGTTGGCGGGAGTCGTTCTTTCTGGGGATGTGCGTATTCCGACGGGGTCCGGGATTCACCGAGGTTCGCGACCGACGGCTCGGCACGCTGGAGATGTACACCATCGACGAACCGGAGCACCGGGCGGCGATCAAAAAGTTGGTTGACGGCGTCCCGGCCGGGCGACTGCCCGCTGCCGTACGCCAGGAGCTGGCCGAGGCACGGTTGATCGCCGAGCAGGCCGGGCATCTGTGGTGGCTGCCGACCCGGGCGTACCGGTGGCCGTCTCCTGCCCTGAGCGTGTAAGTAGGCCGCTTTCTCTCCCCAACCGCCGACCGCGAGGAGAGCCATGGAGTCCGTGACCAGCACGTCGGCGCCGCCACCGGTGCCGTATATCGCCGATCCGTACCCGGCGTTGGCCCGCATCCGGGCCAACGGACCGGTATCGATCCTGCACAGCGACGAGGGCATACCGATGTGGGTCATTGCCCGCTACCGAAACGTGCGCGCGGCGCTCGCCGACCCACGGTTCGGGCAGGACGCCCGCCGCGCCCAGACGCTGGCCGACAACCGGGTTGCCGGGGTCACCCTCGGCGGTGACGTCATCCACATGCTCAACAGCGACCCGCCGGACCACACCCGGTTGCGGCACCTCGTTCAGGGGGCGTTCACCGCTCGCCGGGTGGCGGCGATGCGGCCACTGGTGGAACGCATCACCACCTCGTTGCTGGACGGGGTCGGCGGTCGACAGACAGTGGACCTGGTGCAGGACTTCGCCTTCCCGTTACCGATGTTGGTCATCTGTGAACTGCTTGGCTTCCCGGCCGAGGAGCGAGACGCCTACCGTTCCTGGTCAACGGCGATTCTGACGCACAACGACGACCCTGCGGCCTTCGCCACGGCGCTGCGGGACATGACCGACTACATCGAGGTTCAGCTACGACATCGACGGGCCCGCCCCGGCGAGGACCTGCTGACCGAGTTACTGGCCGCACGTGACGCGGGCCAGCTCACCGACGACGAAATCGTCGGTATGGTCTTCCTGCTCCTGATCGGCGGGCACGAGACGACCGTCAACCTGCTCGGCACCGCCACCCTCGCCCTGGTACGCAACCCCGACCAGCACCGGTGGCTGCTGGCGAACCCGCACGCGCTGTCGGAGGCGATAGACGAGTTCCTCCGCTACGAGTCCCCGGTCGCCATGGCGACGCTACGGTTCACCACCGCGCCGGTCACCGTCGACGACGTCGTGATTCCCGCCGGTGAGCTGGTACTGGTGTCGCTCGGCGGGGCCAACCGGGACCCCGACCGTTTCCCGGACGCCGACCGGTTGATCCTCGACCGGCGCGACACCGGACATCTCGCCTTCGGCCACGGCCTGCACCGCTGCCTCGGCGCGTTCCTCGGAAAACTCGAAGGTGAGGTGGCCCTCGGCGCCCTGCTGGGGCGGTACCCGGGGCTCACGCTCGCCGCCGAGGTGCGCCAGCTTCGGTGGCGGGACACGATCATGTTGCGTGGACTGGAGTCACTCCCGGTCTCCCTTCATGGCTGAGGCTACGGCGGTCACCGCCACCGCTCGCCGCTTCCGGCCGCAGTTCAGCTTCGCTCCCCTGCGCACCCGCGGATACCGGCTGTTGTTCGCCGCCGAGCTGGTCTCCGTCTTCGGCGACGCCTTTCACGCGGTGGCGCTTCCGTTTCTGGTCTATCAATTCGGCGGCGGCGCTCGGGACCTCGGCCTGCTGGTCGCCGGCTACGGGCTGTGCCGGTTGGTGACGACACCGCTGGGTGGAGTCTTCTCCGACCGGATCGGACCCTGGCGGGTGATGCTGATCTCTGATCTGATTCGGATCCTCTTCACCGCCGGCATCGTCGTGGTTGCCGTGACCGGCGCTGGAGGCATGTTCGGCGTAGCGGTGTTGGTGGCCGGCACCGGGCTGGGTGCCGGAATGTTCCAGCCCGCTGCCTACGCGATCACGCCGCGGCTGCTGCCCGCCGAGCAGTTACAGGCTGGCAACGGGCTACACAGCACCGCGACCTTCGCCGCCGGAATGATCGGTCCGGGTGTCGCTGGCCTCGTGGTGATCGCCCTATCGCCAGCGGTCGCGTTCGGGGTAGACGCCGTGACCTTCGCCGTTTCGGCGGCCTGCCTGGCGATGATCGGCGGTATGGGGCGCGCTGCGGCGATGCCGCTGGCGGCCCCCACCGGTGGCGGCGGGTCACCGCAGCACGAGTCGGGCGACGGGACGCCGCCGAGTGATCCTACGATCGGGTTCTGGCGACTGCTTCGTGAGTCGGCGCTGTTGCGTACCGTGCTGCTGGTCACCGGGGCCGCCAACCTTACCGTCGGCGGAATGGTCCGGGTGGGCCTGCCGTCGCTGAACAACGACGACTTCGCCGCCGGTGCGGGCGGGCTGGGCGGGCTGCTCGCCGCCTTCACCGCCGGATCGCTGGTGGGTGGGCTCTGCTCCGCCGGTCTGGCGGGGTTGCCCCGACGCGGAGCGACGGCGATGGTGTCGGGCCTGGTGTTGGGCGGGGCTGTCGCCTTGGTGCCCTTCGCCGGCTATCTCGGCGCCGTGGTCGCACTCTCCGTGGCCGGCCTCGCCAGCACCGTCACGAACGTACTGGTGATCACGATCGTGCAGCAGAACACCGCGCCACACCTACTCGGCCGGGTGATGAGCGCGATCGTCTTCGCTGCGCTGAGCCTGTTTCCGTTCTCCACGATCGCCGCCGGACTGGTGATTGACGCCTATGGCAGCACGGCGATCTTCCTGGGCACGGCGGCGGCGCTGCTGGCCGCGTTCGGCTACGGCTTCACCCGCCGCGAGCTACGGCAGCGGTGATGGTGGATCGACCCTGACCAGCGGACGTAGGCACCGGCAGCGGCGGGATTTGCCCGGCACGAACCCACCTGATTTAATAAATGAACAGTCATTTATAAAAGGAGCGGCGATGGTGGGACGCCCCCGCGGGGTGGACGACGCGGTGATCCTGCGCGCGACGACGCAGGTCATGGGTCAGGTGGGTCCGGCGGGTCTCACGTTGGCCGCCGTGGCACGCGAGGTCGGGCTGGTGCCGGCAACCCTGGTGCAACGCTTCGGCTCCAAACATGGCCTCCTTCTCGCCCTCGCCGACCAGGCCGAGAAGGACATGAGCGAGCTGGTTGAGCGAGCGCGTCGGTCGCACGACTCGGCGCTCGGGGCCTTGGCGGCACTGATGGTGCAGTCCATGGCGGCGATGAGCACCCCGGAGAGCTACGCCAATCACCTGGCGTTCCTGTGCATGGATCTTGGTGACCCGCAGCTCTACGAACGCGCCCGGGCCATTCACCGCACTCAGCAACGAACGATCGCGCACCTGCTCACCGAGGCGGTGGACACCGGCGAGCTCCGCACCGACAGCAACCCCGCCGCACTGGCCCGCACGGTGCAGGCGGTCATCGCCGGCTCCGGCCTGAACTGGGCACTGGAGCGCGAAGGCGGCCTCGAACAGCGACTGCGGCAGGAGCTCGCCGCTGTCCTGGCGCCCCACCTGCCGCCGCGAACAACCCCTGATATGGAGGAGTCATGACAAAGCGCACAGGCCCGCTGGCCGGAAAGGTGGCCCTGGTCGCTGGCGGCACCCGAGGCGGCGGACGGGGCATCGCCGTCGAACTCGGTGCCGCCGGCGCGACGGTGTACGTCACCGGACGAAGCAGCGCCGGAAAGCGCTCCGACCTGGCCCGCCCGGAGACCATCGAGCAGACCGCCGAACGAGTCACCGCCGCCGGCGGACTGGGCATTCCCGTTCGAACCGACCACAGCCGTCCCGACGACGTACAGGCGCTCGTCCACACGGTCGCCACCGAGCAGGACGGCCAGCTCGACATCCTGGTCAACTCGGTATGGGGCGGCGATCCGCTGGTTGACTGGGAGCGCCCACTGTGGGAACAGGACCTGGACACCGGTCTGCGACTGCTGCGGCAGGCGGTGGATACCCACATCATCACCAGCCGGTACGCGCTCCCCCTTCTGGTCGCCCGCCGCAGCGGCCTGGTCGTGGAGGTGACCGACGGCAACACCGCCCGCTACCGCGGCACCCTCTTCTACGACCTGGTGAAATCCGCGGTCATCCGCCTCGCCGTCGCCCAGGCCGCCGAGCTCAAGCCCCACGGCGTGGCGGCCGTAGCCATCACGCCGGGCTTTCTCCGCTCGGAGGCCATGCTGGAACACTTCGGTGTCACCGAGACCAACTGGCGCGACGGCGTGGCCCAGGACCCGAACTTCGCCCACTCCGAAACCCCGGCCTACCTCGGGCGGGCTGTCGCCGCGCTGGCCGCGGACCCCACCATCATGGCCAAAACCGGGCGTGCCCTGGCCACCTGGGGCCTCTACCAGGAGTACGGGTTCACCGACACCGACGGCAGCCAACCGGACTTCGCCGCCCACTGGGCCAAGAACCTGGCCGACCAGCACGGGCCCCTCGGGGAACCGCTCTGACCGACGCCGCAGCCGGGCACCATGCCGCCGCGGCGGCGGCATGGTGCCCGGCCGGGACGGGTATGGGCGGGGAATGGAGCACTACACAATCGTTACCGAGGCTGAGAAGAGCCCGGACTTCCGTCGGGTGTTGTGGACCGGCAAGTACCTCCAACTGGTGGTCATGACGATCCCGCCGGGAGGTGAGATCGGCGACGAGGTCCACGAGAACACCGACCAGATCCTGACCTTTGTCAGCGGTGTTGGTGCGGCGCTGGTCGCCGGGGAAAGGCGCGATATCGCCCGGAGCAGCCAGGTGGTCGTACCCGCGGGTACGAGGCACAACATCGTCAATACCGGACCGAACCCGCTGGTGCTCTACACGATTTACGCCCCGCCGGAGCACGCCGACCAAGCCGTGCACCACACCAAGGAGGAGGCCGACGCGGCCGAGGCCGCGGGCGCGGACAAACCGCCGACCGGCTGAGTTCGGGCCCGTTCCCGAGCCCATCTGCGCCCCTGGCGCTGCGAGGCCACCCTCGCGACCGACGGCCAGCACCGGACAGTCTCGGTCGGGCGGCCCGCAACGGCCTCCGGCCCGGTCCGCCGCCCCGGCGAGTACGCGACCGGGGTGGCGGACCTATCCGGGTGGCGGGGGCGGTCAGAAGTCGTCAGCGGTACGCATGCGGTCGCGAATCCAGCTACCGGCCGGCTTGAGCGGGCCCGTACCGCCGAAGTCGCCGCTGGCGCACGTTCCTGTGGTGAAGACCGCGCCGGAGCGGAAATCGTCGGAGTAGTTCCAGTTGACCCAACTGATCTTCTTGCTCGCCATCAGGTCGAGGTAACGCTGGGACATGGTGAAGTCGTTCGGACCGTCACCGGTGTACTGCTGGGTGCCGAACTCGGTCACGAAGATCGGGATTCGGTCAGCCGCCGCCGCCAGGGTGTTGTAGTACAGGTCGCCGTGCGAGGCCGCGTAGAAGTGGAAGACGTACATGAGGTTGCTTGCCGACACCGGGTTGGCGGTGATGGCGTCAACGCCGCCGCCACTTCCGGAGACACCGAGCGACGACCAGTCGGGGGTGCCGACGAGCACCACGGACTCCGGGTCCCGTTCCCGGATGACCGGGATGACCTGGTCGGCGTAGCTCTTGACCGCGCTCCAGTTGACACCGTTCGGCTCGTTCGCGATCTCGTAGAGCACGTTCACCTTGTCCCGGTGGCGGTCGGCGATCTCGGCGAAGAAGGTCTGCGCGCGCGACAGGTTGTCGTTCGGATCTCCCGGCGTGAGCATGTGCCAGTCAACGATCGCGTAGAGACCGCGAGCGGTGGCCATCTCGATGTAATCATGGACAAGATCGGTGAAGCCACGCGGGTCGGTCTCGTAGCCGCCTTCCTGGATGTACATCGAGATCCGCAGGACGTCGGCGCCCCACTGCTGGGCGAGGACGTCGAGCGAGGCGCTGGTCGCGCAGTTGGCGTACCACTGAAGACCGTGCGTGCTCATGCCGCGCAGTTGGATCGGCTTGCCGTTCTCGTTACACAGCTGCTCACCACAGACCCGCAGTTGCCCGTTCGCCGCAACCGGTGTGCTACCGGGAGGCGCGGTGGTCGGTGGTGGTGGGGGTGGGCTGGTCGTCGGAGGAGCTGTCGGCTCGCACGGCTGGCCGTCGAGCTGGCAACCGCTCGGGCTGCCCGGGCCGGCGCCGAGGAAGCCGAACGTCACCGAGGAGCCCGGTGCGATCGTGCCGTTCCAGTGCTGGTTGGTGAAGCGGTAGCGCTGTCCGTCGCGGTCCATCAACGCGTTCCAGTACGAGCCGACGCTCGTGCCCGCCGGTAGGTCGAACTCGACCTGCCAGGAGTTCAGGGTGCTGCTTCCCCCGTTGGTGATGGTGTATCGGCCTTCCCAGCCACTACCCCAGTCGGAAACCTTGACGAACGTCGCGGCCGGTGCGGCCGCCGCGGTCGCGGTGGCGCTGGCCACCAGGGCCCCCGCGGCCACCACCGCGAGGACGCCCGCCAGGGCCACAGTCCTCATGCCCAGCTTCATCGGTCCTCCTAGAGACATCGCCCGACCAGCTCGGCCGCGGCTGGTGTCGGGACAGGGACTCCACGTGGCACGCTTTGTTAATATACTTAACTGTATAGTGACCTGTCTATAACAAAGATGACCCTCGAGCCCAACCCGCCTGCGGCCTGCCCGCTCATCGGGACCCTGGCTGCGGCCCACGCAACCAGCCCGCGGACATCAGAAGGCCTGGTGCGCGATCGCGCGAGGGCATCGAAACGCGCGTGCGACCAGGCCGACAGCTTGACAAGCTGTCAGGATGGTCAGCGCCACAGGGGCACGCATCGGCTGGGTCGACCTGCCATCGGCGGTACGCGGGGCTGTCGAGCGTGGTGTGGGCTCACCTGTCGTGGCCGCGGTGTCACAACCCGGCGGGTTCTCCCCCGGCACCGCTGACCGGGTGGTCACGACGGACGGGCGACGGGCCTTCGTCAAGGCGGTCGGTTGTGGCCTCAACGAGACAGCGGTGGCGTTGCACCGCGTGGAGGCACGGGTCGCCGCGGCGATTCCATGCGAAGTCCCCGCACCACGGCTGCTGGCGTGCCACGACGACGGCGAGTGGATCGCACTGGTATTCGAAGACGTCGAAGGCCGCCATCCGAGTACGCCGTGGAGCCCAGGCGAGGTGTCGACAGTGTTCGCTACGCTCGCTGACCTGGCCCGGGTAACAAGCCCATGCCACCTGCCCGTGCCCACCGCCCTCCAGCAGTGCGGCCCGGACCTCGCCGGCTGGCGGCAACTCGCGACGAACCGCCCGCCGATGCTTGACTCATGGGTGGCAGCGCGGCTGCCGATGTTGCAGGCAGCCGCCGATCGGGCGCTGGCCGGGCTGGAGGGCCAGACGTTGGTGCATGCCGACCTGCGGGCGGACAACCTGTTGCTCCGCGCCGACGGTACCGTGGCCATAGTCGACTGGCCGCATGCCTGTCGCGGGCCGGCATGGCTGGACCGCTTGCTGCTGTGCGTCAACCTGCTACTGCACGGCGGTGTCGACATTGATCAACTCGTGAAGCATCTGGCGCGGGACACCGCGACACCCGAAGACTTACTCATCGACGTACTAACCGGCTACGCCGGGTACTTCCTAGACGCCGCACGCCAACCATCGCCACCCGGGCTACCAACGCTCCGCGCGTTCCAGCGGGCCCAGGCCGACGCATTGCTGCCGTGGGTGCGGCGACAGTTGACAGTGCGTGAAGGCGCCGGGCGACGGCGATGACGGATGGGAGTCGAGGCGCTGGGTCGAACCGGCCGCCAAGGCCGTAGAGACGTTCTCGAGGCCACTGCGGATCATGCTGCCGTAATCGTCGTCCGGTAGCTGCGCTACCAGCTTCTGAGCGGTAGTCAGGTACTCCCACGCGGGATCGCCGAGACGCCGCTGATCATCGGCGAGTTTGAGGTGCGGACACTGATCACCACCGGCGCACCGGTGATGTCGGTGGGGACCGCTCTCGGCGTCCCCTGACGCGACGACGTCACGGTGAGGTCGCCGTTCACCACACCGTCGAGGCGCACCTGTGGATCACCTTTGACGGCAGCCATCAGCAGGTCCCGCGAAGCGACCACCCGGGTGTGAATCTCGGGCAGTCCGTCGAGGACGATCCGGTACGCGGGGACGGCTCCCGCGACTGTCGGTGGCGGCGAGGATGGCGCTGTGGGGCCAGGACCACGGGCGCCCATCCTGGGCAGCGTGAGTCGGTGCGGCACGACCCGCGCCTGGGTAGGCGCGGGTCAGTCCCCCGTTACCGTCACGATCCCATCGCTGACCAGGCGCGGGGACCAGCTTCCAACGGGCCCGTCAATCGGTTGTCGGCCGAGGGGCCTCCGATGCTTGGCGCGGACCGCCGCTGGACGGAAAGCTGACAATCTACATCAGTTGTCACTTACCATGCGCCTGTCCACATGAGTGGACAGGCACGAGGATAGCCATTGCGTACGGAGTGTTGTCAACTGGTGACAATCGATGACGCTCGCGTTACGTGCCTCAGTAGACGGACCTGGAGGTGCCCCCATGACCGACGACACCGCTCGGAGGCGGGGCGACACCGACCGGTCCCTGGCCGACAAACTCACCTTCCTGTACCAACACAAGCTGCCCGCCGGTCGCAGCAAGCCCTACACCGACCGGGAGGTGGCCGAGGCCGTACGGCACACGGGCGGGGATGTCTCCGCCAGCTACCTCCACGCGCTGCGCACCGGGAAGCGAACGAACCCGACCAAACAGCACATGGAGGCGCTGGCCGCGTTCTTCGGTGTTCCCGCCGCGTACTTTCTCAGCGGCGACACCGGCGGTATCGACGCTGAATTACGGCGGCTCCAGGAGTTACGCGACCTCAACGAGGCGCTGCAGACCCCTGGCGTCCGGGCCGTGGCACTCAAGGCGCGGGGCCTGTCCGAAGCCAACCGGGCCAACCTCGACGCCATCCTGGACCACGTCCTGTCCCTGGAACGAAGCGCACTCCGGGAGACAGCAGACCCCGAAACGTGACGGACTCCCGTCTCCGGTGATCGGGCTACGGTGTCGCGTCGTCACCCCGGGGAGAGCTCGCCAGGCTGTCGAGATGCCCGGCGAGCAACGCGCGGACACGGTGGGGCGGCATGAGTTCGGTGCGCACCAGCGCGTGGAGGGTGAGCCCGTCGAGCAGGGCGTGCAGTCGGGCCTTCTCCGCGCCGAGATCAGCGCCCCGAGCCACCAGCCCGGCCGCCGCGAGTGCCTCGACAGCAACGTCGACCACCCGCCGCACCCCGTCGTCGGCCTCTCTGAGCCGTACCTGGGCCGCCGCGTCAACCTGGGCATGCGAGGTCAGCCACAGCCACACCTCCGCCGCTCTGCGACGCTGTCGATCCAGCGGCAGGAACTCCTCCAGGGCCTGCTGAGCGACCTCGCGGGGCGGCCCGGTCCAGCTCTCCGCGGCGAAGCGTTCGGTCGCCTTGGCTATCACATGCTCCATGGCCAGGACCAACAGGTCAGCCTGGGTGGCAAAGTAGTGCCGCAGCGCACTGGGTGACCAGCCGGCCTCGGCAGCGATGCTACGCACCGTGGCCGCGGCGACGCCATCCCGGTAGACGACGCGCCACATCGCCTCGGCCAGTTCGGCGCGGCGCGCGTCGTGGTCGACGATCTTCGGCACGGCTCCTCCGGCGGTCGATGGCGTCCCCCTGCTACGGTAATCGTACAGCGTACTAAAAGAGGGGGCCTGGGTGCTTGTCGCGTTGATCGTCGCCTGCGAGGTGGCCTTCTGGCTGCTCATCGCGGCCGGGCTAGTGGCCCGATACCCGCTTCGCCTTCCCCGCGTCGGCGCCGCCCTGCTCATGGCGGTCCCGGCGGTCGACCTTGTCCTGCTCGCCGCCACGACGATCGACCTCCGCCGTGGCGGCGAGGCCACGGCCGCGCACGGCCTCGCCGCGGCGTACCTCGGTTTCACGGTGGCGTTCGGCCACCGCATGGTTCGCTGGGCTGACGTGCGCTTCGCGCACCGCTTCGCTGGCGGGCCGCCACCGGTTCGGCCACCACGGTACGGACTGGCGCGTGCCCGGCACGAGTGGCGCGACTGGGCCCGGGGCCTGCTCGGCTGGGCCGTGGCCTGCGCTCTTCTGCTCGGTGGCATCGCCTTCGTCGGTGACGCCGATCGGACCCAGGAGCTCTGGGAGTGGATCGGGCGACTCAGCCTGGCGATGGCGGCCTGGCTCGTCTTCGGGCCGCTCGCGTACACGGTGTTTCCCAAGCGGGAACCGCGCCGCCCCGACAACGCCATGGGCCCAACCGGGTGAGTCGTCAACCGGTACAGCTCTGGTGCTGGTCGGACCGGACCAGCACTCCACCACCGACGGGAAACGGTCAGGCATGACATCAGCTCACCGGGACACGAGCAGTTCGATCTTGTCGGTTTTGGAGGAACTCAGCGCCACCTGGCGCTGGGGAGGCCCACCGACGCTGCTCACGATCAGCCATCGGCCGCCGAAACCGACCGTGCCCGCCATACTCGCCCGTGGCGTCGACGGGCACACCCCACTCGACCTCCTGGCACACTGGATCGACCAGTGCCACCGTCATCGTGGCATCGTCAACACGCAGCGGGACCTCGGTGTTGACGCGGTCGCCGTCTCGGGTGAGATTGACGGCCAGCACATCGGCTACGCCATGGACCGCAGCGGCCTGGAGTACCTGGTGCGTGGCCAACGGCACGGTCCCGAACGCCGCCGCACCAGCGGCACGGACGTCGCGGCCGGAACCCGCCCGCCCGACCGCCTCACCGAACGGCTCGCCGAGTTGGTCTGGCGGCTGGCGGGCCCGCCACCTCCCGCTGCGGGTTCTCGGATCCGCGACATGTGGCCCACCGCCGGGCTGGTCGACCTGGACGAGGACGAACTCCACGAACGCTACGCACCGCCGGCCCACAACCGGGGCCACGTACGCCTCGTGACGGTGTCGAGCATCGATGGTCTCGCCGCGGTGAACGGCTCCAGTGCCGCGCTGACGAGCAGCGGCGACCAGCGGGTCTATCGCCTGATCAAACGAGAGGCCGACCTGCTGCTGCTGGGGGCGGGCACGATCCGGGCCGAGCAGTACGGGCAGACCGCCCTGTCGGCTCCCGAGATCGCCCGTCGACGGGCCAACGGCCTACCGCCCTATCCGGCCGTCGCGGTTGTCACCCGCAGTCTCGATCTCGACCTGAGCGGCCCGTTGTTCCAGCACAGCGCCGCAGGTCATACCCACCCACGGCCGATCCTGATCGTCCCCGCCGCCGCGGCGGCCGAGCGCGGGACGGCGGTAGCCGAAGCCGCGGAACTCCTGGTTGCCGGCGAGCACGACGTCGACCTCCACCAGGCGATCCAGACGCTTCGACAGCGGGGGCACCGACGTATCGTCTGCGAAGGTGGCCCCTCGCTGGCCGGCCAGCTGGCCCACGCGGACCTGCTCGACGAGATCTGCATGACGATCGCCCCGCAGCTGTTGGCGGTGGCCGGCCCGCGGATCACCGCCGGTCCGGCGGGGCAGCCCGCGGACGGGCGGTGGCAGCTGCACCGGTCCCTCCTCGACGAGCAGGGCAACCTGTTCCTCCGCTACACCCGTCCTGGCCCGTCCGACCGGCCGGTCGGGTAGACGGTCTATCGCGTATTCACCGTTTGAAGAACGACCAGGATCACCGTGGGTGGAGACAACTTTAGGCATCCTGGTCGCCGACGGCCTCCCAGCGGTCGGACGTTCCCGGACGCGACCTCATCCCGGACGACGTTCGTTCAGGATGCGCTGGAAGATCAGGTGGTCCTGCCAGGCACCGTCGATATGCAGGTAGTTGACCGCGGTGCCGATCAGCGTGAACCCAGCTTTGGTGAGAACGCGCTGACTTCCTATGTTGCGCACGAGGGTGCCGGCCTCAAGCCGGTGAAGGTCGGCCACCTCGTCGGCAAGCCGGCAGGCATGCCGAACAGCCTGAGAAGCGAGCCCCCGCCCGGCATATCCATGGTCGACCCAATAGCCGATATTGGCACTGCGGAACGGTCCGAGTGCGACGTTGGACAGAGTCAGCGTCCCAACAACCCGACCACCCTCGTCCAACACCCAGGGCAAGGTCTGGCCTGAATCCAGGAGTCGGAGCTGATCCTGAACCCGACTCCGCTGCCCCTCCACCGTGAAGAAGGCGTCCGTCCGCCGCGGCTCCCACGGCTGGAGGTACGCACGATTGAGAAGATACGCCTCGCTCAGCGGCCCCACATCGGACTCCTCCAGCAGTCGCATCACGATCGCGCCGGCTAAGGGGGTGGGACGAATGTTCACACTCGTCAGCATAGAGCCCTGGCGACGCGCCAGGGTTGGCGGCGGCGAGGAGCGCTACCGTCACCCGCAACACGCCGTGACCACGGGCCTGCTGCCCCCGGATACTCAGTCGCGGTACGGACGTCGCAGGGTCAACGATTGGAAGGAGTAGCCCCGACCGGTATCGACCAGGTGGAAGTCCACCACGTCGAACCGCGCGTCGGTGGCAAAGCCGAGCAGCTGTTCGTCGGTGCGCCACGAGAAGAAACGCGGCGGCACATGCTGATCACCGTCGGAAGGACCCTCGGTGCTCTCGTTGCCGCCGTACACCCCGACGAAGTAGAGGCCACCGGGACGGAGGACGGCCCGGATTGCTGCCAGAACCGCAGGCAGATCGTGATTGGGCACATGCAGCAGGCAGTTCATCGCGAATACCGCGTCAAAGGAGCCGGCCGGAACGTCCAGGTGCAGGAAGTCCATCACGTGGGCGTCGATGCCCTTGGCCCGGCAGTGCTCGACCATCACCGGCGACAGGTCGGCCGCAACGACGACAAGCCCCTCCTGCTGAAAGAACGCACTGTCCTGCCCGGTGCCCGCGCCAACCTCCAGCAGCCGTGTACCCGATGCCAGACGGTCCATGAACGCCTGACGCTCCGCCACCTTCCACGGTTGCTTGGTTAGCCCGTCGCGCCAGGCCGCGCCAGTGTCGTACGCCTGCCGCAGCGGGTCGAGAACCTCGTCATAGCGAACGTCCATGTTGGTGATTGTCTCGGGTACGGTCCAGCGGCCCGCACGCCGCCTTCCACGCCCCTGCCGCAGTCCTGCGGGCGGCCAACGCAGCGACCCGATCCGGTCGGCGGTGGCAGCTGCGCTGGGCAAAGGCCTTCTCACCCTGGGCAAGCTGTGGCAGGCTGGAAACGATGCGACTGGCGGCACCGAGGATGGAACGACCATCGGGGAGCTCGTCGCGGAGGGTCGACCGCCTGGGCCTTTCCGTGGGGCGAGGTGAGCCATGTCCACGTCGATGTCGGTAGCGCGGTCACTGCCAGGTGGACCGGTAGCCGAGCAGATCCTGGCCGAGGTGGCACAGGAGGTCACGCAGTTGCGGGCAGCCGGGGTGACCCCGGCCCTGGCCACGGTGCTGGTGGGCGACGACGACGCTAGCGTCGGATACATCCGGATCAAACAGCGGCAGGCCGTGCAGTTGGGGTTCGCCTCCCCGCACGTGCGGCTGCCGGCGTCGGCGTCGCAGGCCGACCTGCAGGCGGTGGTGACGCAGTTGAGTGCGGACACGTCGGTGCACGGGGTGTTGGTACAGCACCCGGTTCCCCCGCACCTGGACTTCGACCGGGCGATGCAGGCGCTGGATCCGGAGAAGGACGTCGACGGGATGCACCCGGTGAACCTGGGCCGGTTGGCGTTGGGGCTGCCGGGACCGACACCGTGCACGCCGGCGGGGATTGAGGCGTTGCTGGCGTACCACGAGGTTCCCGTTGCCGGCCGGGAGGTGGTGGTACTGGGCCGGGGTGCGACGTTGGGGCGTCCGCTGGCGATGGTGCTGGCGCAGAAGCGGCCGACGGCGAACGCCGCGGTGACGGTGGTGCACACCGGCGTGCCGGACTGGCCGCGGTACACACGACGGGCGGAGATCGTGGTGGCGGCGGCGGGGGTGCCGGGTCTCGTACGCCCGGAGCACCTGCGCCCGGGCGCGGTCGTCGTCAATGGTGGGGTGCGGTACGCGGGGCGGCGGCTGTTGCCGGACGTGGACGAGTCGTGCGCGACCGTGGCGGGGGCGATGACGCCCCGTGTCGGCGGCGTCGGCCCGACGACAGTGGCGATGCTGTTCCGCAATGCGGTGCGCGCGGCACGACGGACGCGTTCGTCGCGGACACCGGTGCGGCTCCCCGACTCGGGGGCACCGGCTGGACGTTAGCGTTGTTCCGGCGTGCGCGGTGCCACCGGTGTGGAGACGATGAAGGAGCTGGTGGTCTGGCCGTAGAGCAGGAACTGGTCGAGGACCGCGGCCAGGGCGTCGACCGCGGCCACGTGCACCTTGAGCAGGAAGCAGTCCTCACCGGAGATCCGGTGACACTCACTGACCTCGGGAGTGCGGGCGGCCAGGTTTGCGATCTTCGGCAGCTGCCCTGGACCGGGTTGGATCCGCACCCAGGCGGCGACAGGTAGACCCAGCGCCGCGGGGTCGATATCGACGCGATAGCCACGGATGACGCCGGCGCGTTCGAGCCGGTGAAGACGCTCCCGCACCGCCGGCGCGGACATGCCGACCTGGCGCGCCAACTCGGCGGCGCTGGCGCGTGGATCGTCCCGCAGGGCGTGGAGCAGGCTGCGATTGGTGTCGTCGAGCAACGAGTTGCCATCTGGAAGGCCACTAGGGGGTCTTGCCGCGCGATGCGTCATCGCGATGCTCCTTCAACCTTCGATCACGCATGGTGCTATGCGATACGACCTTCGACGATAGGGTATGCCCCGATCTTTCTTCCGCCCCGGCACCCGGTCACCAGCGGTGGTGACCGCACCACGGATACCACCGCACGCCTACTTTGTCGTCAGTGCGGTGTTCCACTATCTGGGTCCGGCGTTCGCGGTGCTGCTCTTCGTCCGGGTGGACGCGCTGGGCGTGGCGTGGCTGCGCATCGCCGCCGCCGCCGCGGTGTTCGCGGTGTGGCGGCGACCGTGGCGGCGGTGGCGGCGACTGGACCGGCCCACCCGCCGGCTGCTGACCGGGTGGGCCGCCGTTCTGGCAGCCATGAACAGCGTCTTCTACCTGGCTCTGGAGCGGCTGCCGTTGGGCACCGTCGCCGCAGTCGAATTCCTTCCGGTCATCGTCCTGGCGGCCTACGCCGCCAGGACGCGCCGAAACCTCCTCGCGTTGGTGTGCGCGGTCGCCGGGGTGTACCTGCTCACCGACGTCCGCCTGGTCGCCGAACCGCTCGGCATCGCCTTCGCCGCGGCCAACGCCGTGCTGTTCGCCGCCTACATTGTGCTCGGGCACCGCGTCGCCCGCAGTCAGCAACTATCCGGCATCGACGGTCTCGCGTTGTCCATGCTGATCGCGGCCGTCCTCGCGTTACCGATCGGCATCACCGACGCCGCACCCGCCGTCGTCGACCTGGTCGCCCTGGCGGCCGGGGTCGGCGTCGGCATCACCTCGTCGGTCATCCCGTACGTCACCGACCAGCTCGCCATGGCCCGGCTGCCCCGGGCCACCTACGCCCTCCTGGTCTGCCTGCTACCGGCGACCGCGACGGTGATCGGGGTCATCGTGCTGGCCCAGATCCCCACCGCCCCGGAGATCGTCGGGGTCGGTCTCGTGGTCATCGGTGTCGCCGTCCACCAGGACGGCGAGCCGCCGCGACGGCGGAGGGCCCGCGCGGACGCTGAAGCCCGCCAGGCACGGTCCGGGGTGACGACACACGGCCGGGTGAGCAGCGTGGGGGCCCACCGCGCCACCGGCCGCAGCGACGGCATCTAGACTCGGCGTCCGATGGACGAGCAGGCCGCACCCGCCGACTCCCGCCCCTGTGCCCACTGCGGACGCCCGGTGCCGCAGCGGGCCGGAGCGGGCCGACCATTCCGCTACTGCCGGGACAACGACGGCGCCTGCCAACAGGCCGCCCGTACCAGCCGGATGCGACACCGCAACGCCCCCGGACTGCCCGGGCAGGTCGCCCGTACCTGGGAGGCCGTGGACCGGCTCGACCAGATCGTGGCGTCGCTCACCGAAGCGCTGCACGCCCAGCTGTCCCCGGTTGGGGTGGAGCAGCAACTGGCCCAGGCGCGCGCCGACGCGGCCAACCAGGTAGCGGCGGCGCAGACCGATCGAGACGAGGCGCGCCGCGCCTCCGAGGACGCCGCCGCAGCCACTGCCCTGGCCCGAGAGCAGGCCCGCAACGCCACCGCCGAGCAGGAGAGCGCCCGCACCGAAGCGGCCCGCGCCGTCGCCGAGGCCACCGCCGCCGTGGACCGCGCCGACCAGGCCCGCCAAGCTCGGGACCAGGCCCGTAAGGCTCGGGACCAGGCCCGCCAGGAGGCGAGCGCGGCACAGGCGCTCCTGGGGCAGGCCCAACAGGACCGCGACGCCGTCCGCACGCAGCTCCACCACCTCGGCGCCGAACTCACCGCCCAGCGGCAGCAGGCCGCGGACCTGGCCGCGGAGCGCGACGCCGCCCGCGCCGAGGCGCAACGAGCCGCGCAGGCGGAGGCCGCGGCGACCGACCAGGCCCGAGGACACCACGCCGACGCGCAACGGGCCCACCAGGACACCCAACGGGCTCAGGCGCAGGCCGCGGCGGCGACGCAGGAGCGGGACCGGGCGGTGGCCGACCGGGACCGGGCCGAAGCGCAACGACAGCAGGCGGTGGGGGACGCGGAGCGGGCGCACGCGGACGCGGCGACGCTCGCCGAGCACCACGAATCACTACGCGGGCAGCTGACCGTCGCCCAGCAGGACATCACCGCCGCGCAGGGCCAGCTGGCGGAGCTGACAGCGCGACTGCGGGCCGCCGAGAGCGACCGGGACGAGGCACATCGGCGGGTCGCCCAGCTCGCCGACCAGGTCGCCCAGCTGGCAGCCGCCCTGGCCCACCGGGAGGCGCCCACGCCCACCCGCTGACCCTGGGCGAAACCACCCCGTCTCGGCCGCTGAACGAACTTTGCGCCAGGTCGGGGCGACCCCCGCCAGGCCGGGCGGCTCTCCGGCTACCCTTGTTCCGGCCCGTCACGTGCCACCGGGCGGGAATGGCCCGACGGACACCGACCGTTACACCGAAACAGACCAGCACCACGAACGAGGGGAAGACGATCATGGGCGAGCGCATGCTGCGCGGAAGCCGTCTGGGCGCGGTCAGCTACGAGTCCGACCGTAACACCGAGCTCGCGCCGCGTCAGACCCGCGAATACCTGTGCGCCAAGGGTCACCAGTTCGAGGTGCCGTTCGCCGTTGACGCCGAGGTCCCAATGACCTGGGAATGCAAGTTCGACGGCAGCGTCGCCCGGCTGGTTGACGGCAACGAACCGGAGCAGAAGAAGGCGAAGCCGCCGCGCACCCACTGGGACATGCTGTTGGAGCGGCGATCGATCGCCGAGCTTGAGGACATCCTCGCCGAACGGCTCAAGGAGGTCCGCACCCGCCGCGGCCGCGCCTGAGCCACCCCCGACACGCACCCGCCCCGGGCGAGACGGCCCGGGGCGGGTGCGTGTCACGGATCAGCCCTAGGACACCACGGTGCGCGTTCAGCCCTGCCGGGGCTCCACAATCTCGCCCTCAATGGGCTGACCGTCGTCGACCACGGTCGGCTCCGCCGACGGCGGAGGCTGCTGCGGGGTGCCCCGGTGCACCCGCACCCGCCGCGGCCCAAACAGATCACCCGCGACCATCGACGACACCCGCCGCTCGGCCGTACGCCGCGCACCCGCACGGGCCAGCCGGCGCACCGGCGGCACCAGCAGCAACACCCCCAACGCGCCACTGAGCAGACCCGGAGTGGCCAACAACAGCGCACCGAGCAACCCCACCAGACCATCGGTGACCTGCGTGCCCGGCGGTTGACCAGCCCGCGCGGCGGTCTGGAAGCCCCGCCACGCACGCATCCCCTCCCGGCGCAGCAGCGCCATGCCCAGCAGCGACGCCGCGAACACGGCCAGCACCGCAATCCCGAACCCGGCAGCCCGGCCCACGGCCACGAACACCGCCAGCTCCACCAACGCCGCCAGCAACAACGCCAACGGTACGAACCTCAGTCCCCGGCGCATCCTCACCTCACCACCCGACCCGCCACGTCCCACCTGCCCGGTTCCCCGGTGGTGGGGGTACGTCGTCCCGCCCCTCCAGCATGACACGGCCACACCGCCACCGACCCCACGCCACCACCAGCGGGACGCCGGCGACGCGGCCATCGGGTAGCTGACCGGACCGGGGCAGCACTACGGCCAACGGACCTGCCCCGTAGGCGTGCCGTGCAGCCCCCGACGGAAGGCCAACCGCCGGTCCGCCACCGCCCACCCGGTGATCCGCCACAACGCCTCGGCGACGATGAACGGGCTCATCTTGCTGCTGCCCCGTTCCCGCTCGGCGAACGTGATCGGCACCTCCACGATCCGCACACCGGCCCGGTGCGCCAGCCGGGACAACTCCACCTGGAACGAGTACCCCTGCGAGCACACCGACGCCAGGTCCAACGCATCCAGGGCGCTGAGCCGATACACGCGGTAGCCGCCGGTGGCGTCGGAGACCGGCATCCCCAGGGCCAGCCGCGCGTACAGGTTGCCGCAGCGCGACAACAGCAACCGCCGCAGCGGCCAGTTGAGCACCTGCGCCCCCCGGGTCCACCGGGACCCGATCACCACGTCCGCGTCGCGGGCAGCGGCCAGCATCGCCGGCAGATCCTCCGGGGCGTGTGAGCCGTCGGCGTCCATCTCCACCACCGCGTCGTAGCCGCGCTGCCGCGCCCAGCCGAACCCGGCAAGGTAGGCGGCGCCGAGTCCCTGCTTGCCCTCCCGGTGCAGCACATGTACCCGCCGATCCTGCCCGGCGAGGGCCTCAGCGACCGCACCGGTGCCATCCGGACTGTTGTCATCGGCAACCAGAATGTCCACCGACGGCACAGCCCGACGCACCCGTTGCACAATCCAGGTCAGGTTGTCGGCCTCGTTGTAGGTCGGGATGACCACGAGTACTCGCCCCACCCCGGGATGACCGGTCTCGTCACGCACCGTCCTGCCTCCCTCTCACCGGCGTACCGGCCGTCAGCGCACCGCGGGTACGTCGCCGCACCCCGGCTGCGGCCAGGGCCGCCACGGCCAGGAACGTCAACGCCACCTCCGGCCACAACCCGACCCGAGTCGCGAGGGTGTGTCCGTCGGCGAGGTGCAGCTGCCGCACCACGATCGCGCGGGTGTTGAACTCGGTGGCATCACTTACCCGCCCATCGGGGGAAACGAACCCGGAAACGCCGACCGTCGAGGCCATCAGCGCCGGCCGACCGTGCTCGACCGCCCGCAGCCGCACCATGGCCAGCTGCTGCCGGGCCTCCGCCACATCGAAGGTGGCGTTGTTGGTCTGCACCACCAGCAGCTGCGCCCCACCGGTAACAGTGTCCCGGACCACCTCGTCGTAGGCGACCTCGAAGCAGATCACGTCACCGAGCACCGCGGGACCGGCAGCCAGCACCCCGGGGGTGCTGCCCGGCACGAAGTCAGCCCGCACCCGGTCAACCTGCTTGCTGACCAGCCGGGCCACATCACGAAACGGCACATACTCGGCGAACGGCACCGGATGCCGTTTTGTGTACAACTGGTCAAGATCCGGACCGGTCCCCGGCCACCACAGCAGCCCCGCGTTGCGTACCTGTCCCTCCCCCGGGCCGCGCAGCACCGCCCCGACCAGGATCGGCACGCCGACCGCGTCGGCAGCCGACTGAATCCGGTCACCGGCGGAAGCGTCCCGAAGCGGGTCGATGTCGCTGGAGTTCTCCGGCCACACCACCAGGTCAGGGCGGGGTCGGGCACCGGAGGCCACCTGGTCGGCCAGCTCGACGGTGGCCGCGACGTGGTTGTTCAGCACCGCCTGCCGTTGCGCGTTGAAATCCAGCCCCAGCCGCGGCACATTGCCCTGCACGATCGCCACCGTCACCGCCTCCCCACCGCCCTCGGCGCGGATCGGCACGAGGAGCCCGACAGCCGGCACCGCCAGCACCGCCGCCATCGCCCCCGCCACCGGCGTCCACCGCCGGCCCGGATGGCGATACGCCGCCCAGCCCGCCCAGCCGGCAGCCACCAGGAACCCACCGGCCACCGCGACCGCGAAGGTGACCAGCGGCGCCCCGCCCAGGGCAGCCAACCGCAGCAGCGGCGACCCGTCCTGGCTGAACGCCAGCCGACCCCAGGGGAAACCACCGAAGGGAGTGCGATCACGCAGCGCCTCCTGCGCCACCCACAGCACCCCGGTCAGCACCGGCCACCCCCACCGCAACCGGTCAACCAGCGGAGAAACCCACGCGGTGGCCGCGCCGAGCAGCGCCAGGTAGCCGGCCTGCAACAGCGACAACAGCGCCCACGGCAAGTAGCCGGTGTGCAGATTGGTCCAGCCCAACAGCGGGGCGAACAACGCCACCCCGGTCAGGAACCCGAGACCAGCGCCGGCGCGCGGACGTCGACGGTGGGCCGCGCCAGCCAACAGGGCCACCCCGACCGCCGCCAGCGGCCACACCCCGTACGGCGGAAACGCCAGCAGCAGCGCCACGCCCCCGCCGACCGCCGCCACCACCGCAACCGGCAACGGCAACGGACGTTCCCGCATCATCTCCACGGCCGTCGCCGGCATGTCCACGATCACCCGCCGAAGGGTACCCGGCCTGATCCGAGCCACCCCGCCAGCGCGGACCACGGCGGCCTCACCTGGACCGGCACCCCGACAAACGGAAATCGGGGCGCGGCAACCGCCGCACCCCGATGCTCCCAGGCCCTTCCCGGCCGGTGGGGCGAGAATGGGACGCGCCGACCTTCGGACCGACCGGACGGCGGACTGGCTGCCCCCGCCTGGCCGTTGTCTACTGGCCGTGCCTCTCACTCTGCCCGTACACCGGTAACCGCGGCCGGTTCGCGCCGCCCCGCCGACCCCCGCCCGCTGGACCTGGCCGCCGCGACCACACACGTGTGGTGTCGCTCGGCCAGCGGACGAAGGGACGAAGCGAACAACAGCCGCTTCCCGTAGTAGGACTCAAAGACGGTACGTGCTCCCCCCCAGGCGCTGTCAACCCGGCCCCGACGAGTCGTCGCCACTACCCGGGCGTGTCGCGGCATTCGGGCCGGCCGGCCCGCACCGCGCCACCCACACATCGGGCAACCGGGGCATGCCCAGCCCCCCGCAACCGGGCGGTGAGAGCACGCGCCGCGGCCGGTTGCTCGGCCCCGAGCAACCCGGCGGCGGCCAACACGTACTCCACGTCCACCACCGGCCGGGCGGCACGCGGCAACGGCCACCCACCGGCGTAGTCGGCGAGCACCCCGGCGAGCACCCCGGCGGCGTCGGCGGGCGCGGCGTGCCGCAGCACACCACCCGAACCGACCAGCAGCCGCACATCCCGCAGATCCCGTCCCGCGCGTTCACCGGTGGCCGCCCCGCGGGCATGCCGCCGCAGCGCCACCGTGGCCGCCAGGGCGGCCAACCGCGCGTCTGTCGCCCGCTCGGCCCCACCCGCCGGAAGGTACGCCGGGTCGTCGGCACGCCGCCGTGCCGCCGCCGCCAACACCTCGGCCTCGGCCGCGTCGAGTAACCGCTCCTCCACCGCTGCCCGCACCACACCCGGGGCACTCCACCGCACCCCCAGGTCCCCCTCGACGGTACGGGCCCGCCACAGGCTGCCGGCCACCTCCCGGCCCGGCCCACTCTCCCGCTCATCCGGCGTCAACACCGAGTACACGTCGGTGGTCGCCCCACCGACATCCACCACCGCCAGGTCACCGCCGAGCGTGTCCGCAAGTAACTCCACGCCGGTCAGCACCGCATCCGGAGTCGCCGCCCGCACCAGCCGTGGGAATCGCGGCCCCCGAGACAGCCGCTTGCCGCCGATCACATGCCGCAGGAACACCTCCCGGATCGCCGCCCGCGCCCCAGCCGGCGCCAACACCCCGATCCGGGGCAGCACATTCTCCGCCACGGTCACCGGCACCTTCGCCGACACCAGCATCGAAAACAGGTCGTCGCGGACCTCCGCGTTCCCGGCGAGGACCACCGGAACCCGCCAGCGGGCCCGCGCCAGCCGAGTCGCGTTGTGCGTCAACGTCTCCGCGTCACCGCCGTCGGTGCCGCCAACCAGCAGCAGCACATCCGGGCGGGCCGCCCGGACCGCCGCCAACTCCGCCGCGCCGAGCCGACCCGCGGCCACATACACCACGTTCGCCCCCGCCGACAGGCCCACCCGACGGCCCGCCTGCGCGGTCACCAACTGTTCGTAGCCGACCACCGCCAACCGCAGCCCGCCCCCGGCAGACGAACACACGTACCAGGGCGCGTCCCCCACCGGCAGACCGGCGGTCGCGGCAGCGACCGCCGCGTCCAACCCCCGCAACACGTCACTGCCCACCGTCGTGGGCAGTGACGCCGTCGAAACCAGACCCGCGCCGTCGAGATCGACCACCGCCACCTTCGTGTACGTGGAGCCGACATCCGCGCAGATCGCGACGTTCACGGCACCGGCGGCACGACCACCGTGCCCGTCGCGGTGACCGCCACGATCGGCGGATCACACACCTGCGCCGCGGACTCCCCCCGATCCGGGCGACTCCGACACACCACCACGCAGCCCAACTCCAGGGTGCGGCTGCGCGTACCCACCCTGGTGACCCGAGCGGTCACCTCCACCACGTCGCCGGCGCGTACCGGAGCGACGAACCGCACATCCGAGTAGCCGGCGAACAACCCCTCGTCCCCGTCGGTACGGATACAGACCTCGGTGGCCACATCCCCGAACAACCCCAACGCGTACGCCCCATCGACGAGACTTCCCGCGTAGTGCGCATGCGAGTACGGCACATACCGCCGGTGCGTCACCGTCACCCCGACCCTCGGGTCACTCATACCGTCGTCGCCTTCCGGCTCGTGATCAACGCATGGACCAGGTAGGAGGCCACCTCATCCGGAGTGGTGCCACGGCCGAAGATCCGGTCCACCCCCAACTCGGCGGTCATCGCCTCGTCGAAACGCGGTCCGCCGACAATCAACAACGGCCGTTTCCCCGCGGGCCACGCCTCCCGAAAAGCCGCGGACATCTCCCGGGTGTTGTGCAGATGTGCATCCCGCTGCGTGACCACCTGCGACACCAACACCGCATCCGCCCGCTCCGCCCGAGCCGCCGCCACCAGATCCGGCACACTCACCTGCGCGCCCAGATTGCTGACCCGCAACTCCCGGTAGTACTCCAGCCCCTTCTCCCCGGCGATGCCCTTAACGTTGAGAATCGCGTCGATCCCCACCGTGTGCGCGTCGGTGCCGATACACGCCCCCACCACCGACAGCTTCCGCCGCAGCTGCCGCTTGACCACCGCGTTGACCTCCTTCGCCAGCAGCAACGGAAAGTCCCGCTCCACCACCCGCACCGCCGCGGTGTCCACCAGGTGGTTCACCCGCCCGTACACCACGAAGAAGGTGAACCCGTCGCCCATCGGCCGGGCATGAACCAGCATCGCCGGGTCGATGCCCATCTTCCCCGCCAGCTGAATCGCCGCGCCCTCAGCCCGCTTGTCGTGCGGCAGCGGCAACGTGAACGACACCTGCACCATGCCGTCACCCGTGGTGTCCCCATACGGCCGCACGACCTGCTTCTCCGGCACGACCGCCTTCTCCGGCACGACCGTCACGATCCCGCCTCCTCAAGGATCTCCACCGCCGGGTTGAAGTAGTCGCCCTCGTGCCGCGCCACCCCGTCCAACCCCTTACCCCGGTCCGCCGGCCGTTTCATGATCCCGAACGTGCCCTCGCCGATCGCCGTCAGCAACGACTGCTCCCCGATCCGATCCAACAACTCCACCGCCGAACCCAACACCTGGTGGGCCCGCTGCTGAATGAACCCGCCCGACGCCGGCACGAAATCCTCGTGCAGCCCACCGGCGGCACCCAACACGTACCGGACGTTCTGCAGCGCGATATCCCGATCCGACAGCCACGGCGTCACCACCGCCTCGGTCATCATCCCCACCAGCAGAATTCCCTGCCCGGTCAGCGCCCCCACCAGGTTGAAGAAGCCATCAAGCAGATTGCCCCGAAAGACATCCCCGGTCATGTGCTTCGTCGGCGGCATCCACTTCAACGGTGCGTCCGGGAACAACTCCCGCGCCAACAGCGCGTGCGCCAGCTCCAACCGCAACGACTCCGGCACATCCGGGTTGATCTCAAACGCGTGCCCCAACCCCAGCTGCCAGTCCGCCAACCCCGCCTCGTGCGCGAAGTACTCGTTGAGCAACTGCGACACCGTCACCGTGTGCGCCTCGTCCACCGCATCGGCGGTCGTCAGATAGTTATCCTCACCGGTATTGATGATGATCCCCGCCCGCGCGTGCACCTGCCGGGAGAACCGCTGATCGACGAAGGTACGAATCGGATTGATATCCCGGAACAAGATGCCGTACATCGAATCGTTCAGCATCATGTCCAGCCGCTCGAGACCCGCCAACGCCGCCATCTCCGGCATACACAGCCCCGACGCGTAATTCGTCAACCGCACATACCGGCCCAACTCCCGCGACGACTCGTCCAACGCCGCCCGCATCAACCGGAAATTCTCCTGCGTCGCATACGTACCGGCGAAGCCCTCCCGAGTCGCCCCCTCCGGCACATAGTCCAACAACGACTGCCCCGTCGACCGAATCACCGCGATCGCATCCGCCCCCGCCCGGGCCGCCGCCTGCGCCTGCGGAATGTCCTCGTAAATATCCCCCGTCGCCACGATCAGATAGATCCACGGCCGCTGCGGCGGATCCCCGAACCGCCGTACCAACCGCTCCCGCTCGGCCCGCCGCCGATCAATCCGCCGCACCCCCGCCGCGACCGCCCGCCGCGCCGCCCGCCGCGCCACCGTCGCCGCCCGCCCCGCCGGAACCTCAAACCGCACCGACCCGGCCGCCGCCTTCTGCGCCAACAACGTCACATCCGCCAACTGCTCCCGCGCCAGGGCAGCAAAGACCGGAGCAGCCACCCCATGCCCCAAGCCCACATCCGCGACCACCGCGTCCACCAACCGGTTCACCCACGGAATCCCATCCGGATCCGCCCCCTGCACCCCGGCCAGCCGCAGCACCGCCCGCTCCACCGACACCGTCGTATGGCTACGCGCCAACTCCACCACCGGCGCCCCAGCCCGAGCAGCCAACTCCCGCGCCCGCGCCACCAACACCGGATCCAGATCAAGCTTCCCGGTCACAACCCGCCCTCCCCATAGATCACCGCACCACGCAGCACCGTACGTCGACACACCGGCAACGGAGTCGGATCCGAAGCACCCCGCACCTCCGGATCCTCCGCCTGTAACACCGGCAACCCCCGCTCCACCCCCGCCGGGGTATCCCACACCGCGAACGTCGCCGGCGCCCCCAACGCCAACACCCCATCACCATCACGCCGCACCGCACGCCACCCACCCCGTGAATGCGCCGCGAAAGCCGCCCGCAGACTCATCCGCTGCGCCGGATTGTGGTGCGCCACCGCCGCCCGCACCGACCCCCACGGATCCACCGGAGTCACCGGCGAATCCGACCCGAACGCCAACGACACCCCCACCGAGTGCATCGCCCCCAACGGATTGGCCGCCAACGACCGATCCAGCCCCAACCGCGACTCATACATCCGGCCCGCGCCACCCCACAACCGGTCAAACGCCGGCTGCACGGACGCCACCACGCCATACTCCACAAACCCGGCGATCATTCGCTTGTCCACAAGCTCCGCATGCTCCACCCGATGCCGAGCCGCTCGCACCCGATCCGTGCCCAGCCTCGCCGCCGCCGCCGCGAACCCCTCCAACACCGTCGCGATCGCCGCATCCCCAATCGCGTGAAAACCGCCCTGCATTCCGTACGTCGCGCACCCCAACAAGTGATCCCGCACCTGCCCCGCCGACAGGTACCCGTACCCGTACCCACCCTCATCCACATACGGCACCGTCAGCTGAGCCGTCCGCGCCCCCAACGCCCCGTCGGCGAACAGATCCCCGCCAGCACCAACCGCACCCAACTCCCGAGCCCGCTGCGCACCACCCAACTCACCCCAGTACCCGTACACCTCCGGCACCCCCACCCCGGAGATCCCCAACAACCCGGTGAAGTCCTCCTCACCGGAGATCTCCGGCCCACCACACTCATGCACCGCCGCGACCCCCATAGCGGCTGCATGCGCCAACGCCGCCCGCTGCACCGCCGCCCGCTGCTCCCGACCAACCGAACCAGAGGCCGCCGCCCGCACCACATGATGCGCGTCCCGCCGCAACCACCCCGACTCGTCGAAACCAGCCGCGGCAACCACCGCAGGGCACGCCGCCAGCAACGCCGTTGACACCAGCGCCGAATGCATCGACGCCTGCGACAGGTACACCCGCCGCCCCGCCGCAGCCCGATCCAGCTCCTCCCCGTTCGGTGGCACCGGCACCGGCCAGGTCGACTCGTCCCAGCCATGCCCCAGCACCACACCATCGGGCGGCAACCCCTCGGCGAACGCCGCCACCGCTGCCAACAACTCCCGCCCCGACCGCACACCCGACACGTCCAGCTCAGACAACCCCAGCCCGGTGCCGGTCGTGTGCACATGCGCGTCAACGAACGCCGGCGTCACCAGCGCCCCATCCAGATCCACCACCCGATCGGCAACCGGCGCGTCAGCATCCGATCCCAACCACGCAATCCGGCCATCGGAAACCAACAAGGCGGTCGCACCCGGATCAGCGGGGCAATGCAGCACACCGCCGCGGTACAGCGTCGAGGGATTCGTCATGACACTCAGTCTGCCGCCAGCCGCGCCTCGAAGAGGCCACGCACCCCCGGCTCGGCCCGCAACAGCTTCAACGCGAACTCCGCGTGACCCGGCGCGTACCCGTTACCGACCAGCATCGTCACATCCGCCGCCAGGCCCTCCGCACCCAACGCCGCCGCCGCGAAACTCGTCGCCATCGAGAAGAACACCACCGTGCCACCGTCGGCCGTGGCCAAGACCGCCCCATGCTCACAGCCCGGCACGTCCACGCACACCACCGTCACATCCGCCGGCACCCGCAACGCCGTCGTCACCGCCGTCGACAGCGCCACCGGATCCCGCGCATCAGCCACCACCACCGCATCCGCCACCCCGGCCGCCTCCAACGCGTCCCGCTCCCCCGCCACCGGCACCACCCCGACGGTCCGCGCCGCGCCCGCCCGCCGCGCCGCAACCAGCGACAGCGACCCACTCTTGCCCGCGCCGCCGATCACCGCGACGCTGATCGGCCGGGCATCTCCCTCCCGCGCGCGGTCAGCCACATACCGCTCCACCACCCGCGCGGTCAACGCCGGAGCCCCGCACACATCCAGCGCGGCGAGGGACAACTCCGGATGCAGATCGGCCGGGAGCACCGCCGCGATGGAGCGGGCGAACAGGATCGCATGACCATCACACGGGATCTGCTCGCTGTGCCCGTCCCACCGGGCCAGCCCGTCCGCGACGGCCAACGGCGTCAGGGTCAGCGACACCAGCGTCGCCACCCGGTCGCCCACCCGCAGCCCCAGCGGTGACCGCCGGCCGGTCTCCTCGACCGTGCCGATCAACATGCCACCCGAGCCGGTCACCGGGTTCTGCATCTTCCCCCGCGCGCCGATGATCTCCAGGACCTCGGCGCGCATTCGCGCGCCGTCCCCGCCGTGCTTCTCCCGCAGCTGTCGGAAGCTCGCCGCGTCCAGGTTCAACCGCTCCACCCGGATCCGCACCTCGTTCGGTGCGATCGCCGGGCTCGCATCCAGTCGCCAAGCCGCCTGCGGCAGAACCCCCGCGGGCTCCAGGACGCGGTGCAAACCCACCGGTGATATCACGCCGACCTCCCTGTCCAGCCGCCTGAAGCCCGGACCACAATTCGCATGGCGGGAAGACTTCCGGCAGAATAATGACTTCACCGGATAATTTCCAGTACCCTACGGGACCATTGATCATCCACACCACCCACGAGGAGGGGGCCGTGACCCAGACCCACCCCGCGGAAACCATCTCCGCAGCCCAGCCCGCACCCGCCGCCCCCACCACGGGCCAGCCCTACGAATACCGACGGACCCCCCTCGTCGAACCCGACTGGACCCGCTTCCCCGGCTGGCGCCACATCAGCCGCGACCAGTGGGAATCCGCCCAGTGGCAACGCACCAACTGCGTCAAGAACATCAAGCAACTCCGCACCGTCCTCGGCGACCTCGTCAGCGAGACCTTCTACGCCGACCTGGAAGCCGACCAAAAGGCCCTCGCCACCATGTCCATGCTGGTGACGCCTCAGATGCTCAACACCATGGTGCCGTTCGAGTCGATGAGCACCGACGCCCTCTACGCCGACCCGATCCGGCGCTACATGATCCCCGTCGCCTCCGACCGACGCACCGACTGGCCCTCACACCCGTACGCCAGCCGCGACTCCCTGCACGAACACGACATGTGGGTCGCCGAGGGTCTTACCCACCGTTACCCCACGAAGGTCCTCGCCGAGCTCCTCTCCACCTGCCCGCAGTACTGCGGGCACTGCACGCGAATGGATCTGGTTGGTAACTCCACCCCCGCCATCGACAAACTCAAACTCACCCTCAAACCCGTCGACCGCTACGACGCCCACATCAGCTACCTCAAGGCACACCCCGGCGTCCGCGACGTCGTCGTCTCCGGCGGTGACGTGGCCAACGTGCCGTGGAAGAACCTCGAGACGTACCTGATGCGCCTGCTCGACATCGACACCGTGCGCGACATCCGGCTCGCCACCAAGGCCCTGATGGGCCTGCCCCAGCACTGGCTCCGGGCCGATGTCGTCGAAGGCCTCGAGCGGGTCGCGCGCACCGCTGCCCGCCGGGGCGTCAACCTCGCGATCCACACCCACGTCAACCACGCCCAGTCCCTCACCCCGCTGGTCGCCAAAGCCGCCCAGACCGCCCTGGACATCGGGGTTCGAGACGTTCGCAACCAAGGCGTGCTCATGCGCGGCGTCAACGCCACCACGCCTGACCTACTTGATCTGTGCTTTGCCTTGCAGGGCGAAGCCGGCATTTTGCCGTACTACTTCTACATGTGCGACATGATCCCCAACGCCGAGCACTGGCGAGTGCCGGTCGGGCACGCCCAACAGCTCCAACACGACATCATGGGCTACCTGCCCGGCTATGCCACCCCGCGAATCGTGTGCGACGTTCCCTTCGTCGGCAAACGCTGGGTGCACATGCTCACCGAGTACGACCAGGAGCGGGGCATCTCGTACTGGACCAAGAACTACCGCACCTCCATCGAGTCCGCCGACCTGGCGGCGCTCAACAAGCGGTACGCGTACTACGACCCGATCGACACCCTGCCCGAGAGCGGTCAGACCTGGTGGGCGGAGCACCGCGACGACTGACCCACCTCGATCCACCGCCCGTGCCCCGGACTCGTCGGCGGCAACTCGTGACGGCAGTCTTGTCGTAGTCGGTCCCGGCCGGAACAACGACGGGCTCGGAAGCACATGCTTCCGAGCCCGTCGTTGTTCCGGCGGTCACGTCACCGCGCCCCGGTCCGATCCAAGCCACGATCCGACCGCTCAGCGCGCTCCTCCCGGGCCTGACGAGCACGGGCGTCGCCCCGCTGCCGGACCCCTTCGACCCGCAGTCGCTCGTCACCGCAGACATCGCCCACCCGCTCCTTGGCGGCGCCGGTCAGCTCGTCCACCATGTTCTTCGTCTTGGTGGCGAAGCCCATCTCCGCTCCCCCTATCGTGGCGTTCCGGCCATCGACACCAGGGTTTCCCGTGCTGCCGATGGCTATTCGTCGGGCTTGGTGTGTGGGGGCACAACGCGTATTGCATCCTAGGACACTAGCCAGGAAGAGTGACGGGATCGGTGGTTGACTGAACGCATGGGCGAGCTTCTCCTCATCCGACACGGCGAAACCACCTGGAGCGCCCGCCGACGGCACACCTCGTACACCGACCTCGCGCTGACTCCCGACGGCGAACGGCAGGCTCGCGCGCTCGGCCCGATGCTCACCGGCCGGCGCTTCGCCGCCGTCCTGACCAGCCCCTGCGCCCGCGCGGTGCGGACCGCGCAGCTCGCCGGCCTCACCCCAACCGGGACGGACAACGATCTCGCTGAGTGGAACTACGGCGAAGTCGAGGGCCGCACCACCGCCGAGGTCCGCGCAGAGCAGCCCGGCTGGAACCTCTGGACCGACGGCTGCCCTGGTGGCGAGTCTCCCAGCCAGGTCGGCGAGCGGCTCGACCGACTCCTCGCCCGGCTGGGTCCCGTCCTCGACCACGGCACCGTCGCCCTGGTTGGACACGCACACAGCCTCCGGGTACTCACCGCCCGGTGGCTCGGCCTACCGCCCTCCGCCGGGGCGCTGTTCCGGCTGGAAACCGCGACCGTCAGCCTGCTCGGCCACGAACACGGTCGGCAGGTCATCCTTCGGTGGAACCAGCCGGTCCCCTCGGCCGCAACCGCCCAGACACCTCGGCACTGATCCGCGGCGGGCGGCTCTCGTACGGCGTCGACAACACCACCGTCGTCCGCGTGGTCACACTCGCCGCCATCCGGATCTCCTGGAGCACCCGCTCCAGGTCTGTCGGCCCGGCCACCCGCAGCAACAGCAGGTAAAAGTCCTCGCCCGCGACCGAGTAACACGAGTCGATCTCCGGCAGGTGGGCCAGCCGCTCCGGCGCGTCATCCGGTTGCGAGGGATCAAACGGTCGAATCGCCACAAATGCCGTCAGCGGCAGATCCAGCGCCTCGAAGGACACCCGTGCCGCATACCCGCCGATGACCCCGCGCTGCTCCAGCCGGCGGACCCGCTGGTGCACCGCGGAGACCGACAGCCCCACCCGCTCCGCGAGGTCGGTATATGACAGCCGGCCGTCCACGGCCAGTTCCGCGACGATGGCCCGGTCGATCTCCTCCACGGCGAGCAACCTACCGGGAAAAGGCCCGCCACGCGACGCTGGGCGCCGGAACAGCGTCGCAGCCGCGAGCCCGAACTACCGTCAGCCCTTCGCCAGCGCGCGGGAGATCACCAAGCGCTGGATCTGGTTGGTCCCCTCAACAATCTGGAGTACCTTCGCCTCCCGCATGTACCGCTCCACCGGGTGATCAGCGACGTAGCCAGCGCCACCCAGCACCTGCACCGCGTCGGTGGTCACCCGCATCGCCACGTCGGTGGCGAACAGCTTCGCCTTCGCCGCCTCGATCGAGTAGGGCCGGCCGGCGTCTCGCAGCCGGGCCGCCGCCAGCATCAGCGCCCGGGCCGCCGAAATCTGGGTGGCGGCATCGGCGAGCAGGAATCCCAACCCCTGGAAGTCAACGATCGCCCGACCGAACTGCTGCCGCTCCCGGGCATAGCCGACCGCGTAGTCCAGCGCCGCCTGCGCCAGGCCAACCGCGCAGGCGGCGATCCCCAGCCGGCCAGAGTCCAGCGCGGACATCGCGATGCCGAAGCCCTTGCCCTCCCCGCCGATCAACCGCTCCGCCGGCACCCGCGTTCCATCGAAGACGACCTGCGCCACCGGGGAAGCATGCAGTCCCATCGTGCGCTCCGCCAGCTGCGGCTCGATCCCGGGCATATTCCGGTCGGCGAGCAGACAGGAGATTCCCCGCGCCCCGGCACCGCCGGTACGGCAGAAGATGTTGTAGAAGTCCGCCACGTGAGCGTGCGTGATCCACGCCTTCGTACCGGAGACGATGTACTCCTCCCCCTCGGGGACGGCCCGAGTGGTCAGATGTGCGGCATCCGAACCGCCCTGCGGCTCGGACAGGCAGTACGCGCCCAGCAGCTCCCCACCGATCAGATCGGGCAGCAGCTTCCGCTGCTGCGCCGTGCCGTACTCGGCGAGCGGGAAGCAGGACAGGGTGTGGACGCTGATTGCCTCGGCGACCGCGAGCCAGCGGCTGGCGAGGATCTCCAGCACCTGTAGGTACACCTCGTACGGCTGGGCGGCGCCGCCGTACTCCTCCGCGTACGGCAAGCCGAGCAGGCCCGACCGACCCAGGGTACGCAGCACCTCCCGGGGGAACTCGGCGCGCTCCTCGTGGTCGGCGGCCTTCGGCGCGA
This sequence comes from Salinispora tropica CNB-440, assembly GCF_000016425.1. Taxonomy (GTDB): domain Bacteria; phylum Actinomycetota; class Actinomycetes; order Mycobacteriales; family Micromonosporaceae; genus Micromonospora; species Micromonospora tropica. The sequence goes on along the minus strand of NC_009380.1, from coordinate 2,552,926 downwards.
GCTCCCGGTCAGCGAGTTCGGTGGCCAGGTCCAACAGGTCGTGGGCCTCGTCGGTGGGGAGGATCCGGTCGACAGTCATGGGTTGATGAGCTCCGTGGGGGTGGGGTTGAGCCGTCGCACCCGCCTAGCTTAACGGTCGTTCGGCTCACCCCCACCCCCCGGCGGCACGGAACGCGCAGCGGGCACCACCGACCGGCCCCCGCTGCCGTCGTCCACCACCATGTCGGTGCGGTGTGCCAGGCTGTCGGGCATGCCAGCCCCGCTCATGCTCGTGGACGCGCCCAGCCTCTACTTCCGGGCATACTTCGGCATCCCCGAGTCCGCCGCCGTCGGGCCCGACGGTCAACCGGTCAACGCCGTCCGCGGCTTCCTCGACATGTTGGCGAGCCTGATCCGCACCCGCCGGCCGGACCGGATGGTGTGCGCGATGGACCACGACTGGCGACCCGAGTGGCGGGTGGCCCTACTGCCCTCGTACAAGGCGCACCGGGTGGCGCCGGAGGGGGGTGAGGTGGTCCCCGACACACTGAGCCCGCAGGTCCCGCTGATCCTCGACGTGCTCGACGCGCTCGGCATCACCACCGTCGGCGCCACCGGCTACGAGGCCGACGACGTGCTCGGCACCCTCTCGGTCACCCAGCCGGGCCCCGTCGAGGTGGTCTCCGGTGACCGCGACCTGTTCCAGTTGGTCGATGACGCCCGCGGGGTGCGGCTGCTCTACGTCGGGCGGGGGGTGGCCAAGCTGGCAGACTGCGACGACGCCGCGGTCCAGGCCCGATACGGGGTGCCCGCCGCCCGCTACGCCGACTTCGCCGCGCTGCGCGGTGACCCCAGCGACGGGCTGCCGGGCGTGCCCGGCGTCGGCGAGAAGACCGCGGCCCGGCTCGTTGACCGACACGGCGACATCGCTGGCGTGCTCGCCGCCCTGGACGACCCGGACGCTGGCTTCGCGCCGGGGCTTCGGACGAAACTCACCGCCGCGCGGGACTACCTGGCCGTCGCCCCGACGGTGGTCCGGGTCGCCCTCGATGTGCCACTGCCCGCCCTGCCCACCGACCTGCCGGCCACACCGGCCGACCCCGATCGGCTGCTCGAGCTCGCCGAGCGGTGGAACCTCGCTGGCGCCGTCCGGCGCCTGGTCGACGCCCTGGCCGCCCGCACCGACTGACCGCCGCCCAGCGGCGCAGCGCGGGCGGTGCGCGATGCACGGAACGCCGCGCTACCGGCCGCGACGTACGTCGTCAGGCGGTGGCCTGGTAGGAGAGCACCCCACGGTTCACCGCGACGATGGCCTGTCGTGCGGTGCTGCGCAGCTCAGCCGAGGCGCCGCCGGAATCGGCCAGCTGACCGAGCAGGTCCACCACCTGCCGAGCCCAGCGGACGAAGTCGCCGGCCGGCATCTCGCCATCGATGTGGCCGCTGACGAGGACCTTCGCGAGTGGTTCCCCGCGGGCCCAGCGGTAGACCGGCCAGGCGAAGCCGAGATCCGGCTCCCGGGTCACGGTCAACCCCTGTGCCGCCTCGTCGGCCTCGATCTCCCCCCACAGCTTCAACGTCTCGTCGACCGCCGTCGCCACCGCGCCCCGCGGCAGCGATGCGCGCTCGTCAACGTCCCGGCGGGCCTCGAAGACCACCACCGACACCGCCGCCGCCAACTCGGCCGGACTGAGCCCACTCCACACGCCACGACGCAGGCACTCAGCGACCAGCAGGTCCGCCTCCGTCCAGATCCGGCTCAACATCCGACCGGCGTCGGTGACGCCCCCGTCGGAGGCGAGGTAGCCGCGGGCCGTCAACAACGCCACGATCCGGTCGAAGGTGCGGGCCAAGGAGCCGGTACGGCCCGTCACCCGCTGCCGCAGCTCCTGGGTGTCCTTCTCCAACCGGCGGCGACGCTCCGCCCAGCGGGCGTGCTCCTCCCGCTCCGGGCAGGCGTGGCACGGGTGGCGGCGCAGCTCGGCGCGGAGCTGCACGAGCCGGTCATCCTCCCCAGCACCGCGCCGCGACCGGCCGCCCCGCCGGCCGCCGTGCCGGTTCAACCCGGTTCCGCTGACCGCGGCGGCCAGGTCCCGTCGCGCGGCCGGGGAGCGGTGATTGAAGTGTTTTGGCACCCGAATCCGGGTGAGTACCTCCGCCGGAGTGGTGAAGTCGCCCGGGCCGACCCGGCCCGCCCAGCGATCCTGGGTCAGAACCAACGGACGGGGCTCCCCGAAGCCGGCGGCCGCCGGGTCCAGCACCACCGCAAGGCCAGCCCGCCGGCCGGACGGCACCCGAATCACGTCGCCGACCCGCAGCCGCTCCAGCGAGACGACCGCCGCCGCCTTCCGCTGGCTCTGCCCCTGCCGGGCCAGCTCCCGCTCCCGGTCGGCGATCGCCACCCGGATCGCGAAGTAGGCGTCGAAGTCACCGTGCTGGCAGGCCGCCTCCGCGCCGTACGCCTGAACCGTCTCGGTATTGCGCTGGACCTGCCGCGCCAGCCCCACCACCGACCGGTCCGCCTGGAACTGCGCGAAGGAGGACTCCAGCAACGCCCGGGCTGGCTCCGCGCCCACGCTGCCCACCAGGTTGACGGCCATGTTGTACGACGGCCGGAAACTCGACCGCAGCGGGTACGTACGGGTGGATGCGAGACCGGCCACGTGCCGCGGGTCGGTCTCCGGCGACCAGACCACCACGGCGTGCCCCTCCACGTCGATACCGCGGCGGCCGGCTCGGCCGGTGAGCTGCGTGTACTCGCCGGGCGTCAGGTCCACGTGGGCCTCGCCGTTGTACTTGACCAGGCGTTCCAACACCACGCAGCGGGCCGGCATGTTGATGCCCAGCGCAAGGGTCTCGGTGGCGAACACCGCCTTCACCAGCCCGCGGACAAACAGCTCCTCGACGACCTCCTTGAACGCCGGCAGCATGCCGGCGTGGTGCGCGGCGAGGCCCCGCTCCAGCCCGTCCAGCCAGTCCCAGTAGCCGAGCACCGACAGGTCTTCGCCGGGGATCGTGGTGATCCGGCTCTCCACCACCCGGCGGATCTCGGCCCGCTCTTCCGGGCCGGTGAGCCGCAGTCCGGCGGCGAGACACTGCTGTACCGCCGCGTCGCAGCCGGCACGGCTGAAGATAAACAGGATCGCCGGCAGCAACCCCTCCCGGTCGAGCCGATCAACGATGTCCGGACGCATCGGCCCCCGCCAGCGCGGCCCACGCCGACCACCCGGGCCGGCACCGCGTCCCTCCCCCGACTCGAGGCGGCGCAGCGTGTCCCGGGTGTAGCGCAGCAACTCCGGATGCACATCGTGTTTGCGCGCGGCATCGGCGTCGTGGAACAGGTCGAACATCCGCCGGCCAACGAGCATGTGTTGCCACAACGGCACCGGCCGGTGCTCGCTGACCACGACCTCGGTCTCGCCCCGCACGGTGACCAGCCAGTCGGCGAACTCCTCCGCGTTGGACACCGTCGCCGACAGCGACACCAGCGTGACCGAGGCGGGCAGGTGGATGATCACCTCCTCCCACACGCCACCGCGGAACCGGTCGGCGAGGTAGTGCACCTCGTCCATCACCACGTACGCCAGCCCCTCCAGGGTCGCCGAACCGGCGTAGAGCATGTTGCGCAGTACCTCGGTGGTCATCACCACCACGGGCGCATCGCCGTTGATCGCGTTGTCGCCGGTGAGCAGCCCGACCTGGTCGGCGCCGTGCCGGTCGACGAGATCGTGGTACTTCTGATTTGACAACGCCTTGATCGGGGTGGTGTAGAAACACTTGCGGCGGCCCGTGTCGGCCGAGGTTCCACCCCGCAGTGCCAGGTGGACGGCGAACTCACCGACGACCGTCTTGCCGGCGCCGGTGGGGGCGCAGACCAGGACCCCGCTGCCGCGCTCCAACGCCTGACACGCCTCCCGCTGGAAATCGTCGAGGTCGACACCGAGGTCGAGGGCGAACTCGTCCAACGCCGGGGACAGGGGGGCCTGCGCGGCCCGGCGGCGTGCCGCGGCGTACCGCTCGGCAGGGCTCGACATGGGACCAAGATTAGTGCGTGCCGCGCCGGTACGCCCCACGAGGCCGTCCCGTCCGGACCCGTCCGGGGCGATCGGTAGGGTGCACGGCGTGCCGGACCGTACCGAACCTGCCCAGACATCCGCCCCGGGTCGTGCCGTTCGGACGGCATCCCGCCGGCCCGTGGAAGCGGTTCTCTTCGATTTCCACGGCACACTCGCGCAGGTGGAGGAGGCCACTGCCTGGGTGACCGCGGCGGCTGCCGCCTGTGGAACCGCCCTGGACCGTATCCGCGCCACCGCGCTCGCCGACCGGCTACTCACCGCCGGACGGGCCGGGGGGCCGCTGCCCCACCGGGTCCCGCCCGCGCTGGCCGAACTCTGGGCCGACCGGGACCTCTACCCACATGCGCATCGCGGCGCATACACCGGACTCGCCGCGACAGTCGACGCCGGTATCGACGGGTTCGCCGACGCGCTCTACGAGCGGTTGCTGGTGCCGGAGGGGTGGGTGCCGTACCCGGATACCGCCCCCACCCTGACCGCGCTACGCGCCGCCGGGGTGCGGGTGGGGGTGGTCAGCAACATCGGCTTCGACCTCCGGCCACTCTTTACCGCCTGGGGACTCGCCGATCTGGTGGACGGGTACGTGCTGTCGTACGAGGTGGGTCGCTGCAAGCCCGACCCGGGCATCTTCCTGCACGCCTGCGGGATGCTGGCCGTCGACCCGGAGCGGGTGCTCATGGTCGGCGACACCCCCGCCGACGCGGGCGCGGTGGCGGCCGGCTGTGCGGTGCTGGTGCTCCCGCCCGGGGAGGCTGGCCGGCCGAACGGGCTGGGCGCGGTGCTGGACCTGGCCGTGCCGAGCTGACCGGCGGTCAGCGCAGCAGCCGCACCGCTGCCGGGGCCGCGGTGATCGTCACCGGTAGTTCGGCCACCCGCTCCCCGTCGGCGTAACTGGTGATGCCCGCGGCGGCCACCTCCACCGTCCGCGCCTGGAAGCTGCGCACCAGCGGGTGGTCAACGTGCGTCCCCGGATAGATGCGGGACTTCACCCGCAGCAGCGTACGCCGGTTGAACCGCCCGCCCACCACCACGTCGAGCAGCCCGTCGGTCGGGTCGGCGGCGGGGCAGATCCGCATGCCACCGCCGTAGCTGGCGCAGTTGCCGACCGCCACCAGGACGGCGTCCAGCTCGTAGGTCACCCCGTCCAGGCGCAACGTGTAGCGGCGGGGCCGCAGCCGGGACAACTCCACCAGGATCGCCAGGTCGTAGCGGCGGGGGCCACGAGGCCACCGCATCCGGTTGGCTCGCTCGTTGATGATCGCGTCAATGCCGGCCGCGAGCACCGCCCCGTACCACCGCTGTGTGCCGTCCGCCGCGGTGGCCCGGGCCAGGTCGATCGGGTGGGAGCGGCCGTGCCGCAGCGCCGCGGCGATCGCGTCGGCCGCGGCGAGGGGGTCGGCCGGGAAGCCGGTGTCACCGGCGAAGTCGTTGCCGGTCCCCGCCGGCACCACCGCGAACGGCACTGGAGTACCCGCCACCGCCTGTAGCGCCAGGTGCACGGTGCCGTCACCGCCGACCGCGACCAGCGCTGCCGCGCCGTCGTCCACTGCCGCACGACAGACTGCCCGGGCCTGTGCCGGAGTCCGCGCGTCAAGCACCCGTACCGGGTGACCGCCGGCCGCCAGCCGGTGCACCACCGTGGGCAGCAGTCCACGATGGCGCCCACGGCCGGCACTCGGGTTGGCCAGGACGGCGACCGGACGAGCGGAACCGGTAAAATCGACTGCGGTCACGGCGTGCACCGTACCGGGACGGGGCCGGGCCCGCACCCCACCCGTTGGCCTACGGCAGGGGCAGCAGCGTCAGGTCATGTCGTCGTACCGGCGCTCGATCGGCGCGGGCCTGACGACCGGCTCTGGCTCCGCGATCGATTCCGGCGCCCCAACCGGGGCACTCGCCTCGACGGGGTCGTTCTCCTCCTTCAGCGGCGACACCTCGTCGTCGGCGAGGCCGGCGTAGATCTCCTTACCGCGGCCCCGACGTTTGTCGTTGAGGAATGCGACACCGACGGCCGCGAAGTAGAGGGCGCACAGGCACAGCGCCAACGCGGTCATACCGAACGGGTCCGGCGTGGGCGTGACCACCGCAGCGAAGGCGAAGAACACGAACACCGCCACCCGCCACCAGCCCAGCAACCGCTTCGCGCTGGTAACGCCGACGAAGTTGAGCATCAACACGATCAGCGGGAACTCGAACGCCACCCCGAACAGCAGGATCAGGTTGGTGACGAACGAGACGTAGCGGGTGATGTCGAGGGTGGTATTGATCTCGGGGCCGGAGACCTCCAGCAGGAACTCCAGGCCCTTGGAGGTCACGAAGTACGCCAGCACCGCGCCGGCGATGAACAGCGGTGCCGCGAGCGCGGTGAAGACGTACGCGTAGCGCCGCTCGTGTTTGTGCAGGCCGGGGGCGATGAAGGCCCACAGCTGGTACAGCCACACCGGCGCGGCGAGGATCAGCCCCACCCACAGGCCGATCTTGAGGTTAAGCAGGAACAGGTCGGCGGGACCGAGCTGCACGAAGTCGCAGGCCCCGTCGGTGGTCTTTGCCTGCGGCAGTTCGCAGTATGGCCGTTGCAGGATGCCGCGCACCGGGCCGGCGAACCAAAGGCCGACACCGAAGCCGACCAGGATCGCCAGGGACGCCTTGAACAGCCGATTTCGCAGCTCGCGGACGTGCTCGACCAGGGTCATCGAGCCTTCCGAGGCCCGTTGGAAACTACTCGGGCCGCGTTTACGCAGGGCGAAGGCCACGGTGGTCGGGCCCCTCGATCAGCTGTCGCGGGTGCGCTGCACCGGGTCAACGACCGGCTGCTGCTGCGGCGGGGCCGGGTAGGGTGACTGCTGGGGGTGCTGCCCCTGCTGGACCTGCGGTGGCATCGGCTGGTAGCCCGCCTGGGCATCGGCCTTCTCGGCCAGGTCACGGTCGTCGTCGTGCAGGCTCTTCGTCTCGGCCTTGATGATCCGCAGCGAACGGCCCAGCGAGCGGGCCGCATCGGGGAGCCGCTTCGCGCCGAAGAGCAGGATCAGCACGACCACGAGTACGGCGATGTGCCATGGCCTGAGGGCACCCATGGGAAGCTCCGGTCTCTCTGTGTCGGGCAGGTGGTGTCGCAGCCATCGTACGTGCGTCCCGCGGCGTTGCCACCCGCTGGGCGCTACGGGACCGTTCCGGCTGGGTGAAATCTAGGCCAACCCCCGATGTCCCGGACAAACCGCTCCGCCCCCGCGACATGACACAGGACCGTGGGCGGCGGTGGTGGTCACCCACCCCGGCGGAACCGGACCGCTGCGACCTGCTGCTGGGTGGTCGCCAACTGTTCCTGCAGTTCTTCGGCCCGCGCCTGCAGCGCCGCCGCGGTCGTCTGGAGCGCAGTGGCCTCACCCGCGTGTCGCTGCAAGGCCGCCGCCGCACGCCGCAGCCGGCGCAGCCGGATCACCACCGGCCGCCCGGCCAGCCCGAGCAGCACCAACGGGAGCACCACCAGCGCGACCACGATCCACACCACCACGGCGCTCAGCCTACCGGCTGCTCGTCGATGCCGCCGGGTCGGCCGCCGCGCTCGGCGGCGGCATCGCGTACGCCTCGAGGGCAGCGGTCGCCGCGGCATGCACCTGTGTGGCCAGCTCCGCCGGCGCCACCACGGTGACCTCCGGACCCAGGCCCAACACGAAGCGGCGGGCCCAGCCCAGGTCGGTGACCCGGAGTGAGACCAACCATTCGCCATCGCCTGGTTCGACCCGCTCACACGGGTAGTACTCGGTGATCCACCGCTCACTCCGACCGATTCGCAGGGTGACCAGCGGCAGATCCGCCGTGGGCCGGAACACACCGCCGGTGAGGTCGTGCGGCACCGCCTGCGACGGCACCCGCGCCGGCTCGGCCAACCGGGTCACCGCGTCGATCCGGTCGACCCGGAACACCCGCATCCCCTCGGCCCGGCGGCACCAGGCCTCCATGTACGCCCGGCCGCCGACGACGAGTATTCGCAGGGGGTCGACGACCCGCTCGATCGTCTCGTCCCGGGCCACCGAGTAGTAGGTGATCCGCAGCGCCCGGCCGCTCTCCACCGCCGCCCGCAGCTCCGCCACCCGGCGATTGTCTGCCGGCAGCCGTACCGCGACCGGGGCACCCAACCGGTCACCCGCGGCACTTTCGATCTTGACCAGAGCCCGCTCCACTGCTTCCCGGTTGGCCACCCCCGGCGTCTCCGCCAGCATTCGCAGCGCCACAACCAGCGCGAGGGCCTCGTCGGGGGTCAGCCGCAGCGGTCGATCGATGCCGGCGTCGTAGGTGATCGTCACCCGGTCACCGTCGAAGGCCATGTCGATCAGGTCCCCCGGGCCGTAGCCCGGCAGCCCACACACCCAGAGCAGCTCCAGGTCCTCCCGCAGCTGCCGCTCGGTCACCCCCAGGTCACCCGCTGCCTCGGCGATCTCGATACCGGGCCGGGCCAGTAGGAAGGGCACCAGGTTGAGCAGCCGGGCCAACCGATCCGCGGAGGTACGGGACCCGGACCGGGTAGACCGGGTCACCGGGCACCCCCGGCAACGACGTCGTGGCGCGCGACGGTCTCCTTGAGCCGCTGGATGACCGCCTCCCGTACCTCCGGCGGGTCGAGCACCCGCACGTCCGGGCCGTAGCCGACGAGCTGACCGGCGAGCGCCTCCGGATCCGCGTACGGCAGGACGAGCTGGTCACCGGTGGAATCCGAGGTCGTCTCCACCGCCCACCGGCGCAACCCAGCAGCCCGGCCGGGCGCGACGAACACCCGGGCGCGGCCGGTGCGCTCCACCGGATCCGACGAACGAGCGACATAGCTGATCAGATCCACCTCGGCCGGTGGCTCGTACGCCCCCGGCGGGCCCACCGTCCGCACCGCCCCCACCACCCGAGAGAGGCGGAAGCAGCGGGCGGCGGCCCGATCCAGGTCGTGCCCCACCACGTACCACCGGCCCCGCCAGCAGACCACCCCCCACGGCTGCAGTCGGCGGCCGGAGGGCTCGTCCCGGTCCGGGACCCGGTAGTCAAAGACCACCTCACGACGATCCCGGGCCGCGGCGGTCAGCGGCGCGAAGGCCGGATCGACGGTCACCATCGGCTCCAGCCCGAGCGTGGCCTGTGGGTCCACGTCGACCCCGGCCGCGCGCAGCTTCGCCAACCCGGACGACGCGGCGGCGGCCAGACCGGCGTGCTGCCACAGCCGGGCGGCGATGCCGACCGCCGCGGCCTCGGCCGGCTCAAGCGGGATCTCGGGCAGCGCATACTGCCGGCGGGCGATGCGATAGCCCGGCTCGAAGTCGAAGGCGCTGGCCGTCCCGGTCTCCAGCGGGACGCCGAGCTCGCGCAGCTCGGCCTTGTCCCGCTCGAACTTGCGTTGGAACGCCTCGTGGTCCCGCACATCGTGCGGATCATGCTCGTAGCCGGGCACGGTCGCGGCGATCTGCACGGCGGTCAGGAACCGTCGCGTGGACAGGAGGCAGATCACCAGGTTGACCAGGCGTTCGGTACGGGTCCGCGACACAGTACGACGCTAGCAGCCAACCCCGGCGAACATATGTACCATCACGCCGCGCGTCTCGCCCCGGTCTGCCAACGTGACCGGGCCGACCCCGGGCGTCGCCCCGTGACACCCCCGGATGCCGGACCCACCCGGTTCGACCGCTAGCGTCGCGCGCATGGTGCGATGGCGGTCGGGAACGGTAACGGCGGTCCGGCGGCAATGGGGCGGCGCGGTCGAGTTGGCCGTCACCCTCGCCGACGACTCGATGATGCGCGCGCTCGCCTACCCCGAGTTGGTCGGTCGACCGCGCGTCGGCGACCGGGTGTTGCTCAACGCCGGCGCCCTGTTGATGGGCCTCGGCACCGGCGGCTACGCCCTGGTCGTGGCCCTGCCGGACCGACTGCCACCCGATCCGCCCGCCCCGGCTGACAGTCGCGCCGCGGGTCACCTGGTCAAAGCCCGCTACACCCCGTTGCAGCCGATCCTGCTCGGCGTCGACGAGGAGGCGTCCCCACACCGAGCGGCCCTGGCCGACGCCGACGACCTGGGCGGCCTGCCCGTGGTCACCGCCGACCTGCACTCCGCCCTCCCGGCGGTACTGGCCGGGATTCGCGCTGATGCGCCGGATGCGCGGGTGGCGTACCTACTCACCGATGGGGGCGCGCTGCCGGCCTGGTTCTCCCGCACCCTCGCCGGGCTCGAGGGCCACCTCGCCGGCACCATCAGCGTGGGGCAGGCGTTCGGCGGCGACCTGGAGGCGAGCACCCTGCACTCGGGCCTACTCGCCGCGCGGCATGTGCTCCACGCCGACCTGGCTGTCGTCGCCCAGGGTCCCGGCAACCTGGGCACCGGCACCCGCTGGGGTTTCTCCGGGGTCGCGGTCGGCGAGGCGGTCAACGCGGTCGCCGCGTTGGGTGGCCGGCCGGTCGGTTCCCTGCGCATCTCCGCCGCGGACCCCCGACCCCGACATCACGGCGTCTCCCACCACAGCCTGACCGCGTACGGCCGGGTGGCCCTGGCCCCCGCGGAGTTGGTCGTGCCCGACGAACTCGACCCGGCGCTGGCCACCGCCGTCGCGACGGCTCTGGCCCCGCTCACCGCCCGGCACCAGGTGCTCCGGGTGCCGGTCGCCGGCCTCGACGCCGCACTGCGGGCCAGCCCGGTACCGCTGTCGACGATGGGTCGCGGTCTGGATGCCGACCACGCCTACTTCCTCGCCGCCGCGGCGGCGGGACGGCACGCCGTGGCGCTCGCCGGCTGACCGCCGCTCAGGCCAGGATCACCAGTACGACCCAGGCCAGCACGATCGCGGCCAGGGCGAGTGCCAGCACCCAGGTGGGCACGGTGTACTCGCCGCGGCGGTTTCGCTCGATCTCGGCACGAATCTTCTGGCGGCGGCGTTCGGCCCAGCTCTGTTTCTCGGAGCCGCCCGGTTGACTAGACATCATGGCGCGGCCAGCCTACCCGGCGGCCGCGGAGCCGGCGCAGCCGCGCCCGTCGAGCTCACATACTGGCAATCAGCCGTTCCACCCGCTCGTCGTACGCCCGGAAAGGGTCCTTGCACAACACCGTGCGCTGCGCCTGATCGTTGAGCTTCAGGTGCACCCAGTCGACGGTGAAGTCCCGCCGCTTCTCCTGGGCATGCCGGATGAACTCCCCCCGGAGTCGCGCCCGAGTGGTCTGCGGCGGTGTCTCCTTCGCCTCGAAGATCTCCGGGTCGGTTGCCGCCCGGTCCACCTGGCCCCGCCGCTCCAACAAGCCGTACAGGCCCCGGCCCCGACGAAGGTCGTGGTAGGCCAGATCCATCTGTGCCACCCGCGGATGCGACAACGGCAGATCATGCTTGCGTTGATAACGTTCGATCAATCGCAGCTTGGTCACCCAGTCGATCTCCCGGGCCACCGGCTCCAGATCACCGGTCTCCACCGCCGAAAGAACCCGGCCCCAGAGCTCCACCACCCGCTTCGCCGTCTGATCGCCGCCGCGCCGCTCGACGAACTCCGTGGCCTTCGCCAGATACTCCTGCTGGATCTCAAGCGCGCTGATCTCCTTTCCGGAGGCCAGTCGCACCTTCCTCCGACCGGTGATGTCGTGCGACACCTCGCGGATCGCGCGAATCGGGTTCTCCAGCGTCAGGTCCCGCATCACCACCCCGGACTCGATCATCCGGAGCACAATGTCCGCCGCGCCCACCTTCAGCAGCGTGGTGACCTCGTTCATGTTCGAGTCGCCGACGATCACGTGCAGCCGGCGGTACCGCTCAGCGTCCGCATGCGGCTCGTCCCGGGTGTTGATGATCGGCCGGCTCCGGGTGGTCGCCGACGACACCCCCTCCCAGATGTGCTCGGCCCGCTGCGACAGGCAGTAGACGGCGCCGCGCGGTGTCTGGAGGACCTTCCCCGCACCACAGATCAACTGACGGGTGACCAGGAACGGAATCAACACATCTGCCAGCCGGCCGAACTCGCCGTGCCGGGAGACGAGGTAGTTCTCGTGGCAACCGTACGAGTTCCCGGCCGAATCCGTGTTGTTCTTGAACAGGTAGATCTCGCCCGCGATGCCCTCGTCGTGCAGCCGCTTCTCCGCATCAACGAGCAGACCCTCCAGGATCCGCTCGCCGGCGCGGTCGTGCGCCACGAGGTCCGCCACCGAGTCGCACTCCGGCGTCGCGTACTCCGGGTGCGAGCCGACATCCAGGTACAGCCGGGCGCCGTTGCGCAGGAAGACATTGCTCGACCGGCCCCACGACACCACGCGGCGGAACAGGTACCGCGCGACCTCGTCGGGGGACAACCGGCGCTGCCCGCGGTAGGTGCAGGTGACGCCGTACTCGGTCTCGAGGCCGAAGATTCGCCGCTCCATGATGAGACACTAGCCGCAGACGGCGACATCTGGGCAGTGCTCACCACACCCGTCCCAGACGGCCCGCGCCAACTGCGGCCCATGCTGCCCCTGCCCCGCGGTACGGTGCAGACCGTGAGAATCCTCGTCACCGGCGGGGCCGGCTTCATCGGCTCGGCACTTGTGCGCCGGCTGCTCCACAGCACCGATTCGGTCCTACGGCCGGAGCGGGTTACCGTGCTCGACTCGTTCACGTACGCCGGCACCGAAGGAAGTCTCGGCCCGGTCCGCGACGACCCCCGCCTGCGCGTCGTCCGCGGCGACGTACGCGACGTGGAGCTGGTGGACGCCGCCGTCGCCGGACACGACGCTATCGTCCACCTCGCCGCCGAGTCCCACGTGGACCGTTCCATCGCCAGCGCCGCTCCGTTCGTCAGCACCAACGTGGGCGGTACCGGCGTTCTGCTCGACGCCGCGCTGCGGCACCGCACCGGGCGGTTCCTCCACGTCTCCACCGACGAGGTTTATGGCTCCATCGCCCAGGGCTCGTGGCCCCCCTCCGCGCCGCTGGATCCCAGCTCCCCGTACTCGGCCAGCAAGGCCGCCGCCGACCTGCTCGCCCTGGCCTACCACCGCACCCACGGACTCGACGTGGTCATCACCCGGGGCGCCAACACCTACGGCCCGTACCAGCACCCCGAGAAGCTCATCCCCCGCTTCGTCACCAACCTTATCGATGGGCACACCCTGCCGCTGTACGGCGACGGCGGCGACATCCGAAACTGGCTGCACGTGGACGACCACTGCCAGGGGATAGCACTCGCGCACCGGGACGGCCGCGCTGGGGCGATCTACCACCTCGGCAGCGACACCGCCCGGACCAACCGAGAGTTGACCGGCTCACTCCTCGCCGAGTTCGACGCCGGTTGGGACCGGGTAACGCCGGTGACGGACCGCAAGGGACACGACCGCCGGTACGCCCTCGACACCACGGAGACCCAGCGCGAACTCGGCTGGAAGCCCACCGTCGACTTCGAGCAGGGTCTAGCCGCCACTGTCGACTGGTACCGGGAGAACCGGGCCTGGTGGGAGCCGCTGATCAAGGCGTGAGCGGCCGAAGTCAGTGGCCCTAGGGGGCCTCGGAATCGGGGCGTTCCTCCACATCGGCCGAGTCTGCCGCAGCAGCCGGGGCATCCGTCGACGCTGCCGCGGCCCCATCGTCGAGCAAGGCGGTCAACGCCGCACCGGTAACCCGCCGGAACGTCCGCCCGTCCCGGTGGCGGTCCAGGATGGCCACCTCCAGCTGGTCCGCCGCGATCGTGCGAGCAGCCCCGCCCTCACCGCCGACGCTGCCCAACGCCCGCACCGCCACCTTGACCGCGTCGCCCAGCGACATGTCCGAACGGTGGTTCGACTTCAGCGCTCCAGCGATCGCCTCGGCCTGACCGCCCATCGCCATTCGGCCGGGCTCATCGTTGACCGACCCGTCGTAGGTCAACCGGTACAGTTCGTCGTCCTCCGCCGTTACACCGACCTGGGCGACACAGATCTCCACCTCGAACGGCTTGGACTGCTCGGTGAAGATCGCTCCGAGTGTCTGCGCGAACGAGTTGGCGAGCGCCCGCCCGGTCACGTCCCGCCGGTCGTAGCTCAGACCGTTCAGGTCGGCCATCCGCACACCCGCACGCCGCAGGTTCTCGAACTCGTTGTATCGGCCCACGGCGGCGAAGCCGATCCGATCGTAGATCTCACCGACCTTGTGCAGGGCGCTGGAGAGGTTCTCCGCGACGAAGAGCACCCCGCCGGCGTAACTCAGGACCACCGCGCTGCGCCCTCGGGCGATGCCCTTGCGGGCCAGCTCGGAGCGGTCGCGCATGATCTGCTCGGGGGAGGCGTAGAACTGCATGGCCACGACAGAAGTTCTCCTTACGGCGCTGTGCTGGTCACTGGGTCGGGTGGGGGCTCAGCCGCCCGGATTCTCCATCCGGCCGGCGACCACACTTTCGGCGATCGCCGCCGTCTCCGCCTCGGTGAGTCGGTGCGTGCCCTCCGCCGTGGCAGACATCACCACCGGGTAGATCCGCCGGGTCAGGTCCGGCCCGCCGGTCGCGGTGTCGTCGTCGGCCGCGTCGTACAGGGCCTCCACGGCCAGGCGCACCGCGTCGTCAACGGAGAGCCCAAGCCGGAACCGCTTCTTCAGCGCCGACTTGGCGAACACGGAACCGGAGCCGACCGCGTCGTAACCGGTCTCCTCGTAGGGACCGCCGGTCACGTCGAAGCTGAAGATCCGACCGGCCTTCGCCGGGTCCGTCGCGGCCAGGTCGAACCCAGCGAAGAGCGGAACAACCGCGAGCCCCTGCATCGCCGCGCCGAGATTGCCCCGGACCATCGCGGCCAACCGGTTGGCCTTACCGTCGAGCGAGAGCATCGCGCCCTCGGTCTTCTCGTAGTGCTCCAGCTCGACCTGGAAGAGTCGGGTCAGCTCGATCCCGATTCCGGCGGCACCCGCCATGCCCACCAGGGAGTAGGCGTCCGCCGGGTGCACCTTCTCGACGTCCCGCTGGGCGATCAGGTTGCCCATGGTGGCGCGGCGATCGCCCGCCAGCACGACCCCACCGGCGGTGGCGATGGCGACGATGGTGGTGGCGTGCGGCGTCAGGCCCGTGGCCATCCCGGGCGGCAGTGGCCGTCGTCCGGGCAGCAACTCCGGAGCCGCCTTGCTCAGGAACGCGGAGAAGGAGGATGTCCCCACGCTGGTGAACAGATCCGGAAAACGCCCGGATGGGTCGAAAGCCGCTGCCACGTGGTTCCTCTCAGGTCCGTGATCGTCCTGGTCGGTCTGCCCGGACTTCTCCGGGACCAGCCAGGACCACCGTTGCGGTTGAAGCCAGGGTATCCCGCACCCCTCCGGGGCGGTGATCGTGTCCAGGTGTGGCAAATTCGCCCCGCCTGCTATTCGCCACCCTTCTGCACGTAGCCCCGGACGAACTCCTCGGCGTTCTCCTCAAGAACTGAGTCGATCTCATCAAGCAGGTCGTCCACGTCCTCGGTGATCTCGGCGTGTCGCTCGGCCGCCTCCGCGCTCGCCTCCGTCGTGACGTCCTCGATCTCCTCGCCCTGCTGGGACCGGCCGGTCTGCGACTGCCCACCGCTATCACGGGTCGCCATGGCTGCCTCCTCCACGATCGTCTGCGACGAACTTACCTCGCGCGGGCGACGAAATGGCCGTCGCCCGCCAGTCACCTGGCACCCGGTCCACCACGTCGGACGACTCAACCACCGGTCAGCGTCTCCAGCAGGTCCTTGGCGCTCTCGCAGCGGTCGAAGAGCGCACCGACGTGCGTCCGGGTGCCGCGCTCCGGCTCCATCATCGGCACCCGCACCAGCGACTCCCGACCCACGTCGAAGATGACCGAATCCCAGCTCGCCGCAACCACCTCGGAGGCGAACTGGGCGAGGCATCGACCCCGGAAGTAGGCCCGGGTGTCCTCCGGAGGCTCGGTCATCGCGACCTGAGCCGCCTCCGCCGGTAGCAGCGTCCTCATCGCGCCCCGCGACACCAACCGGTGGTAGAGCCCCTTCTCCGGGCGGACATCGGAGTACTGCAGGTCGACCAGTTGCAGCTTGGATGACCCCCAGCCGAGCTTCTCCCGCTCCCGGTAGCCCTCCAGCAACCGCAACTTCGCCACCCAGTCGAGTTCGTCAGCGCAGAGAAACGCGTCCCGACCCAACCGGTCCAGCACGCTCTCCCAACGGTCCAGCACGTCGGCGGTCTGCTCGTCAACGTCGCTGCCGTACCGGTCGTCCACGAAGGAGCGCACCCGCTCGTAGTAGGCCCACTGCACATCCAGCGCGGTGAGCCGCCGCCCGTCCCGCAGGCGCATGAGATGGCTGAGGGTCGGGTCGTGGCTGACCGCGCGGAGCTCGCTGACCGGGTCCGCGATGCCGAGGTCAGGGACGAGCGCCTTCTCTTCGATCATGGTGAGGATCAGGGCGGTCGTGCCGACCTTGAGATACGTCGAGATCTCCGACAGGTTGGCGTCGCCGATGATGACGTGCAGCCGGCGGTACTTGTCGGCGTCGGCGTGCGGCTCGTCGCGAGTGTTGATGATGGGCCGCTTGAGCGTGGTCTCCAGCCCCACCTCGACCTCGAAGAAGTCGGCGCGCTGGGAGATCTGGAAGCCGCTCTGCCCGCCGTCCTGGCCGAGGCCGACCCGCCCGGCCCCCGCGACGATCTGCCGGGTGACAAAGAACGGAGTCAGATACGTGACGATGTCGGCGAACGGGGTCTGCCGCCGCATCAGGTAGTTCTCGTGGGCCCCGTAACTGGCACCCTTGTTGTCGGTGTTGTTCTTGTATAGGTGAATGGGATGGCTACCGGGGATGGTGGCGGCACGTCGGGCCGCCTCGGCCATCACCTGCTCCCCAGCTTTGTCCCAGCGCACCAGGTCCCTTGGGGTGGTCACCTCGGGTGTGGAGTACTCCGGATGGGCATGGTCCACATAGAGCCGGGCTCCGTTGGTGAGAATCACGTTGGCCAGGCCGAGATCCTCGTCAGCGAGGGCCTCCGCCGGGTCGTAGGCGGCGCCGGAATAGGTGAAGCCACGGGCGTCGCGCAGCGGCGACTCCTCCTCGTAGTCCCAGCGAGCCCGCCCCCCGCGGTTGAGCTCGGGACGCGCCCCGTAGGCGTTGACCACCTGCGAAGAGGTGACCATCGGATTAGCCCCGGCCTGACTGGGCACGGAGATGCCGTACTCGACCTCGGTACCCATGATCCGTCTAACGCTCATCAACCTACCCGCTTCGCTCGCCCCGACCGATCCCTTCGTCGAGCGTAGTCGGCACCACACCCGATCGTGACACGGCGGTGCGGAGCAATTACGCAGCGAAGGCTACGGGCCCGGGTCCTACCACGACCCGGGCCCGAATCGACCGTTGTCAGAGATACTGGCCGGTGTTACTGGCGGTCTCGATGGATCGGCCCGCATCGGCGCCCTTGCCGCCGGAGACGAGCGTACGGATGTAGACGATCCGCTCGCCCTTCTTTCCGGAGATGCGCGCCCAGTCATCGGGGTTGGTTGTGTTGGGCAGGTCCTCGTTCTCCCGGAACTCGTCGACGCAGGCGTCGAGGAGGTGTTGCAGCCGCATGCCCTTCCGGGCGGAGGTGAGGAACTCCTTGATCGCCATCTTCTTACCCCGGTCCACGATGTTCTGGATCATCGCACCGGAGTTGAAGTCCTTGAAGTAGAGGACATCTTTGTCGCCGTTGGCATAGGTGACCTCGAGGAAGCGGTTCTCCTCGGTCTCCGAGTACATCCGCAGGACGACCGCGTCGATCATCGCCGCCACGGTGGCCTGCGGATCGCTGTCGTGCTCGGCCAGGTCATCCGGATGCAGGGGCAGGCCGGGGAGGATGTACTTGGAGAAGATGTCCTTCGCCGCCTCGGCATCCGGTCGCTCGATCTTGATCTTGACATCGAGCCGACCCGGCCGCAGGATCGCCGGATCGATCATGTCCTCCCGGTTGGAGGCGCCGATGACGATGACGTTCTCCAGGCCTTCCACACCGTCGATCTCGCTGAGCAGCTGCGGGACGATGGTGTTCTCCACATCCGACGAGACACCGGAGCCCCGGGTGCGGAACACGGAGTCCATCTCGTCAAAGAACACGATGACCGGAGTGCCCTCACCGGCCTTCTCCCGGGCCCGCTGGAAGACCAGCCGGATGTGCCGCTCCGTCTCGCCGACGTACTTGTTGAGCAGCTCCGGACCCTTGATGTTGAGGAAGTAGCTGGTGTGCTTCTCCTCGCCACGCCGCTCGGCGATCTTCTTTGCCAGCGAGTTCGCCACCGCCTTGGCGATCAGGGTCTTGCCACAGCCCGGCGGCCCGTAGAGCAGGATGCCCTTCGGTGGCCGGAGCTGGTGCTCCCGGAACAGGTCGGCGTGCAGGAACGGCAACTCCACCGCGTCCCGAATCTGCTCGATCTGCGCGTGGAGACCACCGATGTCGGTGTAGTCGACATCCGGCACCTCCTCCAGGACCAGCTCCTCGACCTCACTCTTCGGAATCCGCTCGTAGGCGTACGCCGAGCGGGGCTCGATCATGAGGGAGTCGCCCGCCCGAATCGGGGCGTCGATCAACGTCTCCGCGAGGTGTACGACGCGCTCCTCGTCCGAGTGGGAGACCACGAGGGCACGGTCGCCGGGAGCACCGTCCGGCCCGGCGAGCACCTCCTTGAGCATGACAACCTCACCGGCCCGCTCGTAACCGAACGCGTCAACGATGTTGAGCGCGTCGTTGAGCAGGACCTCCTGCCCACGACGCAGATCGGCGACCTCCAGGGACGGCGAGACGGCCACCCGGAGCTTCCGGCCACCGGTGAACACATCCACCGTGCCATCGTCGTGTCGCGCCAGGAAGACCCCGTATCCGCTCGGTGGCTGGGCGAGTCGGTCGATCTCCTCCTTGAGCGTCACGATCTGCGCTCGCGCCTCCTTGAGAGTGCTCACGAGCCGCTCGTTGTTCTCGGTCAGCCGCGCCAACTGGGCCTGGGCGGCCGCCAGCCGCTCCTCGAGCTGCCGGACCTGTCGGGGGCTTTCGGTCAACTTGCGCCGCACCAGGGCGAGTTCCTCTTGCAGGAACGCGACCTGCGTGGAGAGATCGTGGGCCTCCTTCTCCCACCGTGCGGCGCGCGAGTCCGCGTCGTCGCTGCGTGCCACGTCCCACCTCCCCGGGGGGCTTGAACGTTCTGCCCTAACACTAACCGCTATGAGGCCGATTCGGTCCCATGCAACACCCTCGTCACCGAACCTTGATCGCCGCGGGTGGGCTCGGGAATCCCTCCGACGGTTCGGGTACCGTCAAGGCGTACGACGGACGAACCTGGGGGAACGGTGATCGAGGTCGCGACGGACCAGCTGCAGGTCTGGGTGGACCAGGACCTGTGCACGGGCGATGGGCTCTGCGTCCAGTACGCGCCGGAGGTCTTCGAGTTCGACATCGACGGACTCGCCTACGTGAAAGGGCCGGACGGTGAGCTGGTCCAGGCCCCGGGCGGCCGGGTGGACGTGCCGGAACACCTCCGCCTTGAGGTGATCGACTCGGCGAAGGAGTGCCCGGGCGAGTGCATCCACGTGGTCCGCGGCGGCGACGGCACGCCAGTCGCCGGCCCGGAAGCCGAGGACTGACCGCCGAAGCCGGGTGCGGCGCTGCCGCACCCGAGCAGTTTCACCGCCGAACGCGGGCGGTCGAGCTCAACGCAGCGGCCGACCGACGGCCGAGGCGACCAGCCGGGCGAACTCCTCAAGGCGAACGATCTGCCCGGCACCACCATCGTCGAGAGTCTTGCCGAAGCGCAACGCGTCGTGGCGGGGGGAACCGGCCCCCTCCTCGCCCGACGGCGCCTCGTCCAGTGACCTCAACAGCAGGTAGACATCAATGCCGTCCACCCGCACGGTGCCGTCGTCGGCACGGGTGAGCCGCCGCCGACAGCCCACCTCGGTGACCGAGGAGACCGGAACCACCCGTAGCGAGGAGGTCATCGAGCCAGGTGGGCCCTCTTCAGGCGGAATGTCCTCGCCGTGCCAGAGGATCAGGCGGCTGCCGTCACAGATGACGACCTCCTGCCAGACTCCGTTAACCTCGTTGACGAACCGCTCCAGGGTGAAGCCGAGCACGGAGGCACCGCGAAGCACACCGCCGAGCGCCTCCAGGGCCACATCCGGGTCGCGCAGGTAGGCGCGCGACGCGGACTCGAGGTCCCGATACGGCGACCAGTCCGGAAACACCGCTGGCACCTCTCCGCCGCCCAAGCCCGGCCGTTTCATTCCGCCTCCCCGCACCACCGGCCCACGCCGGTCGGCCGCTGTCGCGTCATTCCCCGCTGTCCTGCCCGACCGTCATGACCGTCATCCCTCCTCCGCCGAGCCGGCCTGGGCGGCTGCCGCCTCGCGCAGCGCCGCCCGGCGCTGCGCGTATGCCTCCATACCCTTGCTGGGCTTACGACGACGGGGCGGAGCAGTAACGCCCGGGGCGAGCTTACGCGCGGACACCAGGAACGCGGTGTGTGCGATCATGCGGTGGTCGGGCCGTACGGCCAACCCCTCCGCGTGCCAGTCCCGGACCAGTGACTCCCAGGCCCGCGGCTCCGTCCAGCCACCCCGTTCCCGCAGCGCCTCCACCAGCTCGGAAAGCTGCGGGGTGGTGGCGACGTAGCCAATCAACACCCCACCGGGTACCAGGGCCCGCTCGACCATGTCGAGCTTCTCCCAGGGCGTGAGCATGTCCAGGATGATCCGGTCGAACCCGGTCTCCTGGTTCGCCGCCACGTCCCCGACCCGCAGTCGCCAGGCCGGGTGCGGGCCGCCGAAGAAGGCCTCGACGTTGCGTCGGGCGATCTGCGCAAAGTCGTCGCGCACCTCCCACGAGTGCAGCTCCCCGGTGGGGCCGACGGCACGCAGTAGGGAGCAGCTCAGCGCGCCGGAACCGGCCCCCGCCTCCAGGACCCGCGCGCCGGGGAAGACATCGCCCATCGCCACGATCTGGGCCGAGTCCTTCGGGTAGATCACCTGGGCACCGCGGGGCATCGACAAGACGTAGTCGGCGAGCAGCGGACGCAGGGCCAGGAAGGCCGTACCGCCGCCGGCGGTACTGACGACGCTGCCGTCGGGCTGGCCGATCAGGGCGTCGTGGTGAAGGATGCCGCGGTGGGTGTGGAACTCCTTGCCGGGCTCGAGGGTGACGGTGTGCATGCGCCCCTTCGGGTCGGTCAACTGCACCCGGTCACCGGGGTGGAAGGGCCCGCGGCGTGCTGGAGGCGGTGCGGGGACGTGCTGGTCGGGCGCGTCGGAGGGCGGTGCGGTCACGTGTTCATCTCCGGTGGGGTTCGAGCAGCTGGGCAAGATCCGCGAGATACAGGATGCCGACGACATCTTCGCCTGAGGTCACCACGTACTGTGCGCCCGGGTGGTGCCGCACGGTCTCCATCACCTGCTCGCCGTCGAGGCCGACCGGCACGGCCGGCACCTCGACCAGCGGTCGAGCCACCTCGTCCACCGGCAACCAGGGCCGGCGGTTGACCGCGACCGCCGCGGCGGCAGCCGGGTTGACCAGCGCGCGTGGGCAGCCCGTGGAGTCGGTAACCACCAGCGCGGCCGGCGGGTCGGATCCGGCAGCGCGGCGCTGCGCCTCGGCGAGCGGGGTGCCGGCCGGAACGGCGCAGACCGGACGCGCCAGCCGGGGAAGATCGATCAGCGGAAGCCGACGGGTGATCCGGGCCAGCCGAATGGACTGCCCAGCGCCCCGCCAGAGGGTGAACGCGACCAGCACCATCAGCGGGATCGCGAGCAGCACCGGTGGTGTCGGGGGGCGGGTCAGGGCGAGTACGACGGCGGCCCCGGCTGTGCCGGCGGCGACAACCCGACCGACCCAGCCCGCCACCTCGGTGGCCCGGTGCCGGTCCCGGGTGGCGGCCCAGACGGCGGCCCGCAGCGCGCGACCGCCATCGAGCGGCAGCCCGGGCAGCACGTTGAACACCGCGACAACGACGTTACTCACCGCGAGCTGGAAGGCGAGCTGGTGGCCCAGGGTGCCCTCGGGTAGCGCCAGGGTGACCGAGACCGCCGCCGCGCCGAGTACCGCGGAGACCGCCGGCCCGGCGAGAGACACCAGCAGATCAACCCGGGGAGTCGGGGCATCTCGGTCCATCTCGGTGTAGCCACCGAGCAGCTCCAGGGTGATGCCGCGGACCCCGATCCCGAATCGGCGGGCGGTGAGGGCATGACCGAGCTCGTGCAGCAGCACCGACCCGAGCAGGGAGACGACGAAGCCGAAGCCGATCAGGTAGCCACCGGCCGGTGAGAGGGCGAGCTCACGACGGGCGAACTCGGCGTACAGCACGGTGACGGCCAGGGTGAGCAGCAGCATCGACCAGTCGAGGTGCAGCGGCACTCCGATCACCCGACCGACGGTCACTCCGGCCGACCGGTGCGGGGCTCGCCTCCTGGACTCCACCGACCCGATGCTACGCGGGAGCGGATCATGCCCCGCAGACGGCGCAGGTCACGCTGTCACCCCGGTGCCCTACCCTTTCCGGTCATGACAGCGGATCCGGTGACAGCCCAGCAGCTCTCGCCCGGGGCGGAGGTGCCGGCCACGGTACGGGCCTCGCTGTCCCCCTCGCGGGCGGCCGACTTCAAGACCTGCCCGTTGCTCTACCGGTTCCGCAGCATCGACCGGCTGCCCGAGCAGCCCACCGTGGAGCAGGCCCGGGGCACCCTGGTCCACGCCGTACTGGAACGGCTGTTCGACCTGTCCCCCGCTGGCCGCACCCCGAGGGCCGCCAGCGACCTGGTGGCTCCGCAGTGGGAGCGGCTGGTCGCCGAGCAGCCGGAACTGGCGGCCCTGTTCACCGACGACGGCGAGGCTCGGTCGGCGTTCCTGCGTTCGGCCGCGGGGCTGCTTCAGGGCTACTTCACGGTGGAGGATCCGCGCCGCCTGGAGCCGGCCGAGCGGGAGAGTCTGATCTCCGCGGTGGTGGACGAGGAGCTGCTGATCCGGGGCTACCTGGACCGGCTGGACGTGGCGCCGGACGGCGCGCTGCGGGTGGTCGACTACAAGACCGGCGGCGCACCGCGGGAGGCGTTCGAGGCGCGGGCGTTGTTCCAGCTCAAGTTCTACGCCCTGGTGTTGTGGCGGACCCGCGGCGTGGTGCCGCGGGTACTGCGGCTGCTCTACCTGAAAGACGCGGAGGTCTGCGACTACACGCCCGACGCCGACGAATTGGTGCGCTTCGAGCGCACGGTGGTGGCGCTGTGGCGGGCGATCGAGGCGGCCACCGCCGCCCAGGACTTCCGCCCACGGCCAAGCCGGCTCTGTGACTGGTGCAGCCACCAGCGGCTCTGTCCGAGTTTCGGGGGCACTCCGCCGCCGTTCCCGGTCGGCCCGAACCCGGCCGATTCACTCCGTGACTCGCGGTCCCGGCCGGTGCGGCCGGGCACCGACGAGTGAGCGCGTACCGCGGCGACCCCGACCCGCGGCGCCGGCCGATCCGCATTCTGGTTGTCGCCGGCCAACCGCTGTTGCGCACCGGCTACCGCACGGTACTCGACGCCGAGGTCGACCTCACGGTCGTAGCCGAGGCCGCTACCGACGGCGAGGCAGTGGAGTTGGCTCGCCGGCTGCTGCCCGACGTGGTGCTACTGGACGCCCGCGCGCGCGGTGCCGGAGTGGCCACGACACGGACGATCGTCGAGTCCGGGTTACCGGTACGGGTACTGATCCTCGCCAGGGCCGACCTCGAGGAGAACGTGCTGGGGGCGCTCTGCGCCGGTGCGCGCGGCTTCCTTCCCCCAGAAGTGTCGTCCACGGAGCTGGCGGCTGCGATCCGCTCGGTCGCCGCCGGGGACGCGGTGGCGGCCCCCCGAATCCTCGATCGACTACTCAACCAGCTCGCTGACCTGCTGCCCGACCCGGCGGCCACCCCGTCGCGGCTACTCGACTCGCTGACCGGGCGGGAGCGGGAGGTGCTGGTCCAGGTCGCCCGGGGCCGGTCCAACGCGGAGATCGCCCAGGAGTTGTCGGTCAGCGAGACCACGGTGAAGACGCACGTCGGTAACGTCCTGACCAAACTCCGGCTCCGCGACCGGGTGCAGGCGGTGGTGCTGGCGTACGAGTCCGGTCTGATCCGGCCCCGGAGCTGACGGCCCACCCCTCGCCGGGGTTTGCCCCTCTCACCTACGGTGACCAACAACGAGCAGCGGGGTTGCCCCTCACCGGACGTCACGGTGCAGGGTCGATCCCAGGGTCGTCGGGAAACCGGCTCGACCGATCGGGCACTCAGGGGCAACCCTGAGTGGCGATCGGGGACACCCGCAGCACAAAAATCCGCCACGGCTCCGCCCCAAGTCGGAGGAATGCGAGCTGGGGAAGATCCATGATGGGACTGCCGCGCTGGGCCGAGGGGGACGGCGCGGACCGAACAACGAGAAGGAGAAGACGTGACCGCGACGGTAGGCCGTCAGGCGCAGGCCGCGGCCCGCGCGAGCGAGGTGTGGAAGGTGTACGGCAGCGGGGAGGCGCAGGTGATCGCGCTTCGCGGGGTCAGCTGTGAGTTCGAGCAAGGCCGGTTCACGGCGATCATGGGTCCATCGGGGTCGGGCAAGTCAACGTTGATGCACTGCCTCGCCGGGTTGGACTCCGTGACCCGGGGCACGGTCTCGATCGGCGAGACCACGGTCACCGGCCTGGGGGATGCCGGCCTGACCAAGCTGCGCCGCGAGCAGGTCGGGTTCATCTTCCAGCAGTTCAACCTGCTGCCGACCTTGACGGCAAAGGAAAACATTCTGCTGCCGCTGTCGATCGCCGGACGCAAGCCGGACCCGGGCTGGTTCGACACCGTGATCGAGACCGTCGGCCTGCGGGAACGGCTGGGTCACCGGCCGGCGCAGCTCTCCGGTGGGCAGCAGCAGCGGGTCGCCTGCGCCCGGGCCCTGGTCAGCCGCCCACAGGTGATCTTCGCGGACGAGCCGACCGGCAACCTCGACTCACGGGCCGGCGCGGAGGTGCTGAAGTTCCTCCGCAACTCGGTGCGGGAACACGGGCAGACCATTGTCATGGTCACCCACGACCCGACCGCCGCCGCCTACGCCGACCGGGTGGTCTTCCTCGCCGACGGACAGATCGTCTCCGAGCTGATCGAGCCGACGGCGGAGACGGTGCTGGACACGATGAAGAAGCTCGACACCCAGGTCGAGGTGGGCGACTGATGTTCCGGGCGACCCTCAAGAGCCTGCTGGCGCGAAAGCTCCGGCTGATCCTGTCCGGGTTGGCGGTGGTGCTCGGCGTCATGTTCGTCTCGGGCGCGTTCGTGCTCACCGACACCCTCGGCCGCTCCTTCGACGCCGTCTTCGCCGACGCGTACGAAGGGGTGGACGTCAACGTCTCCGCGACGTCACAGATGGAGGTGAGTGACTTCGAGGGCGAGCCGGTGGCGGCGCCGGTGCCGGCCGAGACGGTGGAACGGATCCGGGGCGTCGACGGAGTGGCCGACGCCACCGGCATCGTGGCCGCCGACGGCGCGCGCCTGATCGGCAGCAATGGCAAGGTGGTCACCTCCTTCGGGCCACCCCAGCTCGGTGAGAACTGGGTGGGCGTGAGCGATCTCGTGCAGCTGCGCGAGGGCCGGGAGCCGCAGGCGGACGACGAGATCGTCGTCAACGCCGGCCTGGCCAAGGCCGGCCGGGTCGCGGTCGGCGACCGGGTGGGCGTGCTCACGCTCGAGCCGAAGCAGGAGTTCACCATCGTCGGGATCTTCGGCTACAGCGGAGGCCGCGACTCCCTCGGCGGCACCAACGAGATCATGTTCACCACTCCGGTGGCGCAGCAGCTGATGCTCGGCCAACGCGACGCCTTCACCAATGTCACGGTCACCGCCGCCGACGGCGTCTCCAACGATCGGCTGCGCGACGACATCGCCGCCGCGCTCGGGACCGACTTCGAGGTGAAGACCGGCACCCAGCTCTCCGCCGACGCCTCGGCGACGCTGAAGGAGGGGCTGTCCTTCTTCAACCGAATCCTGCTCGGCTTCGCCGCGGTGGCGCTGTTGGTGGGCACGTTCCTGATCCTCAACACGTTTTCGATCATCGTGGCGCAGCGCACCCGGGAGTTGGCGCTGATGCGCGCCGTCGGGGCGGGCCGCCGCCAGATCATCGGCTCGGTGGTGCTGGAGGCGGTGGCGGTCGGCCTGCTCGCCTCCGTGCTCGGCCTCGGTGCCGGCGTCGGCGTCGGCGCGCTGTTGGCGTACCTGTTCGGAAACCTCTCCGGCGGGCTGGACCTGGCGGGGATAGCCGTGCCCCCGGCGGCGGTCATCGCGGCGTTCGGAGTCGGCCTGGTCATCACGGTGGTGGCGGCGCTGCTGCCCGCGCTGCGGGCGTCCCGGATCCCGCCGATCGCCGCGATGCAGGATGTCGCGACGCCGGACCGGCCGCTGACCAAGGTCACGATGGCGGGCGCGGCGGTGACCCTGGCCGGCGCCACGCTGCTCTTCCTTGGCCTCGGCGGGCATGCCGGCGGCAACACCCTGAGCACCATCCTCGGTGGGGTACTTCTCGCCTTCATCGGGGTGGCGCTCCTGACTCCGTTGGTCAGCCGGCCGGTGGTCGGTCTACTGGGTGGAATCTTCTCCTGGTGGATGCCGGGCAAGCTGGGCCGACTCAACTCCGGACGTAACCCGCGCCGCACGGCGATCACGGCGGCCGCGCTGATGGTCGGCATCGCCCTGGTCACCGGGGTCACCGTCATCCTGGACTCCGCCAAGAGCAGCATCAGCGGCCTGGCCCAGGACACGATCAAGGCTGAGTTGGTGATCGCCGGCACGCAGACCTCAGCCCGACCGCCCAGCTTCGACCCGGCGGTGTTGGAGGAGTCGGCGGCTATCCCCGGGGTGGCGCTGGTCGGCGGCGCCTACGGCGATCTCGCCCAGGTCGGCGACGAACGCACCTGGGTGGGTGCCAACAGCGACGTGTCGACGCTGACGAAGATCTTCGGCGCGCGGGCCACCGCCGGGGACATCAGTCGACTCGGGCCGGATCAGATGCTGGTCAGCTCGGACGTGGCGGCCTCACGCGGACTCTCCGTCGGCTCGACCGTGCCGGTGCAGCTCGCCCGTGCCGAGGCGAAAACCTACACGGTCAGCGGGATCTACGAAGCCTCCGAGTTCCTCGACCCGATCACCTTGCCGGTCGTGGCGACGCAGGGCTTCACCATCCCCCAGCCGATAGCGGGCTTCATCCAGCTCACGCCGGACGCCCAGGTCGCCGACGTGCTGCCACGGGTGGAGACGCTCCTGGCGGACAGCCCGGAGGTGTCGGTGGCCGACCGGGACGCGTTCATCCAGCAGCAGGCCAGTCAGTTCGACAGCCTGTTGCAAATGATCCAGATCCTGCTGCTGTTGGCCATCGTGATCGCGGTGCTCGGCATCATCAACACCCTGGCCCTGTCGGTGCTCGAACGCACCCGGGAGCTCGGGCTACTACGCGCGGTCGGCCTTGGCCGGGCGCAGACGATGGGCATGATCACCATAGAGGCGGTGGTGATCTCGGTGTTCGGTGCGCTGCTCGGCATCGCCGTCGGCTCCGGCCTCGGCGCGGCCGTCGTCGAGGCGTTACGCGACGAGGGAATCACCGACCTGGTGTTGCCCTGGGCGGACATGGGGACGATGGTCGGCCTCGGCGCACTCGTCGGCGTCCTCGCCGCGGTGATTCCCGCGGTCCGCGCCGCCCGCATCGATGTTCTGGGCGCCATCGCCCACGACTGAGCCAGCTCGTGGAAGGGCCTCGTAGCCGCGGGGCCCTTCCACGCACTGACGACGTGTCATCGAAACGACTGCACGCTGCCGACCGCCGAAGGCGGTGTCAGGCGAGCGGTTCCCCGAGCAGCGCCGCGAGCAACTCCAGGTCAGCCGCGGCCAGGCTCGCCAGCTGGTGTACGCCGGCACAGGGCTCCACCGGTACCTCCACCGGTACCGCGAGGACGGCCGCACCGGCGGCGAGGGCACTGGCCACACCGGTCGGGGAGTCCTCAATCGCCACGCACCGCCCGATCGGCACACCGAGCAGCCGAGCGGCGGTCAGGTAGGGCATCGGGTGCGGCTTGGCCGAATCCACCTCGTCCCCGCACACCACCGCGTCGAAGCTGTCCCGCCCCAGGGTGTCGAGGGCGACCTCCACCAACGCCCGCCCGCTGGAGGTGACCAGGGCGGTCGGGATATCCGCGGTCCGGACGGCTCGCAGCAGGGGCAGCGCGCCGGGGCGCCACTGCAGCCCGCTGCGGAACAGCTCCAGGATCCGTTCGTTGATCCATGTGGCGCTCGCCCGCGGGTCGCGTTCCGGCTGGCCCAGGTCGTCGTGCAGGAGTCGCATCGAGGCTGCCATGCTCGTTCCGATCATGGCCCGGCGGGCGGTATCGGAGAGCACGCCGCCGTAGGCGACTGCCAGCTCGTGTAACGCGGTGTCCCACAGCTTCTCGCTGTCCACCAGCGTGCCGTCCATGTCAAAGAGGACAGCGGCAGGGTATTGGGCGCTCAGCGTGGGCCTCCTCCAGGTCGGTGTAGCCACCGATGCTGCCAGCTACCACCCCCGGCCTCGACGCCGGACCGGTCGCCGGTGACATACGCCGCTGGCCAGAAAGCAGCCGGCGGGAAGTACCGCTCGGCAGCCGGGCCAACACCGAACTCGCGCCACCAGCTGTGGGCTGTTCCAGCCAGGACCGCTTCCAACGCGGCCGAGCTCCATCGCGAATCGTTGGTGGGTGCATGACCGTTTTCGCAGCCTGTCGGGCAACCCTGTCGTGACCGCGGAGCATCAGCAGGGAGCGCCGCCGCCTCGGACGGGATCGGGTCGTCCGGTGCCGCGGAAGCCGGTAGTGGCGGTGAGCACGTTGGTGACCTTCATCACGGGGCTCAACATCGCCCTGGTCGTGATCGCAATGCCGACGATCCGTACGACGCTTGGGTTGGATTCGAGCGCCCAACAGTGGCTGGTCTCGGCGTTCTACCTGGCGGTCGGCCTGGTGTTGGTGCCCGCGGGTCGGTTCGGTGACACACACGGCCGGCGCGCCATCTTCGTGACCGGCATGGCGGCCTTCGCCGTGGCGAGCGGGGCCGCGGCTCTCGCGTCGCACGAGGCGTGGCTGATCGCCGCCCGGTTGGTGCAAGGGGCGGGCCTCGGGCTGGCACTCGCGCAGATGTTCGGGACGATTCAGCGGATGTTTGCCCCCCAGGAGCGGGGGCTACCGTTCGGGGCGGTCTCCGCGGGGATCAATGCCGCGCGGGTAGTCGGTCCGGTGCTCGGCGGCGGGCTGGTCGCTGTCGGGGGTACCGAGTGGGGCTGGCGGTGGGCCTTTCTGGTCAACGTGCCGTTCGGGATCGTCATCGCGATCCTCGGGTGGCGGTTGTTTCCGGTCGCGGAGCGGACCGACCGGCCACGGATGGACGTGGTGGGGGCCATCCTGCTGATGGTCGGGCTGGGCTTGGTCTGGCTGGCCCAGGGCGACCAGCTACCGGCGTGGTTGACCTGGACGATTCTGGCCACGGGGGCGGCGGCACTGGTGGGGTTCGTGCGGTGGGAGAAGCGATACGCCCGCCACGGGGTGCCGATGTTCGACATGAGGCTGTTCCAGTTCCGATCGTTTTCGACGGGAATGATCATCGCCGTTTTCTACACCGCCGGTTACGACGGCATCTACTACATCATGTCGGAGTATCTGCAACACGGGCTCGGGCATGACGAACTGGTGACCGGTATCGCGCTCACCCCGCTGGCGCTGGGAGCCGCCATCAGTTCCGTGATCGCCGGATCGAAGGCGGGGCGGCTGGGCCGACCATTGGTGGTTTCGGGGCTACTCCTCGCGGCGGTCGGGCTCATCGCGCTGCTCGTCGCCGATCTCTTTCTCCCCGGCCCGGACTCCCCACACGCGGCCACGCTGCCGCTGCTGCTGGCCGGACTGGGCGGCGGGCTGATCACCTCGGGGGTGGCCGGCGGCCTGGTGATCGCCCCGAACCTGACCGTAGCCCTCTCCCCCGTGCCAGCGACCGAGGGCGGAAGCGCTGGCGGCATGCTCGAGACCGGGCAGGCGTTCGGAGGCGGTCTGGGAGTCGGGCTCGTCGGCACGGCTCTCTTCGCGAGCCTTGACCGGACCGGCGACTGGTTGACCGCCTTCCGCATTCCGATCCTGGTCATCGTTGCACTCTTCGCCGTCGCGCTGGCGGCCGCCCTGGCCAACCTGCTCTTCCCGGACCAGAACGTTCCCCGTTCCTGACCGATCGGCTACCTGCTGAACCCACCAGCGCAGCGGGGGGATCAGCCCGCTTCCGCAGCCACGTTCAGGACGTACCGGCCATAGTCGGTGTGCGCCAACTCGGCGCCGAGAGCGTGACAGGCCTCGGCGTCGATGAAGCCCATCCGCAGGGCCACCTCCTCGAGGCAGGCGATGTGGATGCCCTGCCGCTGCTCGAGGGTCTGCAGGTACTGGCTGGCCTGGAGCAGCGAGTCATAGGTGCCAGCATCCAGCCAGGCCAGCCCCCGACCCAAGTCGACCAGTCTCGCCTTACCCCGCTCGAGGTAGACCTGGTTGACCCGGGTGATCTCGACCTCGTTACGCGCCGACGGACGAACATTCTTGGCGATATCCACCACGTCGTTGTCGTAGAAGTACAACCCGGTGATCGCCCGGTTCGACCGGGGCACGCGTGGCTTCTCCTCGATGGAGATGAGCCGCCCGGTCGCGTCGGTCTCCCCCACCCCGTACCGCTGCGGGTCGGTGACCGGGTAGCCGAACAACACGCAACCATCGATATCTCGGCTCTCCGCCTGCAGCCGCTCCGAGAACCTGTAGCCGTGGAAGATGTTGTCGCCCAGGATGAGGGCGACCGGGTCGGAGCCGACGTGCTCCGCGCCGATGATGAAGGCGTCGGCCAGGCCCCGCGGAACCGGCTGGGCGGCGTACGAGACTGACAGTCCGAACCGAGAGCCGTCGCCGAGGAGCCGCTCGAACAGCGGCAGGTCCCGTGGCGTGGAAATGATCAGAATGTCCCGGATCCCGGCGAGCATCAGCACCGAGAGGGGGTAGTAGATCATCGGTTTGTTGTAGACGGGCAGGAGCTGTTTGGACAGCGCCAGGGTCACCGGGTGCAGTCGCGTCCCCGAGCCGCCGGCCAGGACGATGCCCTTCACATGAGTCCTCCTCACCGCGGGATGTTGTCCGTGTCGTCCCGCCGGGCGGCTGCCGCGGACGGGCGCAGCCACCCTCGGCTGGGGCCGGGTAGGCAAGGACTTCCAGCCGACCGATCGCTACCCGGCAGAAGTCTGGCCGGCGGTGCTCACGCAGCACTCAAGCCGGGCTCGGGTCGTCCGGGGTTCAGGCCGGTTGCCGCTCCCCCGCCCGCGTCTGCCGGCTCCGCACCGGCCGAGTCACCTGCTTCGACACGCACGACGGCATCCCCGCCGTCGCCTCCGACGCCATCCGTCGGTAGGTGCTGGGGGGCACGCCCACCAGTTCGGTGAACCGACTACTGAACGTACCCAGCGAGGAGGATCCGACCGCGAAGCAGACCTCCGTAACGGTCATGTCGCCCCGGCGCAGCAACGCCATCGCCCGCTCCACCCGCCGGGTCAGCAGGTACGCGTACGGCGACTCTCCGTAGGCGAGGCGGAACTCACGGCTGAGGTGTCCGGCCGACATGTTCACCCCGCGGGCCAACGCCTGCACGTCCAGCGGCTGCGCATACTCCCGGTCGATACGGTCCCGTACCTGCCGCAGCCGCGCGAGATGGCGCAGGCGGAATCGGGCGTCGTTCGCCTCCGGGTTCGGCTGCTGAGCATGCACAAACGTATTCTGCAAAGACTCCACGGCCCCCGTCCAGCCGTTGGCCGTCGACTCGCCGGGACGGGGTTCGATTCACCCTCGAGCGCCCCCGGAGGTCCGGGCCGCACGATCGGCACGATGCGATCCGAAAACGGTCCGGATGCGGCACCGGGCGCCGGCAGCCGCATCGACAGCGAGGTGAAGGAGTCGGTCGTGCCGCCGATCACGTTGCGGGAGCTCGAGCTCCTCATGCGCCAGTACGTCTGGGACGGGGACTGGCAGTCGTTCGAGCACGCCCCGGACCAGCCCTTTGACGAGCTGGGGTACGACTCATTGGCCCTGCTGGAGACGCACAGCCGAATCAAGCGCGACTACGGCGTCGTGATCTCCGAGGACGACCTGGAACGCGTGCACACGCCTCGCGCCATGGTCGAGTTCATCAATGACCACCTCAGGGCGTGACGGCGGGGCCACCCGCCGTCAGTCCGCTGGATGGGTGATGCGCTGACGCGCCACGGCGAGCAGGTTGCCGTCGTGGCCGCGGCGTAGACTCACGTCGACTACATCCTCACCCGAGGCGTCTCGGTACGTCATGACCTCGACATCGAGCAGATCGTCGGCGTTGGCGTTGGCGACCAGGCAGACCTGCCGGTCTCGGACCCGTCGGCCAAGGAAGCTCTCCACCGACCGCCCGAGGGTGCGCCACAACTGCAAGACGGCCCAGTCCACGATCGAGAAGTACGACGCGAAGTACAGCAGACCGACACCGTTCAGATCGCGGCTGGCGCTTACCTGGTAGGTCAACGCCAAGCAGACCTGCGGCGGTGGCTCCCCCACAGCCCGGAACCCTGCGGCTCGGCGGACACTCGACACGATTCGTCGCGGCGTGTACTGGTCGGCGATCAGCTCCAGGTGATCCGCCCGGAAGCCGACCGGCGTGGCCCGCCGCAAGCCATGGTTTGTTCCATCTCCGGAGCGTTGAATCCACCGGTTGAACGTCTCGACGTGCAGGCACCCGGGTGTGTCGTACCTGAAGAAGTCATCCGTGCTGGCAGCGGCCCCACTCGGCACCGTGCCGGACTCCCCCTCGTGGCGGCTGACCTGATGCACGGTCAACACCGAATCGCCGCCGCAGGAGAAGACCTTGGAGCGCACCCGCAGTCGGTCGCCGAAGGTCAACTGCTCGACGGACAACTCCCGGCAGGCCTGAACCCGGAAGTACGCGAAGGAGAGGTAGACCGGGTTACCGGCGGGGTCCACCGCGGAGTAGGGGTCGAGGTGGCAGGCGGCGCCCACCGCGTCCCACGTCCAGTCCCCGAGCTGACCAACGAAGAGCGAGTTGGGGCCGCACATCGCCGGGGTAATCAACTCGACGCGTCCCCACCAGTCGCCCGGGCCGCGAACCAGCGCCGGGCGACCGACCTGGGTGAACGGGGCCGGTTGGTAGGTCACCATTTCGCCTCCACGATTCTTCGCCAGGGGGCCGCGTCCCCCTGGCGTAGCCGATGTTCCGGAAGCCCGTCCCGAACTCACACCAGGTCCGGTCAAGCAGTATTCGATCCGCCCCACTGACCGATCAGGGCGGGGACATCCCGAGGCGCGCAGCGGCCGCGGCGAGTTGCCCGGCTTCCCGGGACGGATCTGTCGGCGGGCCGAGCAGCGCCAGCACCTCGGTGTGCCCGGAGCGAACCTGCGGTAGCCGCCGAGCCAGTGTCGTCAGGCCGATACCCGGGCCGCACTCGACCAACAGCTGTGGCCCCGCGCCCGCCAGGGTCGTCAAGGCCGGCCAGAACAGCACCGGGTGCACCGGATGACTCGCCCAGTACCCGGGGTCCCGTGCCTCGGCGTCAGTCAGGTAGCCGGCGGTGTACCCGGAAACCAGGGGTATCTGTGGCGGCCGGGCCGGCAGGCTGGCCAGCAACGGGCCGGCCGCGACCGCCACCGGGCGGAGTAGCTCACTGTGGAACGGCACCGTTGACGGCACCGAAGCCCAGGTGTATCCCGCACGCCGGAGCGCGTCCAGGGTTGTCCGCAGTGGCTCGACCGCGCCCGCGATCACCGTCTGCCGGGGCGCGTTGACCGCGCCGATGTCGACCCCCGACCGGAGGTGGGGCTGCACCTGCGCCTGGGACGCGGCGACGGCGGCCATCCCGCCCGCCGGCACCGTGGCGAACTGGCCGACCCGATGCTGCACGATACGGACCGCGCTGGCCAGATCGAAGATTCCCGCCAGGGTCGCGGCGGCCAACTCGCCGATGCTGTGCCCAAGCAGAACCGACGGCCGCAGGCCGCCGTCCATCAGAAGCCGGCCGAGCGCATAGTCGATGGCGAAGAGCAACGGCTGGGAGCGATCGGCATGGTCGATCGGCACCCGGGGCGACGGGGCGAGCCAGTCCGACCGTAGCTCGTCTCCGGCCGGCCCCATCAGCAGGAACACCTCGTCCATGACCCCCGCGAACGCCGGAACGTCGCGGTACAGCCCGGTACCCATCCCCTGGTACTGGGCACTCTGACCCGGCATCAGCAGGGCCAGCGGGCCGGTCAGGCCGCCGACAGGCATCGGTTCACGAGGTCAACCAGCTGCTGCGGCGTCTCCGCCTCGCTCAACGCCTGCTCCGAGAGGTCAACGCCGTACTCACGCCGGATCACGCTCTGGGTCTCCAGGAGCGCGAGGGAGTCGTAGCCGAGGTCAGCGAAGGCCCGTTCGGGGGCCTGTTGGAACGAGTCCGTGGACTCGTCGTCCCCCGCACACGTGTGCATGATCTCCTCCAGGGCCGACAGTGTCATCTGTTTCATCACGATTCCCCCTCCTGATCGGGTGGGCGCTCTACGGCCGGTGACTCCGGCTTCTCCGGTAGGGCCGGGGCCACGGCACCAGGACGGAGCACCATGGCGGAGTTGAAGCCGCCCCGGCCCCGGGCCAGCACCAACGCATGCCCTGGCCGCCATGGCCGGGGCACACCGGTGACGAGATCCAGCCGGGTGCCCGGGGCCACCGTGTGCACATTGACCGTCGGCGGAATAAGCCCGTCTCGCATCGCCAGCAGTGCGCTGGCGAGATCGACCGGAGCGCCGCCGGAGCTCATCCGTCCAGTCATGGTCTTCGGGACCGTGACCGGCACCCCCTGCGGACCGAAGAGATCCGCGATGGTCTCGGCCTCGGCGCGGTCGTCGGCCGGCCTTCCGGAACCATCCGCGAAGACCACCCCGACCTCCCGGGCGGTCACCCCCGCGTCGGCGAGAGCGGCCTCCACCGCGCGGCCCAGACCCCGCTCACCGCCGTGCCGGATCGCAGCGTCGAACGTCGCGGCGTACCCAGCGATCTCCCCGTAGATCCGGGTACCGCGACGGCGGGCCGCTGCGGCCTCCTCGACCACCAAGACCGCACCGCCCTCGCCGGGGACCTGGCCCTGGGCGCGGATGTCGAAGGGCAGGTAGGCGGTGCGCGGATCCTCGTCGGTGCTCAGCGCCCCGTCGCTCATCCGGGCAACCCACCCGTACGGGCAGAAGGAGCTGTCGAAGCCGCCGGAGAGCATCAGTCGTGCTCCCTTGCGGATGTTGCGCCGGGCCTGCGCAACCGCGTCGAGTCCGCCGGCCTGGTCACCGACGACGACGCCGGCCGGGCCGCGCATGGTGTGCCGAATGGACAACTGCCCGGTGTTGACGGCGTAGAACCAGGCAAACGACATGTAGACGCTGACGCGCTCCGGGCCGGAACACCAGAGATTCTCCAACTCCCGCTGGCCATACTCGAAGCCGCCGAACGCCCCGGCCATCGCCACCCCGGTCTCGCCCGGGTCGTAGGTGCCGGGTTCCACCCCGGCGTCGGCCAAGGCCCAGGCCGACGCCGCGAGGGCGAGCTGGGTCATCCGGTCGGTCTGCGGTAGCAGCCGGCGGGGCAGGTACTCGGCCGGATCGAAGTCGTCGATCTCGCCACCCAGCCGAGCCGGATAGCCCCGTACGTCGAAGCGGCGGATGGGACCGATGCCGGATTCGCCGCGGAGCGTCGCGTCCCAGAAGTTCTCTGTCCCGGCTCCGTTCGGCGCCGCGACGCCGATGCCGGTGATCACCGCTGTCGTCATGCCGGACCCGTGCCCAACCGGGTGAGCACGATCGCGCTCTGAAAGCCGCCGAAGCCGCTACCAACGCTCAGCACCGTGTCGAGCCGCTGCTCCCGAGCATGCAGCGGAACGTAGTCCAGGTCGAGCTCGGGATCCGGCTCACGCAGGTTCGCGGTGGGCGGCACGACACCCTGGTCGAGGGCGAGGGTGCAGGCGGCGATCTCAATCGAGCCGATGGCCCCGAGTGAGTGACCGATCATCGATTTGATCGAGCTGACCGGGGTCCGGTAGGCGTGGGGACCAAGTGCCCGTTTGAGCGCCGCGGTCTCATGTCGATCGTTCTGCCTGGTCGCCGTGCCATGGGCGTTGACGTAGTCAACGGACTCAGGCGGGCGCCGGCCCTCCGCCAGGGCCGCAGTGATGGCGGCGGCCATCTCGGCACCGTCGGGCCGCAGGCCGGTCATATGGTAGGCGTTACTCCGCGAGGCGAAGCCGGCGATCTCGGCATAGATCCGGGCACCGCGGGCTCGCGCATGCTCCTCGGCCTCCAGCACCAGCGTGGCCGCCCCCTCGCCGAGGACGAAGCCGTTCCGGGTGCGATCAAAGGGCCGCAACGCGTGTGCCGCGTCGTCGTTACTCGGCGAGGTTGCCCGAATAGCGTCGAAGCAGGCGACCGTGATCGGCGAGATGGGCGCGTCGGTACCGCCGGCGACCATCACATCAACAGCGCCCTCTCGAATCAGATCGGCCGCGTGGCCGACCGCGTCCAGACCGGAGGTGCACCCCGCCGAGACCGCGGTGACCGGGCCCTGGGCGTTGCATTCCGCGGCAACCTCCGCAGCCATCGAGCCGGGCATGAAGTAGTCGTAGAGGTGTGGACTGGCGTACCGGTGATCCAGGACCCACTCCCGCCCGGTGTCGCTGAGGGCGAGGTACTCGGACTCCAGGTTGCAGGTGGCGCCGACGGCAGTGCCAAGACTGACGCCGACCCGGGTGGGGTTGAACCGATCCGGCTCCAAGCCACTGTCGACGATCGCCTCCCTCGTCGCTACCAGCGCGAACTGGGCGGCTCGGTCCAGCCGGCGACGCTCCCGGTGGGACAGTTCGGCCTGAGATGCCTCGAAGTCCACCTCGGCGGCGATCCGCGACCGAAACCCCGCAGCGTCAAAGGCGGTGATTGGCCGGGTCGCGGTCCGGCCGGCGGTGATCAGGTGCCAGAACGCCTTCGTACCCACGCCACCCGGCGCCACGACACCGAGGCCCGTGATCACCACCCTTGGTGCGCTCACCGGGGCACCGCCACGGTCGATCCGACGTTCTCCCGGCCCGGTCGCATACGCTCCGCCCACCAGGCGCGGTTGTCCTGGTACCAGCTCACGGTCGCGGCCAGGCCCGACTCGAACGACACCTGTGGGGCGTAGCCGAGTTCACGGCGGGCCTTGCCGTCATCGAGGCAGTAGCGCCGGTCGTGTCCCTTCCGATCAGTCACGAGCCGGACCGCGTCCCAGCTGGCCCCGCAGAGCTCCACCAGTAGAGCGGTCAACTCTCGGTTGGTCAGCTCGACGCCACCACCGAAGTGGTAGATCTCGCCCTCACGACCCTTCTCCAGCGCCAGCTGTACCCCGCGGCAGTGGTCCGCGACGTGCAGCCACTCCCGGACATTCAGGCCGTCACCGTAGAGCGGCACCGGCTGGTCGGTCAGCAGGTTGGTGACAAAACGCGGGATCACCTTCTCGACGTGCTGGTACGGCCCGTAGTTGTTGGTGCAGCGGGTGACCACCACCGGCAGTCCGTACGAGCGGTGATAGGCGCGGGCGAGCAGATCGGCCGCGGCCTTCGAGGCGGCGTACGGGGAGTTCGGCAACAGCGGATGCTCCTCCGACCAGGAGCCCTCGGCGATGGTGCCGTAGACCTCGTCCGTCGAGACCTGCACGATCCGTCCGATGCCCAGACGCCGGCAGCACTCCAGCAGGGTCTGGGTACCCAGCACGTTGGTCGTCGTGAACGGCGACGCATCCTCTAGTGACCGGTCCACGTGGCTTTCGGCCGCGAAGTGGACGACCGCGTCGTGCCCCGGCAGCAGGTCGAGGAGCAGGCCCCGGTCGCCGATGTCGCCCTGGACAAAGGTCAGCCGACGGTCCGCCACCGGCAGGTTCGTCCGGCGACCCGCGTACGTGAGGAGGTCCAGGACGGTGATCTCCGCGTTCTCGTAACCCTGATAGGCGCCGTCGAGGAGGGTGCGTACGTACTGTGAGCCGACGAAGCCGGCTCCCCCGGTCACGAGGATTCTCATGCCTGCGAGCCTTGCTGGACGCGACCGACCCCGGGTTGAGATCCACTGGAACGACGGTGGAGCGGTCCGGCGCGCTGCCCGGCGGAGCACCCCACCAGCCCGGCTCCACCGTGGTACGAGCACGGTGGGCGATGGTGCACGTCCGACAGCTCGTACGGCTTTGGAGGCCCGCGCGTGAAAAACACGGTCGCTGATCTCGCCGTCCTCGGCGGGACTCCGACGTTCCCGCAGGTGCTCCAGGTGGGAACGCCCAGCGTGGGAGAGCGGTCGCGGTTGTTCGAGCGGCTGAACACCGCACTGGACAACAGGTGGCTCACCAACGGAGCGCTGGTCAGGGAGTTCGAGGAACGCATCGCCGAGCTGGCGGGCGTGCGGCACTGCGTGGCGACCTGCAGCGGCACCATGGCGCTGCAACTGCTCTACCAGGCTACCGGGCTCACCGGCGAGATCATCATGCCTGCGATGACCTACGTGGCCACCGCGCATGCCGCCTCGATGCTGGGGCTGACGCCGGTCTTCGCCGACATCGATCCGGAGACCGGATGTCTCGACCCGCAGCAGGTGGAGACGGTGCTGACACCGCGCACCTCGGGCATCGTCGGCGTACACCTCTGGGGCCGGCCCTGCGCGGCGGACGAGCTGGAAAAGGTGGCCAAGGAGCACGGCCTGACACTTGTCTTCGATGCGGCGCACGCACTGGGGTGCAGTCATCAGGGCCGCCGGATCGGTGGCTTCGGTAGTGCGGAGATGTTCAGCTTCCATGCCACCAAGGTCGTCAACTGCTTCGAGGGCGGGGCCGTGGCGACCGACGACGATGCTCTCGCCGGGGAACTTCGGGTGCTGCGTACCTTCGGGATCACCACCGACGGCCGTAGCCTGGGTGTCGGCACCAACGCCAAGATGACCGAGGCCTCCGCGGCGATGGGACTGACCTCGCTGGACGCCTTCACTGAGACCATGCGCCACAATCGTGCCAACCACGCACGCTACTGTTCTGCGTTACGCGGGTGCAGTGGCCTCACCGTCGTCGATTTCGACGAGGCCCAGGATCCCAACTGGCAGTACGTCATCGTCAAGATCGACGAAGCGGTCACCGGCATCCACCGCGACCTGGTGATGCGAATACTCCGGGCAGAGAATACGGGCGCGCAGCGCTACTTCTCTCCGGCCTGTCACCAGCTGGAGCCCTACCGCTCCCAACGTCCGGTCCCCCTGCCGCACACCGAGCGCCTGGCGGAACAGGTTCTCGCCCTGCCGACCGGCCCTGCGGTCTCCGCGGTGGACATCGACCGAATCTGCAGCATCGTGCGGTGCGCAGTCTCCCACGGACCAGAGCTCGCCGACCGGCTCGGCCCGAGCCCCACCCGCCCATTCGCCATCTCCTAGAAAGCTGCTCAATTCGATGAAGTTCATGTTCACCGTCGGGGGTAGCCAGTCCACCGTGTTCTGCATCGCCCCGCTGGCGACCGCGGCCCGCAACGCCGGCCACGAGATACTGCTGACCGCCGACGAACCGCTGCTGGAGACCGCGGCGGCGATCGGGTTGCCCGCGGTCCCCACTCCCCATCCGGGAGAGCCCGCGGCCCGGCTGCGGGCCCTGCTGGAGTTGGCGGGGCAGTGGCCGCCCGATGTGGTTGTCGGCGGCCTGTCATTCGTCCCCGGCCTCGTCGCCGTCGAGACCCAGGCGCTGTACGTGCGTCACTACTGGGACATCGCGCCGCTGCGGCCAGAGCCGGGAATCAGACCCGACCTGGAGCGACGTGGCCTGAGCGAGCCACCGGCGGCCGACCTGTTCATCGACGTCTGCCCGCCGGGCCTACGGCCGTCGCCCACACCCGGCGCACGGCCGATGCGCTGGATCCCGAAGAACCGGCAGCGTCGCCTCCAGCCGTGGATGTACACCCGGCCCGCCGACCGCCCCCGGGTTCTGGTTACCGCGGGCACGCGAAACCTCTTCCTCCATTCACGCAGCAGCGTCATCCGGCACCTGGTTGACCAGCTCATCGCGGCCGGCGCCGAGGTGGTGATCGCGGCACCGGAGCGAGCCGCCGCGGAGTTCGGCGCGCAGTTCCGCGATGTCCGCGTCGGCTGGGTCCCGCTGGATGTCGTCGCCCCCACCTGCGATCTGGCGGTACACCACGGCGGCGCGGCCACCACGATGACAGTGATGAACGCCGGCGCGCCGCATCTGGTCGTCCCCGACAACGACTACTCCCGGTCCGTCGCGAAGGCCCTCACCGCCGTCGGCGCGGGCCTGACCGCCGCCCCGGTGCCCCCGGAGGGTGATCGGGCGGCGGTCGAGGCGATCACCGCGAGTTGCCGGCAGATCCTTGCCGACCCCGGGTACGCCGAACGCGCGCGCTTCCTGGCCGCCGAGATCGCCGGACTACCGACGCCCGCCGAGGTCGTCCACATGGTCGAGGAGTTGGCCGCGAGCCGGTAGCCCTCCGCCAAGGATCGAAGCTGGCTATCCTGAGCGTTCCCACCAGCACGCCCGTCCGGAGGAGTTCTCTGTTGACAACGAAGGTGGGCGTACTCCTGCACAGCCGTCACCTGGAGACGGAGTCGTGGGAGGACCTGGTCATCGGCCGCCCCCTGGACGACAGGTTGGGCGACGCGGCCACCCTGACGCGGGAGGTCCTGACCCTGGGTCACGATCACGAGCTCAGCTGCATCGTCATGGGCGGCGGCTTCTCCCAGCGCGACGGCATCAGCGAGGGCGAGTACACGAAGCGGTTCTTCCTGGCAAACCTCACCCGCCTCGATGAGTTCCCCCGGCTGCGACCGCTCCTGGCCCGGCTGTCCGGCCCGCAGCGGGCTGCCTTCAGCCAGGCGGTGCGGGACATCATCATCATGCCG
Source organism: Salinispora tropica CNB-440 (assembly GCF_000016425.1). Taxonomy (GTDB): domain Bacteria; phylum Actinomycetota; class Actinomycetes; order Mycobacteriales; family Micromonosporaceae; genus Micromonospora; species Micromonospora tropica. The sequence goes on along the minus strand of NC_009380.1, from coordinate 2,511,957 downwards.
CGGGCCGGCAACACGGTCTCCGAACTGGAGACCGCGGCGGGCATCTTCGCCGCGCACGGCGTCCAGCGGGTGCTGCAGGTTGCCGCGGCCAGTCATGCCCCCCGCTGTCTCAAGGAGCAGACCGTCGCCCGGGCGCGCGGTCTGATCGCGAAGGAACAGCAGTGGTACACCGTCGCCACCGACATGGCCTACCGGGACACCCGCCCCGAGGATGTCTGCGTCATCGAGCCACTACACCGGCGCGACCAGCCGATGACCTTCGTACGGCCCGGGCTCTCCGAGGTCATCGCCCCGTACTTCTTCCTTCCGGACACCGACAAGAAGGCGTTCGTGGCGATGGTCGCGGAGTTCATGGCTGCCCGGAGCGGCGCTGCCCCACCATGGAGATAGCACCGGGTGCACGGGCACCTCAGTCGATCAATTCGCTCCGCCGTTCTCCGTGCGGCTTGGGAACGCACACGGCGCGAGACCGCACCTTGTCGACCAGTTCCGCCTGTTGGTTGATCGCTCTCGCGTGCGGACCGTAGTCCGCACCGTCGAGCAGGCACCGGGCGAAGAACTCCGCGATGTTGCGGAACTGATGATCTGCGGGGAGCACCACCTCCTCGGCATGGCCGTCAGCCTCGATCCGGATCACCGGCTGCCGGGTTTCCGGAGGAGTGAATGCCCGGTCGAGGGTGAGCCGCGCCCGTTCGCCCCAGAGCGAGTAGCAGGATCGGTACGCGTGCTCGAAGCCAAAGGAGAGTTCGGCCGTCACGCCCGACGGGGTACGCAGCAGGGCGTGGCCGGCCAGATCAACGCCCCGGACCGGACATGTCCGCAGTACCGATCCGACGACGTCGAGCTCCAGGCCGAGGAAGTAGGTGGCGGCGCGCAGCGGATAGACGCCGACGTCGAGCAACGCGCCGCCACCGAACTCGCCGTGGTAGCGCCAGTTCGTCGGGGCGAGTGGCGGGATCCCGAAGCTCGCCGCGAAGAGCCGGGTCTCGCCGATCCGGCCCCGGGCGACGAGGTCGAGGATCACCTCGTGCTGGCGGTGGTGGAGAAACATGTAGTTCTCCATCAGCCAGAGTCCCGCCCTCTCCGCCTGGTTCACCAGGTCGCGGGCGGTGACGTGGTCACTGGTGAGCGGCTTTTCGGAGAGCACGTGCTTGCCGGCCGCCAGGGCGCGGCTCACCCAGTACGCGTGTAGCCCGGTGGGCAGCGGGATGTACACCGCGTCAATGTCGGCCCGGTCCAGCAGCTCGTCGTACCCGTCGACAGCCCGGCACCCGAACCGCTCGGCGACCGTGCGGGCCCGGGCGGGATCGCGGCTCGCGACCGCCCTCAGCTCGATACCGGTCGCCTCGTTGATCGCCGGCAGAAACCGACGGAGTGCGATGCTGGCGCATCCCAGGACTCCCAGGCGGATGGCAGTAGGCATGCGGGCTCCTCCCTTCACATGGAGCCGGCGGACAGCCGGCACCGCCGCGGTCAGTGGGCCACCCGATAGAGCTGGTGCTCCAGGACCTGGCACTGCTGGTAGTCGGGAAGGAGACCGGCCTCGGCGGTCTCGGCCAGGCTCGGACCAACCCGGTCCCGATCGGAGATGATTGTCTCCAGGTCCGTGGGGATCGGCAGCCCCAGAGCGGGGTCGAAGGCGGAGACCACCCGCTCGTGCTCCGGGACGTACGACCCCGTGAGCATGTAGGACATGACGGTGCCGTCCGCGAGTGACACGAAGGCGTGCCCGACCCCGACCGGAAAGTACATCGCCCGGAACTCCTGCGAGTTCATCTGCACCGCGTCCCAGGTGCCGAATGTCGGTGAACCGACTCGGACGTCAACGATGATGTCGATCGCCTCACCGACAGCACAGTAGACGTACTTCGCCACACCCGGCGGAGTGCTGGTGTAGTGGACTCCGCGAACCACACCCCGCCGGGACATGCTGTGGTTGGTCTGTGCGACGGGCAGGATCGGGCCTCCGTTCGCCGCCGTGAACGACAATCGCTGGAATGGTGACACGAACAGTCCGCGGTGGTCCGAGAACACCTCAGGAGTAAACACGAACGCACCCTGGACCGCGAGCTTCTCGACCTTCACCTGATCTCCCTAGAACCGGTCGTTCCTGTCGAGCAGAGCCGCCACCGTGCGGTGCACCGCCTCCCCAAGCTCCGTACGCGCGCACCACCCCGAGACACGTTGGAAGGGCGTCGGGTCGATCTGCATACTCTGAAAGTCGATCACGGGGGCGTGGTCCGGCGCCGGTACTGAGATCACCGGTACGGTCGGCTCGCCGGTCTGCGCCGCGACCGAACTCGCCACCAGACGGAAGACCGCGCCCAGCGTGTCCGGGCGGCCGGAGCCCACCAGCCAGTGTCGTCCGGTCAGCGCGTCCGGGAAGCGCATGGCGGCCAGGAAGGCGTCCGCGGCATCCTCGATGTACACCAGGTCCCGCCGAACGGTGCCGTCATGCCACATTGTCAGTGGCTGGCCGGCCAGGGCCCGGCGGGCCATCGTGACCACCACGCCCTGGTCAGTCACCCGGGACAGCGAGCTCTGTCCGAAGACGGTCGGCAGTCGCAGGCTGACCCCACGCAGGACCGACGCCGCGGTCGCGGCCTTCAGCAGCCGTTCGGCGGTCAGCTTCTGCCGGCCGTACGCGGTCTCCGGGCGGTCCGGCTCGCTACCGTCCATCGGTCGTTGCGGAGGCTGTCCTACTTGCAGGGTGGTCGCGGCGAACACCACCAACGGAGTTGTCCGGGTGGGCGGGCGCTGACCGAGGATCTCGATGAGGTCGCGCACGATGCCCACGTTCACCCGCTCTCCCTCCGGGGTGTCGGCGTCACGCCACCCACCGCTGTGTTTACCCAGGTGAAAGATGACGTCGGCACCCGCGACGACGTCGGCCAGGCATTCTGGTTCGGTGAGATCCCCGGTGCAGACCTCCACCTCGGCCACCGCCTGTTCCGGCACTGAGCTACGGCGACGCGACGCGGCCCGCAGTCGGATCGGAAGCTGTGCCAGCCGGGCGGTGACGACCGATCCCAGGTATCCAGACGCTCCCAGTACGCTCACCAGGGGTGGTTCGCCACTCATCGCACACTCCCGTCGACTGCTCCCCAATCTCCGGCGTTCGGAGGTTGTCGCGCCCTGAGGCTTCGTTAGTCGTCCGGCCGGTCAGCCGCCGCTCCCGGTCGTTTCCTGCGGTAGAACGCCTGCCAGTAGAAGCTCCATGGCACTGCCCACGCATCAGCGACCTCAGACCAGTCGGCACTGGGCCGGTAGGCCGCGAGGAATCCGGGCACGGCGGCTCGCACCGCCTGATCGTCGTGAATGTCCAGGACCTGGCGGAGTGGACCGGTCTCCATCGCCCGCCATCGGGCCTCGTCGCCCTCGACGTGCCCGTCCAGGCTCCGATCCTGGTACTTGCCGACGGGGTTCTTCACGTACAGGGCCGCGCACCGCCGGTCGATCAGATCGAGGTAGCAGCGTACGGTGTCCGGGGTCATTTCGGCGAATGAGTTGATGTTGATCCCGAGGTCAAAGTCGATCCCGCTGAGGGCATGTCCCACGTCCATGTCCTCCACCGGAACGAAGCGGAGCTTCGCGAACTGAACATCGTCCAGGACCGCGCGCAGATAGCCGCGACTGAATCGCATGGTGCTGCGCAGATCCACGATGCAGTACGCGGCGACATCATGGTTCGACAGCAGCGTGTGACACGTCCGCCCGTAGCCGGCTCCGATCTCGAGCACCCGAGCGGCCCGCAGGTCGACGCTCCGCTCGATGAAACCGACCTCGAGGGTGGCCTGGAGGTAGTCCAGGCAGACCTGCATGCCATGCCACCGCACCGCGACCGGATCGCCCACCTCCCGCCGGCCCGTCCGACGCAGCCGCGCCCAGTCGTCCGGATCAAGCGTGGTTGCCAGATTGTGTACCAGCGTCTTGAGATACCGCACGCCGTTCACCTCTGGGTCCCACAGTGACATCTTGTGGTTTGGCCGCTCCGACTTGAAGTGCGTGAGATCGACCGCCGCTTCCTCGGTGACCCATTGCCGAATGATGCGTTCCCACTGTCGACTCGCTCGGTATACGCCTGCCATCTCGACCGTCTTTCACCCGGAGAAGGTATCGAAAACGCTCTTCCATGCTCGATGGTGTGGACGCACTCGATCTCGACGGAGCCTGCCATCTGGTCCGACAAACCACAACTCCGCAGTTGCCGTGGAACGACGTTCAACTGACCACAGTCCCCAGACGAACATTTGCGTGGGCGGGACACAAATGGGGGTGAACGCATTCTCGAACGAGCAACAGAACACCGATAATGGCCTCGAGGCGGGCCGCTGCAGGCCACCCCGACAGTGGAGGGACGACCCAGTGCCAGAAAAGGTAGATGTCGACTCACTCAGTGACCTGGCAACGCCGTGGAGTCTACGCGTGGTGGTGACCCTGGGCGTGGCCGAGCAGTTGGCGGCTGGAGTCACCGAGATCGGGGATCTCGCGCGCCATGTCGAGTGTGACCGGGACTGCCTGGCCCGGGTCCTGCGCCACCTGGTCGGCAAGGGTGTCTTCGAGGAGCCGGTCGAGGGCGAGTTCGCCCTGAACGAGGCGGCCCGTTCCCTGCTGAGGTCCGGCCCGCTGCGCGGCCTGGCGCTCGACGGCCATGGTGGCCGCAGCGCCACCGCCTGGAACGGACTGCTGGCCACGGTACGGACCGGACAGCCCGGGTACCAGTCCGTCTTCGGACGCTCCTTCTGGGCCGACCTCGACGCCGACTCCGACCTCGCGGCCAGCTACGACGCGAACATGGGCCGACGGGCCGGTGAGGCATCGGATCCGGCCATCCTTCTCGACGACGCCTGGACTCACGTCGGCCACGTCGTTGACGTGGGCGGTGGCACCGGCGAGACGCTTGCCGAAATCCTGCGGGTCCGGCCGACGGTCCGCGGCACCCTGGTTGATCTGCCCCGCACGGTCGCCCGGTCCACCGAGGTCTTCGCGGCAGCGGGGGTCGCCGACCGGGCCGCCGTACAGGGGCAGAGCTTCTTCGACCCGCTTCCCGCCGGAGCGGATGTCTACCTACTCAAGCGCCTGCTCTTGGACTGGCCCGACGAGCAGGCTGTCGCGCTGCTCACCCGCTGCGCCGAGGCCGCGGCCCCGCACGGCCGCGTGGTCGTGGTCGGCGGGGTCTCCCCGGGACGCGCGGCCGCCTCGGCCGGGCTACTGATGATGGTGCAGACCGGCGGCAAACCCCGGACGCTGGACGAGTTCCGAGGCCTCGCCGCGCGTGCCGGCCTCGCCGTCACGGCGTCCGGTCACAGCCCGTCGGGCCAGTTCGTCGCCGAATGCCGCCCCGAGGCTGGCAGCACCGCACGGAAAGCCAACGCCCTGCGATGAGGTTCCTCTTCCTCACCACCGGCAGCCACGTCACCGTCTATGCGATCGCCGCCCTTGCCCACGCGGTACGCAACGCGGGGCACGACGTACTGGTGGCCACGAACGAGCCGCTCATTGACGCGGTGGAGACGGTCGGCCTACCCGGGGTGTCGATCACCTCGGAGTCGATCCGGCACTTCCTCGCCACCGTCGACTCAGCGGACGAGATGGTGGTCACCGGCCGCGGTCTGGGGAGGATGGCCTCCGCCACGCTGGTACGGCTCGGTGAGCTGGCGCAGGACTGGGCGCCGGACGTCATCGTCGGCAGCTCGATGAGCTACGCGGCGGGACTGCTCGCCGCGACACAGGGTATTCCCTTCGTGCGTCACATCGAGTATCTGCAGATTCCGATGGCGGAGATCGACCCGGTGGCGGAGGAGGAGCTCACGCCGGAGCTGACACGCCGGGGTCTGGGCGGCCTGCCCGAGCCCGACCTGTTGATTGATGTCAGTCCGCCATCGCTACGGTCGCCCCCCGCAGCCGGCGTGCACCCGATGCGCTACGTCGCCACGAACCCCCAGCGCCGCCTCCAGCGGTGGGCATACACCCGTCCGCAGGGCCGCCCCCGGGTGCTGATCACCTCCGGGACGCACCATCGCATGCTCGCCGGCCACTCGTTGCGACGCCTGGCAGAGCAGCTCACCGCTGTGGACGCCGAGGTGGTGATCGCGGCACCCACTCGGGTCGCTGAGGAGTTCGGCTCTACGGCGGACGACATTCGTATCGGCTGGGTCCCGTTGGACACCGTGGCTCCCACTTGTGACCTGGCTGTTCACCACGGCGGCGCCACCACCACGATGGCCATCATCGCCGCGGGCGTACCGCAGGTGATCACTCCCCCGAACACTCACACCAGGGCGATCGCCGACGCCCTGTCCGACTTCGGCGCCGCAGCGACGATCCGCGCTTCCGACCAGGCCGATCACGAACTGCCGGACGTGCTGGCCACGAGCAGCCGGGAGCTACTCGCCGACTCCCGGTACACCCGGCAGGCGCAGGCCCTCGCCGCCGAGTTGGCCACGCTTCCGACCCCAGCGGACATCGTCCGGACAATGGAGACGCTGGCCTGCACTCGGCGAGAATGCCGACAGTCCGAATGATCCGACTGACGAAAAAGGCGCTTAACGGGTGCTGTTGCAGCATTAATTGACACCTTTACGCCATGTCAACATGGAGCACCGTCCCGATTACCACCTGCCGACAAAAGTTCGACAACTGCGACGCTACCCCGGTAGGGTTCAGCCGCCTCACAGCTGTTGGGCACAAAGCCTGCGAGCACTTTGGGGGAATAGTGAAAAGACTCTTCGCTGGTACGACCGCCGTCGTACTGGGCCTCACGGCACAGGTCATCGCCGTCTCCCCGGTCGGGGCGGCACCAACAACGGGCACCACCGTCCGGCCGGCCAGCCCAATCGCCTGGTCCCCCTGCCCAGAGGACGACCCGGTGATGGGGGAATACCTGGTAGGGCTGGAGTGCGGCACGCTCGCGGTGCCGCTTGACCACTCTCGACCGACCGGCCAGAAGATCACCCTGGCGCTCACCCGAGCCAAGCACACCGCGCCGGAATCCGAGTACCAGGGCGTCGTCCTGCTGAACCGGGGTCAGTGGCCCGGCACCATCGGACGGGACCTACCCACCCGGTTCGCCAAAGGCTGGAGCGGGCTGCCGACCGACGTGGGTTCGACCTACGACTGGATCGGGTTCGACCCCCGCGGCGTGGGAGCAAGTGAACCGTCAATCACCTGCGACCCCACCTACCTGTATCCGGGCGAAGCGCGGCCCGACTACCGACCGAGCAGCCCCGCCGAGGAGAGGGTGTGGACGCGGCGGGCCCGCACATACGCCGAAAGCTGCGGTGAGAAGTACGGCGACACCCTCCGACACTTCCGGACCACCGATACCGCGCGGGACATGGATCTCATCCGAGCCGCGCTCGGTCAGAACAAGATCAACTATCTGGGCTATTCCTACGGCACCTACCTCGGCTCGGTCTACGCCTCCCTGTTCCCGAACCGGGTGCGCCGGATGGTGCTGGACAGTGTGGTGCAACCAAGCACAGTCGGGTACGCCTCGCTGTCACGCACGAATGCGGCCTTCGAGAAGCGAGCTCAGATCTTCTTCAGCTGGATCGCGGAGCACGACTCGTACTACCACCTGGGCGACACGACCGCGGAGGTCGAGGCGAACTACTACCAAGGCATGGCCGCAGTCCGGGAGGCGCCGATCGACGGCCAGATCGGCCCGGCCGAGTACAGCGACATCTTCGCGGTGAACGTGTATCGCAGCTACGTCTGGACCTACCACGCACAGGTGCTGGCCGACTGGGTCCTGCGAGGTGACCCGGCCGGACTGAGGGACAACTTCGGCGGCGAACCCGGCTTCCCCGCACAGAACACCCACGCCACGTACCGCACCGTGCAGTGTGTCGACGGCTACTGGCCCCAGCGCTGGAACCGTTGGCACACCGACCTGACCCGCCAGTACAACCGGGGAGACCGCTTCATGACCTGGAACAGCGCGTGGTACAACGCTCCGTGCGCGTTCTGGCCGGTGCCAGCCAGCCGACCGGCGAAGGTCGGCGACCGGAGCGCGAACATGTTGCTGATCCAGGCGGAGCACGACGCGCTCACCCCGGTGGCCGGGGCCTACGAAACACACCGGCGGTTCCCGAACTCTCGGCTGGTCCTGGAGCGCGGCGGCGTCTTCCACGGCGCCTCCCTGACCGCCAACGCCAACGGGTGCCTCAACAGCCACGTCACCGCCTACCTCCGAGACGGCACCCGGCCGAGCGCCACGACCGGCGTTGACGCCACCTGCGACGCGAATCCCCTGCCAGATCCGGAAGCCGGCTGAACGGCACGCTCGACGATTCCGCCGGCCGGCACGCCGGCCGGCGGACTCGGTTCCGCGGTGGCTGACACAGCCGACTCCCGACCACTATCCGGAGGTCACCTTCCACAGAAAGCCGTCCGGATCAGTGAAGTAGCCGGCGTAGACACCCGAACCGGATTTCGCAGCCGGAGCGACGACCCGGCCGCCGGCAGCGGCAACTGCCGACAGAAGGGAGTCGACCTCGTCCGGTGAGGGCACCATCCGTTCGAAGGCCGCCGCCCGGAAGTCGGCGCTGTCCTCCTTGGTCCCGACATCCTTGGCCAGTACCTTCCCGTCCATGAGGCCCAGCCGGCAGCCGGCCGGACTTGGCTGAAAGTCGATGTACTTGCTGCCGTAGTCCCGGTCGACCACCATTCCCAGGGCCGCATAGAAAGATTTGGCAGACTTCGTCGCAGCGACGCCGAGGAGGACACCGACCTCATTTGGCACGGGCGTCTCCTGGGCCGGTCCGGTCGCCTTCGCCTTCGCCGAGGTCAGCTTCCACACCGCGCCGTCCGGAGCCTGGAAGGCGCCGGAGAAGCCGGCGAACATGGCCTTCTTTGCAGGCTTGAGTACACTCGCACCCTGCCGCGCGGCAGCGTCGAGAATGCTCCTCACCTCGTCGGGCTGATTGACGATGTAGCTGAGGACGTAGCCGCGGTAGTTCGGTGCTGCGGGCCCCGCGTGCGCCTGCGCCGCCAGTTCCTCAACCGGGCACACGGCGAGTCGGGCCACACCGTGCAGATCCAACTCCACCCGCTCGTCCTGATGGCTGACGGCGGTAGGTGAGAACACGGACCGGTAAAAGACATGTGCGGCTTGCGCGTCGGTTGCACCGAGCGTGATCGTGTCCGGCAACAGCATGTGGTGATGGCCTCCTTGGCATCAGTGGGCTTGCGATCCACGAGGGAGATGGCGCTTCCGCGCGGAGCTCAGCCCGCCTGCTGGATGCGGATCAGGTTGCCGGCCGGGTCACGGAAGGCGCAGTCCCGGACCCCGTAGGCCTGATCGATCGGCTCCTGCACCACCTCGGCTCCGCTGGCCTGCACCCGCTCGAACACCTCGTCGAGGTTGGGGGCGGCGAGGAGAACACCGGCGTACGTGCCCTTCGCCATCATCTCCTCGATCGTGCGCCGCTCGTCGTCGGTGATCCCGGGATCGGCCGCCGGCGGTTGGAGCACGATCGAGGTCTGTGGCTGGCCGACCGGGCCTACCGTGACCCACCGCATCCCCTCGTAACCGACGTCGTTTCGAATCTCGAAGCCCAGGACCTCCCGGTAGAAGGTGACCGACGCATCCGCATTCTCGTGCGGCAGAAAGCTCGAGTGAATGGTGATGTTCATAGCGCTTACGCTAACGGCCGCCCAACCCCGGCGCTTCTTGATTCCTGATCCATTCTTCCCTGGTCACCGGCGAGGGCGGGCAGGAGACTCCAGCGGGTTTCGACTCCCGCTCGGCCGGTGCCGTAGACCCGACGCGCAAGGTGGCGGGGTCGGCTCCCGTCCAGCGGACGATCCCCGTAACCCGGCATCCGGCATCCGGCATCCGGCATCCGGTGCGAAGCGAAACGTGGTCGAGAGGAGTGGTCGATGGATTTCGTCAAGGTGTGCCCGGTGACGGCGCTCCCGGCCGAGGGCGCGTTCAAGGTACGGGTCGAGGGCCGAGCCGTGGCCGTGGTCCGTAGCAGAGGACAGGTGTACGCGCTCGACGACCGGTGTTCCCATGCGGAGGTTTCGCTCTCCGAGGGAGAGGTGTACGACGGCACGATCGAGTGCTGGCTCCACGGCTCCTGCTTCGATCTGCGCAACGGCGAGCCGACCAACCCCCCAGCTACCCGACCGATCGACACCTATCGGGTACGGGTCGAGGATGGGGACGTCTACATCGCCGCCGGCGAAGCCAAGCCCTGATCGGGGCGGCGTACCGGTGCCCGGTGGCGTGCCGGCGTCCCGCGGCCGCGGCCGGCAGCGACCCCGGGCCGTTCGCGCTCGTCCGGCCGGGACGACCCGACGACACGCCGCGCCGAGGCCGGCCGGCTGAGGAGGCTGGGTGACCACCACTGCCCCTGATGTGCCGGTACGGCGCATCCTCAGGCTGTTCCGCCCGTACGGATGGAGCCTGGTACTCGTCGCCGGCCTGGTCGGCCTCTCATCTCTGTTCTTTCTGGTCAACCCGTTCCTGATCCGAGAGATCCTGGACGTGGCCCTACCGGAGGGCCGGACGGGCTTGCTCACCGTTCTCGCAGGTTGCATGCTCCTTGCGTCCGTCGCGAACAGCTCGGTCGTCGTCTGGCAGACCTACCTGTCCACGAAGGTCGGCGAGCAGGTGATGCATGATCTGCGCGCCGCCGTCTACGGACGCCTACAGCGGATGCCGCTGGCCTTCTTCAGCCGGACCCGCTCCGGCGAGGTGCAGTCGCGCATCACCAACGACATCGGCGACATGCAGGCCACGGTGACCACCACCGCGACAACGCTGGTCTCCGACGTGACCGTGGTCGTGGCCACGGTCATCGGGATGTTGGTGTTGGATTGGCGGCTCACCATCGTGTCGCTGGTGATGGTCCCGTTCTTCGTCTGGGTTGGGCGACGGGTCGGCAACCAACGCCGCCGCATCACCCGCGAGCGGCAACGCCAGGCGGCGGCGATCTCCGTGATCGTGCAGGAGTCGCTCTCCGTCAGCGGTGTGCTGCTGGCCCGGACGATGGGCCGCTCCCGTTCGCTGACCGACAGCTTCACGGCCGAGTCGCGCGTCCTGTCCGACCTGGAGATCCGCTCGCACATGGCAGGCCGCTGGACGCAGGCAACGACCTGGATCGTGTTGGCGTCGATGCCGGCGGCGACGTACTGGGTGGCGGGACTGAACGGTCGCGGCGGCCAGGCGGCGATATCCATCGGCACGTTGGTCGCCTTCACCACCTTGCAGCAGACCCTGCTGCGGCCGGCGGTCTCCCTGGTCGAGGTTGCCGTGGAGGTGCAGACCTCACTCGTGCTGTTCGGCCGGATCTTCGAGTACCTCGACCTGCCCGTCGACCTCGGCGAGCCGACGGGTCCCGCCCCCTTCGCGAAGCCGCGGGGAGAACTCCGACTCCGACAGGTCAGCTTCACGTACCCCGGCGCGGACCGACCCACCCTCAGCGACATCGACGTGGCGGTACCCGCCGGCCACAACCTGGCGATCGTCGGCGAGACCGGGTCCGGCAAGACCACCCTCAGCTACCTGGTCCCGCGGCTGTACGACCCGACGTCGGGGCAGGTGACAATCGACGGCACCGACGTGCGGGACCTGCCCGCGGAGACGCTGGCGGCCGCCGTCGGGATGGTGTTCCAGGAGACCTACCTGTTCCATACCTCGGTCGCCGAGAACCTGCGGTTCGCCCGACCCGACGCGACCGACGACGAGTTGGTGGCGGCCGCCAAGATCGCACACATCCACGACCACCTTCTGTCGCTGCCGGACGGCTACAACACTGTGGTGGGCGAGCGGGGGTTCCGGTTCTCCGGCGGGGAACGGCAGCGCCTGGCGATCGCCCGGGCGGTCCTGCGGGACCCACCGATCCTGGTGCTCGACGAGGCGACCAGTTCCCTGGACAACCAGACCGAAGAGGCCGTCACGCGGGCCATCGACGCAGCCAGCGCCGGGCGTACCACGATCACGATCGCGCACCGGCTGTCGACGATCCGCGACGCGGACGAGATCATCGTGTTGGACGCGGGCACCATCGTCGAACGCGGCACCCACGCCGAGCTCCTGGAACTGGGGGGTCACTACGCACTGCTCGTCAGCCGTGAGGTCGAGGTGCCGGCAGACGCCCGATAGACGCTCCACACCCGGGCGTCGAGTTGGACCGGGGAGGTTGCCCGCAGCTCGTCGCTGCGTCACCGTTGCCCGCTACGGGTTGCGCACCCAGGCTGAGTCGTGTCGGGTGAACCCGATGTGTGGGTAGTAGTCGACCGCGGCCGGCGCCGACAGCAAAACGATCTTCGCCTGCGGTGCCTCCTGCTGGGTCGCCGTGATGAGGGCCCTGCCGATGCCAGACCGCTGATAGGCCCGATCCACGGCGATGTCGGAGAGATAGGTCACGTAGGAAAAGTCGGAAATACTCCGCGCGATTCCCACCAACTCTCCCCCAACCCGACAGGTCACCACCAGATTTGCATTTCTCACCATCGCGGCCAGTCGACCGGCCTCCGCGATCGGCCGCCGCGCGCCGAGCCCCGACGACCGGTACAGCGCCAGGACCGCGCCCAGGTCGAGGTCGACGCCATTTTCGCGTTCAATGTGCCAGGTCACGGAGATTTTCCAATCGCTTGAGAATGACGTCGTGGTGGACCAGGAAACGCTCCGGGCGCAACGGTGCGACATCGATACCCTCGGCTCGCAGCAGGGTAGCGAAATCTCCGTCGCCGGAGGCAGCGCCGTTCGCGGCGGCCTGCACCGACCGATAGGCGCGTTCCCGCTCGATGCCGCCGGCCAGCAGGTCGGCCAGGACCGCAGAGCTGTAGAACACACCACCGTTCCCCTCGACCATGGCCCGCATCCGGTCCGGGAACACCTCCAACCCCGCCACCAGGTCCGCGGCTCGACTCGTCTGGTAATGCGCAACGATCATCGCGTCGGGCAGGACCACCCGCTCCACGGAGGAGTGGGACAGATCCCGCTCGTGCCACAGCGCCACGTTCTCCAACGTCGTACCCGCGTACCCGCGTAGCAGCCGGGCCAGCCCCACCAGACGTTCGCTGGCGGTCGGATTCCGCTTGTGCGGCATGGCGCTGGAACCCTGGTAGCCGGCCGTGCGGCGCTCCTCCACCTCGCGGACCTCGCTACGCGAGAGCAGTCGGACCTCGGTGGCGAGCTGCTCCACGCAGGCGCCGAGCGTGGCGAGGGCGTGCAGCAGCTGCGCGTGTCGATCCCGGGCCACGACCTGGGACGGGGCGGGCTCCACTCCGAGGCCGAGCTCGGCGCAGACGTGCTCCTCGACGAAGGGATCGATGAGCGCGTACGTCCCAACCGAACCGGAGATCGTGCCGACCGCGACCTCGGAACGCGCCGCTCGCAGCCGCCGCACGGACCGGTCCGTCGCGAAGGCGAAGCCCGCGAGCTTGTGCCCGAGCGTGGTGGGTTCTGCGTGCATACCATGGGTACGGCCAATGCAGACCGTCTCCCAGTGCGCGAGCGCCTGATCCACCAGCACACCGCGCAGCCGTACCACCGCTTCGAGCAGCACGTCGCAGGCGCGGGCCAGGGTTGCCCCCAGCGCGGTGTCCACCAGGTCGTAACTGGTCATGCCGAGGTGGACCCAACGAGCCGAGTCCGCCGGGATGTTCTCGCAGAAGGCCGCGAGGAAGGCGAGAATCTCGTGGTCCCGCTGGCGCTCATGCTCGGCAACCCGCGCCACCGACGGCACCCGGGCTTGCTGGATGTCGGCCAGGGCCGGCTCGGGGACCCGGCCCAGCATCGCCTGCGCCTGGGTCGCGAGGAGCTCCACCTTCGACCAGGTGGCATAGCGTGCGTCGTCCGACCAGAGGTCGGCCATCTCCGGCAGAGAATAACGAGAAATCATGACCATGAACCCCTAACGAGAACCGAAACCACGAGCCGCAGGGTAGCGATTCTTCCGGTGCACAGTACAGCACTGATCCACAATTTATCCGTACTTGCCTCCCAAGCTGACCTAGCTTTTCTTCAGTTGAACAAGGCGGATCCGAGGAGCACCGAAGGTCCTTTCTTCAGAGTTGCCATCCGGGCCGCGACCCCTTCCCCCAGCACTTGCCCGACAGCACGACTGTGACCTTTATTGGTGTGGTGCCCCCTTTCCCGCTTCCCAGCACCCGACCGCCGGTTTGCCGGTCCATCCGGGAGACCAGACAACTGTTTCTCACCGGCCGTTCGACAGTTGTCGAGCATGTCGAGAACGTACTCACGGCTGTCGGGGACGTTGACCCGACGATCGGGGCGTTCGTCGCGGTCGCCGACGACCGCGCGCGGTCCGAGGCGGACGCGGCCGACCAACTCATCGGCGCTCTCGGTGAGGTCGCCTTCCGAGACCGGCCGCTACTCGGAGTCCCCATCGCGGTCAAGGACCTCATCCAGACCCGGGATCTGCCCACCCGGCGCGGGTCACTGCTGCCGAACCGCCGGCCGGCGGTGGACGCACCGGCGGTGGCCCGCCTACGGGCGGCGGGCGCGATCCTGGTGGGCAAGACCGCGACCTCGGAGTACGGGTGGAGCGCCAGCACGGTTAGTCGGGTCGCCGGCCCGACCCGCAACCCGTGGGCACCGGAGCGGACCGCCGGCGGGTCGAGCGGTGGCTCGGCCGCCGCGGTGGCGGCCGGGCTGAGTACCGCGGCGGTCGGTACCGACGGGGCTGGGTCGATCCGCATCCCCGCGGCGTTCTGCGGCGTGGTCGGGTTCAAGCCGTCCTTCGGCCGGGTCCCCTACGTGCCGCCCAGCGCCGAGCGCCTGTCCCACCTGGGGCCGCTGGCGCGCGAGGTCGCCGACATCACCGCCCTGATGGCGGTGCTGGTCGGACCGGACCACCGAGACCCGGACTCCGTAGCGGGAGCGGCGGCACCGACGGCCGCTCCCACCGCGCTACGGATCGGCTGGCTCGAGTTCCCCGGGACAACCGATGAGGTCCGTGCGGTCACGGGCATGGTGGAACCGGTGCTGGCCCGACTGGGACACCGGGTCGAGCGCATCGCAGTGCCGTTCACCGATCCCTACGGCGCGCTCGTGGACCTCCTCGCTGCCGCTGAGGCCGCTGCAGCGACGCCGGAGGAGGACCAACTCTGCGACCCGGGCCGGCTCGCTCTCGTCCGGTACGGGCGCACCCTCACCGGCGCCGCCCTCCTCCGCGCCGAAGAGACGCGGATGGCACTGCGGGCGCGGCTACACCGTGTGATGGAGCGCTACGACCTGCTGGCGATGGCGACCGTCCCGATCACGCCCTTCGCCGCTGACGACGTCGCCCCGCCCGCCACCACCGACCCGGACGGGCTGCGGTGGCTCGCGTGGTCGCCCGCCACCTACCCGTTCAACTTCACCGGCCAGCCGGCCCTCTCCCTGCCCGCCGGCGTGACGCCCCACGGGCTCCCGGTCGGGGTTCAGCTCGTGGGTCGGGTCGGCGACGACGACCTGGTGCTCCGGGCAGCCAGCCGGCTGGAAGCGGAGCTGGCCCGCCCGACGCCCCGGCCGGGCGGCGACTTCCAAGGAGAGCGATGACGATGTCCAGGACCTGGTCCCTGCCCGACAACGACAGCGGCGTCGGACGGCCCTCGTTCGTGGCCGAGTTCGGCCTCTGGAACGACGAACAGATCGCCGCTGCCGAGAAGGTCGAGGCCGCGCTCGATGATGTCGACCTGGTACGGGTCGTCTTCGGTGATCCACACGGGTTGGCCCGCTCCAAGACCGTGCCGGCGCACGTCTTCCGTACCGTGCTGCGCAATGGTCTGGACTTCAGCCCCGGGCCGTTCCTCTTCGACACCGGCCACGCCGTCGCGGTGGACTTCCTCGCCGACCCCGGCGTCGGGGTCGGCGAACTACTCGGCGCTGGCGACTTCGTCCTGGTCCCGGATCCACGGACGTTCCAGGTACTGCCTCGCGGGCAACGACGAACCGCGTGGGTCGTCGGCGACGAGTACCTCCGGGACGGCTCGCCACACCCACTGGCCACCCGTCACCTCCTGCACCGGGTCTGCGCCCGCTACGCCGAACGCGATCTGGCGCCCGTGATTGGGCTTGAGGTCGAGTGGTACCTGACCCGCCTGGTCGCCGGGCCGGTGGGCAACGCGGGCAACGGGTTCGGCCGGCAGGGGCCGGCCCCGGCGGTGGCGGCGATGAACCCCGGATACCAGTTCAACCTGGACAGCTACTACGACGCCGTGGCCGACATCGCGGACCCGCTGGCGGCCATGCTCATGGCACTCGGCCTGCCGTTGCGCACCATCGAACACGAATCCGGGCCGGGGCAGTTGGAGACGACTTTCGACCCGATGCTGGCGCTGGCGGCGGCGGACGCCATGCTGCTGTTCCGCACCCAGGTCAAGCAGGAGTGCCGACGCCGCGGCTACCACGCGTCGTTCATGACCCTCCCCGGGCTGGAGGGGTTCGATCCGAGCGGCTGGCACCTGCATCAGTCGGTCGTCGACACGACGACGAACCGCAACCTGTTCGCGCCGGACGACGGCACGACGGGCCCGCTCTCTGTCGCGGGTGAGGCCTACGTACGGGGGCTGCTGGCCCACGCACGCGAGTTCTGCCTGTTGTCCGTCCCGACCGTCAACGGCTACCACCGGCTGGCGCCGCGGTTCCCGCTCTCCCCCACCTCCGCCAACTGGCGCGAGGAAGACCGCAGCGCCATGATCCGGGTGTTCAACGCCGGCAGCGCAACCCACGTCGAGAACCGGATCGGGGAACCATGCGCAAACCCGTACCTGGTCATCGCCGCGCAGCTACACGCGGGCCTGGCCGGGCTGGACTCGGCTGACGCCGTGCCCGCTGGTGCGCAGGCCGCGGCGCTGCCGGCCTCCTTTGACGCGGCGCTGGCGGCGTTCCGCGAGAGCAGCCGGGCGGAGGAGTTGCTCGGCACGCCACTGAAGACCTGCCTGCAGAAGCTCAAGGAGAGCGAGGCGTCCCGGTTCCGCGCCTGGTGCGCGACGGAGCACCCGGCAACCGACTCCGTCACCGAGTGGGAGCACCGCGAGTACTTCGGGGTCTTCTGATCCCCAGCCCAGTGGGCCGGACCCGCAGGGCAAGACGAGAGGAGAAGGGCAATGCCACGGTACGACTGGGGCGAATCGACCCCGGCAATCGACATGCTCAAGGACGCCATCGAGCCGGCCCGGCAGAAGGTGCTTGGCCACCCGGTGTACGGGCAACTGGACAGCGTTGACGCGGTGGTCACCTTCATGGAGCACCACGTCTACGCGGTCTGGGACTTCATGTCCCTACTCAAGTCCCTGCAACGGCAGCTCACCTGCGTCGAGGTGCCCTGGGTGCCGTCGGGACAGCGCAGCAGCAGCCGGCTGATCAACGACATCACCCTGGTCGAGGAGAGCGACGAGCTGGGCGACGGCTTCATCAGCCACTTCGAACTGTACGTGGACGGCATGCGCCAGGCCGGAGCCGACACCAGCGGTATCGAGTCCTTCATCAGCCTGCTGCGCGCCGGGATGCCGGTCCCCGCGGCGATCACCCAGGCCGGCGTCCCCGGGCCGGCGGCCGAGTTCATCGGCACCACCTGGAAGTTCATCGAGGACGCCCCGGTGCACTGCCAGGCCGCGGCGTTCGCGTTCGGCCGGGAGGACCTGATCCCGGCGATGTTCGACCAGGTCGCCGCGCTCAACGCCGGAGTCGGTGTGCTCTCCACCTTCGTTGACTACCTCCGGCGGCACATCCAGGTGGACAGCGAGGAGCACACGCCGATGGCGATGCAGATGCTCGCCGACCTGTGTGGGGACGACAAGGACCGGTGGGAGCAGTGCAAGGACACCATCAACACCGCCATGGCCGCGCGGACCCAGCTGTGGGACGGCATCTCCGCGCAGCTCCGGCGGTCCGCCCATTGACCGAGGGGAACTCCGCTCCGGGCCGCCGCTGGTCGGCCCGGGGTGCCCCCAGCAGGAGGTGAGCAGGAGATGCCGTGGACACGAGAGGCCGCTGCCCAGGCAGGCGCCGCGCGGGACGCGCGGATCATGCAGCGCACCCGCAACGAGGCGTGGAAGAAGCCGCCACGCCGGATCGAGAAATCCGAGTGCATCACGTGCGACACCTGCCTGCGCAACTGCCCGCCCGAGTTCGGGGCCATCTTCGATCGGGGACTCGACGTCGTGATCATTCCCGAGCTGTGCTCCGGCTGCCCGGTCTGCGTGCTGGTCTGCCCGGTTGACTGCATCTACCCGGATCCGCAGTGGACACCAACCGACGACAAACTCTGGGATCACATCGGCCTGACCACGGAGGATGGGCATGACACTGCCAGTCGAGCCGGATAGCGGGTTGTCCCGCAGAGCCGCCCTGGCGAAGGCGCGGCAGAGCCGACGACCGAGCCGACTCGGCCGGCCGGCCGGCGTTACCGCCACACCCGACTACCCCGTCGCCAGCGACGCCGGCTTTCCCGGCCTGCTGAGCCGGGTCTGGCAGCAGGCGGTGGCCACGCCAAGCCCGGCCGTGGCGGTGGAGACGCTGCTGACCCTCGGCGGACACGTTCCGGCGGAGATCCAACTACGGGCGCTACCCACCGCAGCGGAGTGCGCGGTACGGGTTCTCTTCGGCCGGACGTGGCGCGGTGACGATCCGGCCGCCCGGCACGTGGACAGCGCCGGGATGGCCTTCCTCGGCGAGGTCGGGCTGACCAGGAGCGGTCGGATCGCCGTACGGGTTCCGTCCCAGGGTCCGCTGACCGGTACGGAGGATCTGGTCGGCGGCGTGCTGCGGGTGCCATGGTCGACGCGGGATCTGACCGCGTACCAGGCCGAGCTCACCGCAGCCACCGCACGACTACACGACTCGGTCGCCGACTGTCGCCGCTGGCTCACCGAGGCACGGTCGGACGGTCGGGAGAAGCTGCTGACGGAGCTGACCGAGGCGGTTCGCCGAACAGCTCCGGTGGTGTTCTACTGCGGTGACCGGCAGTACACCAACTTCCGCGACCGAAACACGCTGACCGGCAAGACACTTTGGCCGGGGCACCCGGACTGTGCACTCAGCGCCCTGGTCACCGTCCCGCTCGACCTGTGGTCCGACGACGACGTGTTGCTGGTGGTCTCGCTCACGCTGCTGGTCCGGTCGGCGGGGTACGCCCGGATCGAGGAGGCGAACGGCACGCAGCTGACCCTCGAACACGTGGCCCACCTCCTGGAGCGGACCCGGGTGGCGTACAACGAGATCCCCGGCGGTGATCCAGTGCCGCCGGCCACCTCGACCGAGGTGACGGCGCTCGACGCACTCGCGGTGGCGATCGCTCGGCGCCGCCGGGAGATCAGCACAAAGGTCCAGCTCTACCGGGACATCCACGGGCCCCTGATGCACAAGATCGAGCGGGTCGCCGGGCCTGCCACGAGCCGGGCACATCGAACGGACGCGGCACTCAGCGCCCACCTGCGTGACCGGCTGCCGGTCACCGGCGGCACACTGCGCGAGCTGGGTGCCGCCGTGGCGGCATCGCCCGGCTGGCTGGCTGAACCGCATGGCGACTTCGGGACCGGGCTGGAGTCCCTGGTGTACGAAACCGTCTCCGCGACAACCACGGTCTTCGACGCCGACTTCGCGATGAGCCGCGGCATGCGATCGTTGACCAGGTTGGTCGCGGCGCTGCGGGACGAGCGGTGGGCCACCATCGTCTCCTGGGACATTCCGCACTTCTTCTGCTGCGTGGTGCCGGCGCCGGCGGCCCGGCGACACTTCGGGAACTCCGCCGCGCGCCTGGCCGACGCCGCGTGGTCGATGGCCGCGCGCATGCAGTACAACTCGTGGCACTTCCTCGCCGGCAACCTGCCGCCGGTCCCGGAGGTGGTGGACCGCGACTACTTCGCCCCGCCCACCATCCCGGATCTCGCCTACCACTCCGACCAACACCACCACGGTCACGTCGCCGCCCAGGTGCGGTTCAGCATCCGCAGCCCGCAGCCAGTGGCGGTACTGGGCCGCGCCTTCACCGGCTTCGTCGACCTGCGGCTGCTGCGCTGCGCGGGGCGGCCGTTCGACGAGCAGGACCTGCTCGCCGCAGATCGGGCTTCGGGCTTCATTGCCACCGCCACGGCCGAGGCCGCCACGCTGGTCGCCGCCGGCACCAACCTTGAGGTGGCCGCGTTCGACAGCCAGTGGCACTGGGCGACCATCACCGGCCAGTAGCGCTCTGGGGGATCCGGTCGCGGCCCGTGACGGAGGCCGCACGGCCGCGACCGGATGCCCGGAGAAGATCAGGCCGACGCGGGCTGAGCGCTGGACCGGGTGTGGACAACCCGATAGGTGTTCCAGGCGGTGGTGGTCGTGAGGGAGTTCCGCTTCTCCAGCGACCTACGGCGGACCGCCGGCTGGTCGGCGGCGGGTCGGGTGCGAAACGCGTCGAAGGCCTCCGGGCCGTCCCACTGGGAGTAGACCACCACGAAGTCCCGCTCCTCGCCGACGCCGGTCAGACCACCACCGCCACCCTGGACACCACGCGCCCGAATGCCGCGTAGCAAACTCTGCGAGCGGTAGCCCGGTACGTCAACCAACCACTGGTGAGCCGCACCCAGGGTGCTGATCAACTCGTCCTGGTCAGCGGGGGCCACGCCGAGGATCTCAATCACCGTGTAGTCATCCCGAGCCGGTGAGATCTCCGTGACCGCACCGAGCGCGGGGTGGCGCTGGCTCGCCTCCACCTCGGTCTGCAACAACCGAATGAAGGTGGTGATCTCGTGGAACACCGGAACCGTACGGTGCTTGAACTCGTCGCCGGCGTACCGCGACTCCAGGTCCTGTTTGCCGCGCCACTGGATGAAGTTGGCGGTCCCCGGCTCCGCCAGGCCCCGATGCACGGTACTGGAGATCCAACCGGGGTAGTCCGCGGTGTCGACGATCGCCCGCATCTCGCCGACGAGTCGATCCACTCGCTCGGCGGTATCGGTCTTGAACAGGTTGATGACCGTCAGGTAGCCGTTTTCGGGGTCGATGAAGGGCATGCGTCTCCTCGCTCCTCTAGGGGCGCGCGGGCTTACGCCGCGCGGGTCTTCCCGGCTGGGTCAGCCGGGTCAGGGCCGTCCAAACCACCGGATGAGGGCCTCCGGCAGGCCGGTGCCGTCCGCCGTGCCGGAACGGGCCCACGCGATGTAGCCGTCCGGCCGCACCAACGCGGCGTTGACCTCCGCCAGCGCACCGGCGGGCCGCGACGACGCGGTGACCACGTCAACCCGGTCCTTCCAGGGCGCGGCTACGGCGCGCAGCTCGGCATCGTCGGCCAGGTCGAGGACGACGCCTCGGCCGCTGTGTAGGAAGCTGAAGGCCTGGGCCGCGCCGGCCGACCCGAAGTCACCGGTGAGTTCGGTGTCGGGCAGCCGCCGGCCGAGCAACGGATGGTCGTCGGCCCCCACGTCGTAGCGGATGTCCAGCCCGGTAACCATGCCCACCAGCAGCTTCTGGGCCTCCTCGTAGGCGAGCAACTCGGTCATCACCGCCCGCATCGGGTCCAGTTCGTCGCCGCCCAGATACAGAATGCGCTGCGCGAGGGTGTTGGTCAGGATCCGGGCGGCGACCGGGTGCCGCTCGGTGTGGTAGGTGTCCAGTAGGCCGTCCGGAACGTGACCATTGATCGCCGCGCCGAGCTTCCAGCCCAGATTGACGGCGTCGCCGATGCCCGCGCTCATCCCCTGCGCACCAACCGGCAGGTGGATGTGGGCCGCGTCACCGAGCAGGAACACCCGTCCGCGCCGATACTCCGCCGCCTGGCGGCTGGCGTCGGTGGTCCAGCTGGTCCACAGCGGCTTCCCCCCGCTGATGTCCTCACCGGTCAGCCGATTCCACGCTGCGGCGATCGCCTCGAAGCTCGGCGCCCCTTCGCCTTGCCGGGTCACGCCGCGTTCGTAGACCACCACCCGGTTGACCTCCGGGCCCAGCGGAAGCACCATGACCATTCCGCCGGGTACGCGTTCCCCGGAGAATCGGGGCCGCAGCGCGCAGCCCGCCACGTCGGCGAACCACATCTCGATCGTGGCGTCGGTGCCCGGGAAGTCCACTCCGGCCAGCTTCCGTACGGTGCTGCGGCCACCGTCGCAGCCGGCCACGTACCGGGCCCGCAGGCGCTTGGAGCCCGCCGGCGTGTCCACGTCCAGCTCGACGCCCCCGTCGATCTCCCGCAGCCCGGTCACCTCGTAACCACGGCGGAGGGCAGCGCCCTGTTCGGTGGCCCAGCCCGTCAGGATCCCCTCCGTGAGGGACTGCGGTTTGCCCCGGGCCCCGTACGAGCCCCCCGGCACCACCTGATAGTTCAGCGGCAGCCCACCGAAGTGGCCGAACGGGATGGTCTGTAGCTCACCGAAGCGGGGCAACAGTCCGCGCTGGTCGAACTCCTCGATCGTCCGGGCCGAGAAGCCAAGCGCTCGAGACTGCTTCGTCGGCTCGGTGAGCCGGTCCAGCACGAGGGCCTCGACGCCGGCAAGGCGCAGTTCACCGGCGAGCATGAGCCCGGTGGGGCCGGCCCCGACAATAATGACATCTGCGTCAAAGTCTGGCATTTCCCTTCCTACCTTCCACCCACAACAGCTTCTCGATTGCCTGTTCCAGGCCCTCCTCGTCGTCACCGGCCCAGGCGACATAGCCGTCGGGGCGCAGCAGGAGGGCGGTGGCCTCCAGTGGAGGAGCACCGTCGTAAGTCGCGTGAACCGTCCGCACCGTGGTGCGGTGGGGACTGTCCGCACCCGAACTGAGCCGGACAATGACGGGCTCGGTGCCCGCCATCGGAAGCGGACCCGAATCGGTCCGCAACCGCAGATTCGTAGCCCGCCGCCCGATCGGCGGTGGACCGGGTGGGCCACACCGGTCACTCAGATTGGCGGCGGTCTCGGCCAGATGATCACGCACCGGCCGCAGGCCGACGAGCTCAGCCAGGATCGCCCGCAACGGCTCGACCTCAGCGCCCCCCAGCAGCAGCGTCTCCTGCGCGGTAACGTGATCCAGCACCCGCGCCGCGACCGGGTGCCGCTCGTCGTGATAGCTGTCGAGGAGTCCGGGCGCGGCCCAGCTGTGCACCGCCGCGGCCAGCTTCCAGCCCAGGTTCACCGCGTCCTGGAGTCCGACGTTGAGCGCCTGGCCACCGATCGGAAGGTGCCAGTGGGCGGCGTCCCCGGCCAGCAAAACCCGACCCCGTCGATACGCGCCGACCTGACCCCGGGAGTTGTCGAACGCATCCAGCCAGACCGGCGTGCCCCCGGAGAGGTCCTCGCCGGTCACTGCCGCCCAAGCCCGGACGACCTCACCGAACTCCGGCCGCCCCGCCCGCGCGGTTACCGGCTGACCGGCCACATGCACCATCACCCGAGTGACACCGGCTCGGGTCGCCGCGACCGCGAGCCCCGCGGGCCGCCGCTCGAACCTCCGGTCGCGGATCCGAAGTCCGGTCACGTCCGCCCGCAGCAACTCTCTCGTCGCCGCGGTAGCCGACACCGGGAAGTCCCACAGCCGGCGTACGGTGCTGCCCGATCCGTCGCAGCCGACCACGAACCCCGCCTTCAGGCGCTGCCGACCCGTGGGCCCCCGGAACTGGCAGACCACGTGGTCGGACCCGGCGGTGAGTCCGGTCAGTTCGTGCCCCCGCAGCACCGTCACGCCCCGGCGCCGGGCGTGCTCACCGAGCACGGCCTCGGTCCGGTACTGGGGTACCTTCCAGTTGCCCCGGTACGCGCTGTCCAGCCCCGACAGGTCGAATCCCAGGCCCGCGAAGTGGGCCCGCGGCTCGTGCCCGGCCTCGGCAAGCAGCGCGTGCAACCCCCGCTCGTGCAGCAGCTCGGCGGTGAGCGTGGAGAGCTGGCCCGCCCGCGACTCGGTCATCGGGTCGGCCAGCCGTTCCACGACGACGACCGGTACCCGGGCCCGGCCCAGCTCGACTGCGAGCAGGAGCCCGACCGGGCCGGCACCGACGATGACGACCGGGGTGACCGTCACGGCACTACACGTCCGCTACCAGCGCTCTCGGCGTACGCCTTTGCGGCCCGCAGGGTCGTCAGGCTGTTGGCGCCGAGGGCGCTACGGACGAACTCCCGGGCAGCCGGCAGGTCGGCCTTTGGCCCGAGGACCTCGGCGATCCGCGCGGTATTGATTCGCACGGTGTGCCGGGAGGTGACCAGCACCCGCCCCGGGCCCTGCTCCTCGATCAACCACCGACCGACGTGCAGCGTCAACAGGGCGGGCAGGACGACCTGTTTGTAGACGATGCCGTGGTGTGGCTCGCACACCCGGACAGAGCACGTCGTGTGCACCGACCCGTCCTTGGTTCGGGTATCCATCTCCAGCACCTGAAGCCCCGGTGTCTCCTCCCCCAGCACCACCCGAGCGACGTGCGGGAGCCGCAACGGCCATCGACGGGCGTCATTGAGAAAGTCGTAGACCTCCGCGGCACTGCCGGTGACCGGCACGGTGTCGTCGAAGGAGAAGCGCTGGTCGGCGGCGGCGAGCTCCGCAGCCGTCTTGAGCGCCGCCAGCTCCGACGTGCTGTTGCGATCCACTGCTCGCCGGATCCAGGCCAGATCGTCTGGGTCGTCGCTGGCCGCGAAGAAGTCATGCAGTAGCCGCACCCGACAGGCGGAGCCGGAGATCGGCTCGATCACCCACGCCCCGCCCATGCCGCCGACCGGATGCTGCGAGCGCTCCTGCCGGAAGGAGACGGTCCACCGCTCCCGGTCGTGCCGTCGGCGAGAGGTCCACGTCTTGGCGGCGCCGTTGGCGGTCGCCCAGATCCGAACCAGCTCGTCCTCGCCGTCACGTTCAAGGCACTCGGCGTGGACCGTCGGCGGGAACACCTCCGGCCACCGGCCGACCTCCTCGATCATCGCGTACACCCGCTCGGCGGGTGCGTCGACGACGACCTGATGCTCCGTCTCGTGCACCGTATCGGTGGTCACGTTCACCTCCCTGTGTACCGACTGTCTAGTGGGCGCGCGCGAGGCGGTCCGCGTCCGGGGTGTCACCGGTGGGGCGGGCCGCGCCGAACCAACGCCGCAGGGCGTCGACCAACTCGCCTCCGCCCGGCGCCACCCAGGCGAGGTAGCCGTCCGGTCGGACCAGCACCGATTCCAGGGGTGGGCCGTCGGCACCCAGGCCGGCTGGCATGTGTCGCACGCGTACCAGGTCGACCCGGTCGGACCAGGCGGCGGCCAGTCGGGCCGTCACCGCAGAGTCCGCAGTGGTGATCAGGACACCACGCGCCGCCTGCAGCAGCCGGGCGACCCGGTCTCGGCCGCCCCCGACCAACTCCAGTTCGCGGTCCGGAATCCGCACACCGACCAGCGGTGCGGCGTCCTCCTCCGGGGCGTGTCGAATGTCGAGTCCGCTCACCATGCCGGAGAGGTGCCGCGCCACCACCGGGAGCGCGATGAGCTCGGCCACCACGGCCCGCAGCGGCTCGACCGAGTTCCCGCTGAGGTTGAGGATGCCCTGGGCGCGGGTGTTGCGCAGGACCCGGGCCCCTACCGGATGCCGCTCGTGGTGATAGGTGTCGAGCAACCCGGCGTCCGCTGTGCCGCGGACCGTGGCCGCCAGCTTCCAACCAAGGTTGACCGCGTCCTGCACACCGATGCTCATCCCCTGTCCGCCGGCGGGCAGGTGAATGTGTGCGGCGTCACCGGCCAGCAGCACCCGCCCCCGCTGGTACTCCGTAACCTGGCGGGTAGCGTCGGTGAATCGGCTGACCCAGCGCGCCGCGCCGTGATGGATGGACTCGCCGGTCAACCGCTGCCAGGCGTCCGCCACGTCTACGAAGGTGACCTTCCGGTCACGGTCCGGTGGGGTGCCGGTCTCGCAGACGATGATGCGGGAGTAGCCCTCGCCGAGCGCCCCCGCCATGACCATGCCGTTTGGACGCAGCTCGCCGATCATCCGCGGCCGGATGTCACAGCCGGTCACGTCCGCCAGGTACATCTCGCAGGTCGCATCCTGGCCAGGGAAGTCAAAACCGGCGAGCTTGCGTACGGTGCTCCGACCGCCGTCGCAACCAACCAGGTAGTGGGCCGAGTATTCGACCCGGCCGTCCGGGCCCTGCACGGTCGCCGTGATGTGATCGCCGGTATCACTCAGCTCGATCAGCTCGTGCCCCCGGCGTAGGGTCGCCCCGAGCTCCAACGCTCGGTTCTCCAGCATCTCCTCGACCGTGAACTGTGGCGCGCCGCGTACGCCGAAGTGCGAGTCCTCGAGCACCCCGAAGTCAAGCGGAATGCCTCCGAAGTGTCCCTGCCGGGTTATCTCGGTGTTCTCCAGCCGCTCCAGCAGTCCTCGCTGCGCGAAGACCTCCGCCGCCCGCGCCGTGAATCCGATGCCGCGGGACTCCCAGCTCCGCTCGTTACGCCGTTCGATGACGATGACGCTCGCGCCGCCGAGCCGGAGTTCGGCCGCGAGCATCAGTCCGGTGGGTCCGGCTCCGATGACGATGACGTCCGTGTCCATCTTCTGACCTCAGCTTCTCAGTGGAGGCGGTGGAAACGGCGGTACGGCGAGTCTCATACCGGAACCGCCTCGATGATGGAGACCGGTGAGGCGGTCGGGATGACCCGGTTGACCTTCAGGCCGGCCTCGGCGAACAGCTCGGTGTACTGGGACCGGGTGCGCTCCTTGGCGCCGAGCAGAAGCAGGAGCCACAGATCTATGATCTTGCCGATGTGGCGCTCGTTTCTCTCCTCGAGCACATACTCGATCACAAGCATGGTCCCGTCTGGAGCGATCGCCTCCCGCACGTTGTGCAGCAGCTGCCGACAGGCAGGTTCCGGGAAGTCGTGCAGGACGTGCTTGAGCACGTAGGCGTCGGCACCGGCCGGCAGCTTGTCGAACTGGCCGCCGTGCTCGATCGTCACGCGGTCACCGACGCCGGCCGAGGCGAAGACCGCTGGCGCGTCCGCGGTGGCGACCTCGTTGTCAAACAGGATGCCGCGGGAGCCGTCCGTCTGGGCGAGGATGCCGGCCAGCAGCGCGCCGCGCCCACCGACGACATCCACCACGGTACGGAACCGCGAGAAGTCGTAGGCGGCCAGCACCGGGGTGGTCTCTGCACCGGAGAGGCTCCCCATGCCCTGAAAGAACTCGGCCGCGTACGCCGGGTTCGCCATCAGGAATTCAAAGGCACCCATGCCCCGCAGCTTCGGCAGGTTGGCCTCGCCGGTGCGCACCGACTCGATCAGCTGCCCCCACTCTTCCCAGAGCAGGGGGTGCCCCATGAGCATCGCTATGCCCCGCATGGAGTCCGGCGCATCATCGCGCAGCGCCTCGCCCATCGGGGTGAGCGCGAAGCGGCCATCCGGTCGCAGTGCGAACACCGAGCAGCCGGAGAGCGTTCGCAGCAGCCGATATGTCGCCTCCGGATCGGAGCCCACGCGTTTGGCAATCTCCTCAGCCGGCAACGGGCCGGCGGCGAGAACATCGGCGACGCCGAGCTTGGCCGCGACCGAGATCGCCTGAGTGATCACCGAGCCCTGGATCAGATCAAGTAACAGGTAGGCGGCGGAATTGTCCCGCACCACGGGAGCGGCAGGCAATGCGGACATAGTCCTTTTCCTCCGAGGCAATAGTGAGATGCCAGACGATAGGCCGGCTCGTTTTCTGGTCGCAAGCCCGACCGGGTCGTTCAACTGACGAGTCGACGCGGTTGGAACAGCGCTTTCCACCGAGGCTCGAGCGATATTTCGCAAATCGTTGACACACTGCCGCGACACAACATTCGGGAAAGGCGGGCCCATGGCAGAGAACGAACAGCGAGTAGCGCTGGTCACCGGTGGAACCAGTGGAATCGGCTTGGCGGTCGCGGAGACGCTCGCCCGCCGCGGCCTCAGGGTCTTTCTCTGCGCGCGAACTCCGGAGGCCGTCGAGGAGACGGTCGGCAAGCTACGGGCCGACGGCTACCCGGCCGACGGTGTCGTCGCGGATGTCCGGCTCCAGGCCGATGTCGAGCGTCTCGTGGGCGTCGTCGTCCAGCGGTACGGACACGTTGATGTCCTGGTGAACAACGCCGGGCGCAGCGGCGGCGGGGTGACCGCCACCATCGCCGACGAGCTCTGGTACGACGTCATCGAGACCAACCTGAACAGCGTCTTCCGGGTCACCCGCGAGGTACTCCGGTCGGGACGGCTGCTGGAGCGCGGTTGGGGACGAATCATCAGCATCGCGTCGACCGGGGGCAAGCAGGGGGTGGTGCTCGCCGCGCCCTACTCCGCGTCCAAGCACGGAGTGGTCGGCTTCACCAAGGCGCTGGGGCTGGAGCTAGCGAAGACCGGGGTCACCGTCAACGCGGTCTGCCCCGGCTACGTCGAGACGCCGATGGCGCAACGGGTACGGCAAGGGTACGCCGCCCACTTCGAGACGACCGAAGCGGCGATCCTGGAGCGATTCCAGGCGAAGATACCGCTGGGCCGCTACTCCACCCCCGAGGAGGTAGCCGGACTTGTCGGATACCTGGTCAGCGATCTTGCCGCGCCGATCACCGCGCAGGCGATCAACGTCTGTGGCGGTCTCGGAAACTACTGATCTCCCAGCTGAGGGCGGTGACGCGACAATGTACAGCACTCTGATCGTCGGTCGGATGCAGCCACAGTGGTCGACGGAGGTTGCCGAGCTCTTCGGCGCCTTTGACGACACCGAGATGCCGCACCGCATGGGCACCCGACGCCGCGAACTGTTCCACTACCAAGGGCTCTACTTCCACCTGCAGGACTTCGACGGCGAGTACGGCGGCGATCGGATCGCCCAGGCCCGCACCGACCCCCGGTTCATCCGGATCAGTGCGGATCTGAAGCCGTTCATCCGGCCCTACGACCCAGCGACCTGGCGTTCCCCCACGGACGCCCTGGCCACCCGGTTCTACCACTGGGCTGACCGGAGCTGAAAGGAGGCCCGGTGATGACCGATGATGTCCGCACTCCAGTCGATTTCTGGTTCGACCCGACCTGTCCCTGGGCATGGATAACCTCCCGGTGGCTCCTCGAGGTCACCCAGCACCGGCCGATCATGCCCCGGTGGCACGTGATGAGCCTGACGCTGCTCAACGAGGGACGCGACGACCTGCCGGAGCGCTACCGGAGGGGTTTGCAGGGCGCGCTGGAGGCGGTGCGGGTCTGCGTTGCTGCCGAGCAGAAGTACGGAGCGCCCGCGTTGGGCCGGCTGTACACCGAGCTGGGCACGGAGTTCCACCTCAAGAACGCCCCCCGGCAGCGCTCCACCTACGAGGCGGCGCTGGTCGCCGCGAACCTGGATCCCGGGCTGGCGTCCGCAGCCGGATCCGACGAGTTCGACGCCGCCCTACGGGCCTCCCATGACGACGGCGTCGGCCGGGTCGGCACCGATGTGGGCACGCCGGTCATCGCGGTGCGGGACGTGGCGTTCTTCGGTCCGGTGGTGTCGCCGGCCCCACGGGGCGCCGCCGCGCTCCGGCTCTGGGACGGCGTGCTGGCGCTGGCCGCGACCGGAGGGTTCTTCGAACTCAAGCGCAGTCGTACCCAGGGTCCGATCGTCGGTTGACCGCGACCACGGCGGGCACCGGCACCGGGACGGGTGCCGGCGGCCCGACCGGAGCACCGGCCCCACCGTCCGGTCACGAACCCGGCTCCGGCGCCGTCCAGGTGGACCGTAGGAACGCCTCCAAGCTCACCAGGTTCGGCCGGGTCCGGCGTAGTGCCGGCAGGTCGGCGCGGTATCCCCCGTCGTTGAAAAAGTCGAACATGGCCGCCAGGTCCGGACGGACGACGCGGAGCTGACCGATGGGCAACTGCTCGTAGCGGGTAGGCAGGCCACTGACCCGCCCGAACGCCGCCGCCATCTCGGGTCCGGTGAGTTCGTCACCGGCGATCTCCACCTGCCGCCCCAGCCAGGTGTCCGGGTCCTCGAAGGCGTCCGCGGCGAAGGCGCCGATGTCGCTCGTCGCGATCAGCTGCAACGGCACCTCGGGCCGCAGCCAGAGACCGAGGACCAGCTGCCCGTCGGCCAGGCGCGGACCGGTGTCGTGGAAGACCTCGTGAAACATGGTGGGCCGCAATATCGTCGCCGGGACACCAAGCTGCTGGATGTGCTGCTCGATCTGCCACTTGCTCGCGAAGTGGTCAACGCCGTTGGCCCGCTCCGCACCCCCGACGGAGCTGTAGACCACGTGACCCACGCCGGTACGGGCCGCGGCGTCGGCCACCGCCTTCCCCTGCCGTTGCTCGGTTGCCACACCGCCGGGGGTCCGGAACGTCTGGACGCTGAACACTCCGTGCACACCGGTCATCGCCGCTGCCAACGACGCCTCGTCGTCGAGATCACCGTGGACCAGCACGGCACCCGCGGCCGCCAGTGCCTGGGCCTCGGGCTTGCCCGGATCCCGGACCAGGGCGTGCACCGTCCGCCCTCGGCGCAGCAGTTCGCGGGCCGTCGCCCCACCCTGCCGACCGGTACCGCCCAGCACCAGAATCGCCCCATCTGTCGGCACGTTCACTCCTTCACACAGCGCGCACACCCACCAGTGTCCGCGGGAAATGTCGGTTCACCAGGGCACGACGCCGTCCGCGGAGAGGCAGCAGCCGGAAGGCCCCGCCTCGTCCAGCAGCGCCAGCCGAACCGCGATCGCTGCTCCTTCTGCCGGAGTCCGGTTTCCCCGGTGGCCGTTGAGGTCCGTGGCCACCATTCCGGGGCTCGCCGCGTTCACTTTGATCGGCGTGCCCCGCAGTTCCTTGGCGTACCCGACGGTGATCGCGTTCAGAGCGGTCTTGGAGGACTGGTACGCCATCAGGTTGACGCCGGCCAGCGCCGAGTCCCACTGCGAGTTCAATGTTAGGGAGCCCAGGTGGCTGGAGACGTTGACCACCCGCGCGGCCACCGCCCGACGCAGCAGCGGAAGCACGGCGTTGGTTACCGACACCACCCCGAGGACGTTCGTCTCGTACACCTGACGAAGATCATCGGCGCGCACCGTGCTCGGCGCACCGTTGGCAGCACCGGCGATACCGGCGTTGTTGACCAGGACGTCCAGACGGCCGTAGCGCTGCTCAATCTCCGCCGCAGCCGCCGAGATCGAGGCAGGATCCGTCACGTCCAGGCGCAGCGGGACGGCCACAATGCCCTGGGCCACCAGGGAGTCCACCGCCTGTCTGCCCCGGGTCTCGTCCCGGGCCCCGACGAGGACGGTGTGCCCTCGCTCCCCCAACTGACGCGCGATCTCGTATCCGATTCCCTTGTTCGCGCCAGTGATCAACGCGATCTTCTCGACCGGCACGTCCGCAATTCCTTTCTGTCGCACTGTCGCGTCCATGCTGAACGGCGGACCGGAATTCGGCATCTCTGAAATTGCTGAGCAATAGATCAGGTTCAACCGCGCCGGAATCCGCAGTCGAACAATTACCCCCACACATCAATCGCCATTGAACCGAGAAGCGCCGGCGGATACTTTGGCGTAGCGATTATCCGGCCACGATGCGGAAGGGTCCGGAAATGGAAACCGATGTGATCGTGGTGGGTGCGGGGCCGGTCGGCCTGATGCTCGCCGTCGAACTACACCTGGGCGGTGCGCGGGTACGGGTCTACGACCGCCTCGCCGCAGCCACCGGCGAGTCCCGCGCTCTCGGCTTCAACCGGCGTGCCGCGGAATCGCTGGACCAGCGCGGCCTGCTCGCACGGTTGGAAGGCTTTCGCTGGGGGCCGATGGGGCACTTCGGTGGCGTACGCATCGACCTCAGCCAACTCGACGACGACCACAGTGGCATCCTGGGCCTGCCGCAGGCCCGCACTGAGCAGATGCTGACGGACTGGCTGGCCGAACACGGCGTTCCGGTTCTCCGACGGCACGAACTCACCGGTCTGCGGGAGGCGGGCAACAGCATCGTCGCCACCTTCGGCGGGCCAGACGGAAGCGCTGAGGTGATAGCCCACTACCTGGTCGGCTGCGATGGCGCGCGGAGCACCGTCCGGGCGCTGGCCGGGATCAAGGCCTCCGGACCAGCGGCCACTCGGGGCATGTACACCGCAGAGGTCACCGGAGTCGAACTGCGCCCCCGTCCGATCGGCGAACGGCTGCCCAGCGGCAGCATGGTGGTGTGCACGCCACTGGGGCACGGTCGCTACCGCATCGTGATCCACGACCGAGGACTACCGCCGAACCCCGATCCGGACGCGCTGACATTCGCCGAGGTCGCCGACGCGTGGCAACGGCTCACCGGCGAGTCCCTGCACCACGGGTCGGCACCGTGGTTGTGGGCCTGCGGCAACGCGGCCGCGGTGGCCGAGGAGTACCGGCGCGGCCGGGTCTTCCTGGCCGGCGACGCCGCGCACGAGATGCCGCCACTGGCGGCATGGGGACTCAGTGCCGGCTTGCAGGACGCGGTGAACCTGGGCTGGAAGCTGGCGGCGGCGGTGCACG
Source organism: Salinispora tropica CNB-440 (assembly GCF_000016425.1). Classification (GTDB taxonomy): domain Bacteria; phylum Actinomycetota; class Actinomycetes; order Mycobacteriales; family Micromonosporaceae; genus Micromonospora; species Micromonospora tropica. The sequence continues at coordinate 2,479,603 of NC_009380.1, read as the reverse complement.
GCGGGGCGCCGCCCGACCTGCTCGACACCTACCACACCGAACGCCACCCGATCGGACGGCAACTGATCGCCGACGCACAGGCCGCCTCGTCGCTGTACCTCGGGGACGCCGCAGTGGAACCAATCCGCAGCATGCTGTCGGAGCTGGTCACCTTCCCCGACGTGGCCGAGCATCTCGCCGGGCGGGGTAGCGGGCTGGGTGTCCGCTACGACCTCGGCCCCGGCGACCACCCCCTCCTCGGCCGACGCATGCCCCCACACCACCAACTCACCCTCCCCAACGGCAACACCCCCCGCATCGCCGACCTACTCCACCCCGCCCGCCCCCTGCTCATCACCACCACCACCGAACACCCCACCGCCCACCCCTGGACCGACCGAATCGACATCATCACCGGCACCTGGACCCACCAACCCCACCCCAGTCTCAACACCGCCCTCATCCGCCCCGACGGCTACCTCGCCTGGACCTCACCCGGCAGCACCCACGACCTCACCCACGCCCTCACCCGCTGGTTCGGCGCCCCCCAGAACGGAACAGTCCGATGACCCGGGACGTGATCGTCGTCGGGGCCGGTCCGGTGGGCCTCATGGTCGCCGGTGAACTCCGTCTCAGCGGGGTCGACGTGGCGATCTACGAACGGCTGTCGGCCCGGCCGACGGAGTCCCGGGGTGCCAGCTTCACCCGACGTACCGCCGAGTGCTTCGACCAGCGAGGGCTGCTGGGCCGGCTGGGCCCGACCGAGCCCGCGGAGAGTCACTTCGGGGGGGTACCGATCAACCTCGGCCAGCTGCCGGAGGATCATGCCGGGGCCCGGGGCATCTCCCAGCACCGGACTGAACGGATGCTGGAAAGCTGGGTGACCGAACTGGGGGTGCCGGTGTTCCACGGCCACGAGGTCAACGGCTTCGAGGAGGGCCCCGACCACGTCGTCGTCACCTTCGACGGCCCCGCCGGCTCCGGCCGGGAGACCGCCCGGTTTCTGATCGGCTGTGACGGCGGGCGCAGCACCGTCCGCGCACTGGCCGGGATCGGCTTCACCGGCTCGGAGCCCACCCGGGGGTTCTACACCGCCGACGTCACCGGCATCGACACCCGGCGCCGCCGGATCGGCGAGAATCTACCCGACGGCAGCATGGTCATGGCGATGGACCTGGAGAACGGGGTCACCCGGGTCGTCGTACACGAGCGGGGTATGCCACCGAGAGACCGAAGCTCGTTGAGCTACCAGGAGCTGGCCGACTCCTGGCAGCGGCTCACCGGCGAGTCCATACATCATGGACACTGTCGCTGGATCAGCTGCTTCACCGACGCGTCTCGGGTCAGCACCGAGTACCGGCGCGGCCGGGTCTTCCTGGCCGGCGACGCCACGCACGTACAGCCCCCGGCGATGGCGCAGGGATTGAGCGTGGGCGTCCAGGACGCGGTGAACCTGGGCTGGAAACTGGCGGCGGCGGTGCACGGCTGGGCACCACCCGACCTGCTCGACACCTACCACACCGAACGCCATCCCATCGGGCAACAGTTGGCCCGCAACGCGCGTGCCGCCATCGAGCTGCGACTTACCGGTACAGAGATGGACCCGCTCCGCGGTGTCCTCGCCGAGCTGGTCACCTTCCCCGACGCGGCCGAACACCTCGCCGGAATGCTCAGCGGGCTGGGTGTCCGCTACGACCTCGGCCCCGGCGACCACCCCCTCCTCGGCCGACGCATGCCCCCACACCACCAACTCACCCTCCCCAACGGCAACACCCCCCGCATCGCCGACCTACTCCACCCCGCCCGCCCCCTGCTCATCACCACCACCACCGAACACCCCACCGCCCACCCCTGGACCGACCGAATCGACATCATCACCGGCACCTGGACCCACCAACCCCACCCCAGTCTCAACACCGCCCTCATCCGCCCCGACGGCTACCTCGCCTGGACCTCACCCGGCAGCACCCACGACCTCACCCACGCCCTCACCCGCTGGTTCGGCGCCCCCCAGAACGGAACAGCGCCGAGTGGACCAGCGCCCGGCGCCGGTCCACCCCGTCTCGACTACGCCTAAAGACGCCCCTGCCACCCTCAGCCCAAACGGCAACCGAGGAGGGCGTACCGGATGTCTCGTCACCACGGGCAAGCTGCGCTGGCCACGGAAGGCTTCAGGTTCGCCAGGGCGGGCAGCAACGAGTCGACGGGTAACGACGAATTCGATCTGAAGAACTTCGAGCGACTGCCGGCACGAGACGTTCCCCTGGACGCCCTGTCGCCCAGTCTGCGGCTACGGCAGGGTGGCACGAGCGGCGCCCACGTCCAGTTACTCGTGGAGGCGGGCGGCACCAAGCAGCTACCGCCCATCCTCGTCCAGGAGGAGGGCTGGCGGGTCATCGACGGGCTACACCGACTCGAGGCCGCTCGGCTCCGCGGCGATCACGTCATCCCCGCACGCTTCCTGGACTGCACCGACGCCGAGGCGCTCATCCTGGCGATGCAGGCAAACATCGCCCATGGGCTGCCGCTGTCCCGAGCCGACCGACTCTCCGGTGCCAACCGGGTGCTGTCGGAGTATCCGGACTGGTCCGATCGGGCCCTCGCCGCCATCACGGGGTTGAGCGCAAAGACGATCGCATCGTTACGTACCCGGTCGACGGGGGCAGCAGAGGCCGGTGGCAAGCGGATCGGCCGGGACGGAAGACGCCGTCCGGTCACCGCCGTGGAGGGCCGGCGTCGCGCCGCCGCCTACCTCAACGCCCACCCGAACGCCCCGCTCCGGCAGGTCGCCCGAGAGGCCGACGTATCTCTGGGCACGGTCCATGATGTGAGCGCTCGGCTGCGCCGGGGCTTCAGTCCGGAGCGCACCGGGCACCGTCCTCCCCCGGTCGAGCCGCCGACGGGACCAGCCCGCCGTGCCGCGGTGCCCACTCCCGCGTTGCCGGCCCCACAGGGTGGTGCGGTCAGGCGCCCCGGACGCACCGACGCCCCGCTGACCTGGTCCGGAGTGGCGAAGAAGCTGGCTACCGATCCATCCATCCGATACACCGAAGGCGGCCGGGCGTTCATCCGGTGGATGGCGTGGCACGCCGGTGCCCCACATCGCTGGCGCGAGGTCGCCGGCTCCATCCCGCCGCACTGGCTGAGCGTGATCGCTCCGCTCGCAGACAGCATCAGCGAGGAGTGGAGCCTCTTCGCCGAGCAACTCAAGCGCAAGCAGGAGGACGGACCGTAGCGCCAACCGGCACGCCCCGCCGACCGCCACAACCTGCCCGGTCAACTCTCACTCGACCGGAATTCGCGGGAGCACGGCGAGACTGCTACGACATCGCACCCCAGGAAAAGAGCAGGCGACATGGTGGACAACAAACAGGATCGGGCAGATACAACGCCCCACGTGGTCATCGTCGGGGGCGGCATCACGGGGGTGACGGCAGCGTTCCACCTCCGGACCGAGCCAGTACGAATCACCCTCCTCGAGGCCGCACCGCGGCTCGGCGGGAAGCTGTCCGCCTCTGAGGTGGCGGGCGTCCTCGTTGACGAGGGGGCGGAAGGGCTGTATGCCCGACGTCCCAAGACCACGCGGTTGATCACCGCGGCCGGTCTCGGCGATCAGCTCACGCTGGCCGGCGCCACCACGACAGCGATCTGGAGCAGGGGTGCGCTTCGGCCCCTGCCCACCAGCCAGTTCATGGGCATCCCCTCGGACCTGGACGCCCTCGCCGAGTCCGGCATCCTCTCGCCGGAGGGGGTCGCCGAGGCCCGTCGTGACCTCGAGCTGCCACCGACCGAACGGGACGGCGACGTCTCCGTCGCGGCCTACGTCTCGGAACGACTCGGCCAGGAGGTACTGGACCGCCTCGTCGACCCGTTCCTCAGCGACGTCTGCGCCGGCCGCCCCGACCAGCTGTCGTTCGAGGCCATGCTGGCCCCGCTGGCGAACGCGTCCCGCAGGTACCCGTCGCTGATCCGGGCCGCGGGCTCGCTGGTCCCGCCGCCACCACCGGACGGTCAGGAAGCCCCGACCGGGATCGGCACGCTGACCGGTGGGCTCGGAAACCTGCCCCAGGTACTGGTCAACGCCGTTCTCGCCGACTCACCCCACGCGCAGGTACGGACCGGGGCCGAGGTCACCGGCCTGGCTCCGGAACAGCAGGGGTGGCGGCTGACCGTCAACGCCGACGCCGGGACAGAGCACCTCACCGCGGACGCGGTCATCCTCGCCGTCCCCGCCGGGCCCGCCGGGCGGCTGCTGGCCGATGTACCCGGAGCGGCTCCGGCCGCCGCCGAGCTCGCGCAGATCCCGTACGCCAGTGTCGGCATGATCACGCTGGCGTACCCGCGTACGGCATTCGCCGGCGGGCTCGCCGCGCGCGGGTTCTGCGGCTACCGCGTTCCGGCGGTAGACGGACGGGCCGTCAACGAGGTGACCTTCTCGACGGTGAAGTGGCCGCACCTGGCGGGCGAGGTGGAGATCCTGCGCTGCTCGGTCGGGCAGGTCGGCGACGAGGCACCGCTGCACCGCGACGACGCCGACCTCGTCCGGCTGGTGGCCGCCGAGGTCGCCGCGGCCACCGGGGCGGTCGGTGCTCCGGTGGCGACCCGGGTTACCCGGTGGGCGAGCGCGCTGCCCCAGTACACAGTCGGCCACCTGGATCGGGTGAACCGAATCCGGACGGCGGTGAGTGGCTCGCCGGGGCTCGCCGTCTGCGGTGCCGCGTACGAGGGAGTGGGGGTCGGCACGTGCATCGCCGACGCGCGTAAAGCCGTTGACCAGGTGCTCGTGGGGCTACCCGGAACCACCGTCGCCACCTTGACCTGAGGTGACCATCCTCGGCCGGACGCCGGTGGTGCCGCCGGTGCCCCGGCGGCCCGACCGCAGCAGCGTCGGAATCCTCGCCCCGCCGGGGAACACCGGGCAGTACCCCGCGCCCGCCCGGGATGACAGACTCGGACGGGCGCGGGGTAGGCGCTGTCGCCGGATTCAGGCTCGTGCCGGCCCCACGCTCTCGAGGATGCGCCCGATGGCTCCGGCCAGCTCATCGGCCGGGTTCGCCCCGGTGCCTCTGCTGCGCCACCCCACGTGGTTGTCGGGGCGGACCAGGATGGCACCTTCGTCGGTGATGTCCCGGACGCGTAGCCACCGGTCGTCGGCGGCCGTGAACTCCGCGCCGACCCCGATGGAGACGGTGCTGATCGGGACCGAGAGCTTCTCCGCCACCACCGCGGCCGCGTCCCGCCACCGCTCCGCCTTCGGACCGACAATCAGCACGAAGCTGCCTGCGGAACCGGTCAGGTCGTGGGTGGACAGGACCCGACCAGCGCGTTCGATCCAGGCGTGCGGCAGCACATGCCCGGGCCGGGTGGTGGGATGGTAGACGTCCCGCAGCGGCTCCCGCGGTGGCGGCGGGCTACCGTCGGGGATGACCGCACCCTGTTCGTACGCGAAACCCATCTCGACGTCGTGTGCCTGACATCCACCCCGGTGAGTGGCGAACAACTCGGCTGCACGGGCCCGCGCAGCCGCCGCGATCGGGGACGGGTCGATGAACGCCGCGAACGATCGCTCCCGACGCTGCGGCGCCGTGTGCTGACCGACACCGACGGCTTCGAGGATCGCGTGGTGGTGCAGGGCCGCGGAGACCGCCCAGTCGACGTTGTGCCGGCCGATCGGGTGCCGCTCGGCCTGGTACGTATCGAGCAGGCTGTCCGGGGCGCGGCCGGTGAGTACCGCGGCGAGCTTCCACGCGAGGTTGTGTGCGTCCTGGATCCCGGTGTTCAGTCCCAGCCCGACGGTGGGGGGCTGCCGGTGCGCGGCGTCGCCGGCGAGCAACACCCGACCGACCCGGTACTGGTCAGCTACCAGGGATTCCACCGACCAGTTCGTGACCTGGTGCAGCGTGAGCTCCAGGCCGGGAAGTCCAAGGACCTCACGGATCTTGGAGACGATGCTCTCCTCGGGGTAGCGCTGCGGGTCGCCCGGCGGAAAGTGCAGGACCCACTCCTCGCAGTGTTTCCCCCAGGTGGGGCCCATCTCGATGAGGTTGCTGGACAGATCGGGGTCGTGCGGATGGAGAAAGTGGGTGAGTAGGGTGCCCTCGCGCCACCACGGCGACAGGTCCGCGGAGAAGTAGGCGGTGGTGACCTCGAGAAATCCTGGAAGGCCCCGCATCTGCACGTCGAGGGCCGCTCCGACTGTGCGGCCGCCGTCAGCCGCGATGAGGTAGCGGGCCACGACCGTGGTGACCTCTCCGGTGCCGACCTCTCGGACCTGGGCCACCACCCGGTCGCCTTCCTCGGCGAAGGTGACCAGTTCATGACCGAAACGGATCTGTCCCGGGTTACGCCGCTCGGCATGTTGCCGCAGAATCGGCTCCAACCGGACCTGGGGCAGCTTGACCGGAAGTACCGGCCCGGCTGCCTCGTAGGTCTCCCGCAACGCGCCGCCGCCGAACGCGTCCATCTCCTGAATGACCAGGCCGTCGAGGGGCCCTTCCCCGCCGAGCGAGGTCAGCCAGCGCAGTTTGCCGAACTTCTCCAGGCACGCCCCCTGCTGGGCCACCTCAGCGTCAAGCTCGTGCTGACGAAAGATGCCCATCGTCCGCTGGTTGAGATAGTGCGCCTTCGGCATTCTCGACGTACCCGGGTGCCGTTCCACCAGCAGGTGGCGTACACCGTGGTCGGACAGGAAAACGGATGCGGCCAGGCCGCATCCGCCGCCGCCCACGATGAGAACCGGAACCTCTGTCGTTGCCATAGTCGTCCTTCCGAAAGGTGACCGCCCTGCTGGTCGTCTACGTGGCCCCGCTCGCGCTTCGCCGACCCGCAGCTGTCGACCGCCGGGCGAAAGGGGAATCGACGATCGGGCCGGACCGCTCGCAGTCTGCCGAGAGCCTCTGTAGTCCCAGTCAAGGACGGATTGATTCGACATCGCCATCACCGGACCAAAAAACAAGCAACGGTCGACGGCTTTCGACTGCGCTTCGCCGGCGGTTGAACGAAGCTCCGACACCACCGATCGTTTCCGAAGGGCAGCCGACCGCTGGACATCCGACCGTTGCCATTGGTCAGTGCACCGTTATAGGTTCACCCAGTGGTCGTTGAATAGTCCGACGCGTACGAAATCGACCACACCACCCTTGCAGCATGTCAACTGTCCCGCCGCCGATCTGTGGGGCGAACTGCCCCGGACGGTGCGGTCCTCGGAAAATGGTGGGTGCGCATGAGCTCAACGTGGAACGAATTCGAGGCACGGCCAGTGATTGGAATCTGCGCACGAACGGCCCCGGTGACGGTGCAGGGGCTCGACATGACAGTCAGCCTGGCGCTGCAGGCCCACGTGGACATGCTCGCCACCGCAGGGTGCACCCCCCTGTTGGTTCCACTGCTGCCGGGTGCCGAGGACCTCGTGCCACGACTCGACGGCCTCCTGCTGCCCGGGGGGCCAGACCTGGACCCGGAGTTGTACGGGCAGCCCCAACACTCCAGGACCTGGTGCGGCAGCACCGCCGCGGACCGGGTTGAACTGACCCTGCTCCGGGCAGCGCTTGACGCCGGCCGGCCGGTCCTGGCCATCTGCCGCGGGATGCAGGTGCTCAACGTGTTGTCGGGAGGGACGCTGCACCAGCACCTGCCCGAGGTCGTCGACCATGATGGCCACTGCCCCCAGACCGCGACCTTCACCCTCGGCTGGAACCGGCTCAACCTCCAGCCTGGCAGCCTCGCCGCCGCTGCCTACGGCACCGATGTCCCGACTGTCGCCTGCCACCACCACCAGGGTGTCGACCGGGTTGGTGCGGGTCTCTCCGTGACCGCCCGGGCATCGGACGGGGTCATTGAGGCGATCGAGGCGACCGGGCACCCGTTCGTGCTCGGGGTGCAGTGGGAGGCCGGGCAGGACTCCGACTCGCGACTGCACCGCGCGCTCGCCGACGCCGCCGGACGTACGAGACAACGACCCTCAACCCCGGGAGAATCTGATGGCATCGCGGATGAACAACCCGTCTCTGGTCGTACCCGACGCGCTGCCGCCCCTACTCGAACTGGGTAAGGTGATCAACCAGGTCGGCGTGCCGGTCCGGACGCTCGATCTGGTACGGATGCGGGTCAGCCAGCTCAATGGCCGAGTCTGGATCCTGCCGGCCGAGCCAGAGGCCGCAGCCCGGATCGACAACCGCTTGTCCACCGTTGCTGACTGGCGCGAGGCCGACTGTTTCACCGATGCCGAACGGGCGGCTCTGGCGCTCGCCGAGACCGCCGCCCGCCTCGGTGACCGGGTGGATCCGGTGCCGGACGATGTCTGGGGCGAGGCCGCTCGGCACTACACCGAGCCAGAGTTGAGCGCATTGATCATGCATGTCGGGCTAGTAAACCTCTGGAACTGCATCAATGTATCCACTCGGCAGGACCCAGCGGACTGGCGCTAGCTCCGGGTCAATCCAACACCAGCACCGGCAGAAGGGGTTCACACATGTTACGGCTCATCAATACCGGCCTGGGCAGGACTGGCACCACATCACTGAAGGTGGCGTTGGAGCGCCTCGGCTACGGACCCTGCTATCACATGTTTGACATCGTCAACGACTCGGACCGGCTCCAGCAGTGGGAAGAAGTCGTCTGCGACGGACAGCGGCCCGACTGGAAGATGCTGTTCGACGGCTTCACCTCCGTCGTGGATGGGCCCAGCGCTGTCTACCACAAGGACATCACCCAGACGTTCCCCGAGGCGAAGGTGATTCTGACTATTCGGGACAGTGAGGAATGGTACCGAAGCACGTACGACACGCTGTACCAGTTCGCCGTGCGGAACCGCGAAAATCCGCCGGAACCCGGCTCCATGCCGGCCCGGATGTACCGATTCGTGAACACCATGGTCTGGGATGGCCTCTTCGGCGGACGCTTCGCCGACAAGGGCTACGCCATTGATGTGTTCCGTCGGCACAACGAGGAGGTCGCCAACTCCGTAGCCCCCGGCAACCTGCTCACTTATGACGTACGGCAGGGATGGCAGCCGCTGTGCGCGTTCCTCGGGGTCCCGGTGCCGGCGGAGGACTTCCCACACGCCAACGATGGCGAGTCGATGCGCCGGGTCATCCGGGACGTCGGCGGCGGGGCCGCTGGCGCCGCGACCAACTGAGCCGTTCGCCGAGTTCGGCGAGAAGCCGGGATCGGGCCGAGGGCCACCTCCATCACGTGCGCGCCGCGGGGTAGCGGCCCGCGGCGTGCCCCACCCACGAGTCCTGGCCGATTTCGGCTGCCCGGGTCTGCAGGATTGCCAGCAAGGTCCGGGCCTGGACGTTGACATAGCGGCTGTGCCCGGCAAGCCAGCTGAGCTGGCCCGGAGTGACCCAGTGGTAGCCGGGCGGCGCCTCGGTCGGCGTCGCCGCCTCATCGGTGGCGACCACGAGGTAACGACTCTCGGCATTCCGGAACCGACCGCCCTCCTCGGAATGCGTCGCCGCGTACCGGACCCGTTCCGGGGGTGCTTCCAGCATCAGGTCAAGAAACGGGGGGCGCTGTGCCGCTGACGCCTGGGTGTAGTTCGCTGGGACGCACTGCACGGTCGGCGCCAGCTCCACGGTGTCGAGGAAGCCGCCCTCCACCCGCGCGTGCACGAGAACGTGTGGGACACCGGCGAAGGTCCGGTACGCGAAGCCCACCACGCCCGGGGCCACCGGCTCGATCAACGGCTGGCTCCAGCTTGAAACCTCCCGGTTCGCGCCCTCAACAGCGACCGCCAACACCCGGAAGTACCGCTGATCCGGACGGTAGATGCGGTGCTCGTCGCGGCACCAGCCAGCAACCTGCGCCAACGGGATGCGGTGGGCCCGCACCTCGTGGCTGGCCCGTTGACCGGTAAACCAGGACGCCACATCCGCGTCGGAGCGGATGGCGCCGTGCTCGGGATACGCCAGCGGAGCGCTCGCCAGCACCGTCCGCGAGTCCATGTTGACCACATTGTCCTGCTGGAGGAGGCGACCCAGCTGACCGAGCGTAAGCCAGCGGAAGCGCTCGTCAGCCGGAACCTCACCTGTTATCTCGACGATCATGTTGCGATTGCGCTTGCGGTAGAACCAGGCACCGTGCTCGGACTGCAGGACATCGGTGAGTACCCCGCCCGGGGGTGGATCAAGGAAGTGTTCCAGGTACTTCACCGCCGTCCCGCCGTGGGCCTTCGTGTAGTTACTCCTGGTGGCCTGCACGGTGGGCGACAGCTGCACCAGGTTGGGGTTGCCCGGCTCTACCTTCGCCTGCATGAGGAAGTGCAGTGTTCCGTCGAACTCCTTCGCCAGGATGCCGAGGATGCCGATCTCCGTTTGCACGATGATCGGCTGCTGCCACTCCATGCCCACGTCCGGTCGGACGACGTGCAGGCCCTCCACCGTGAAGAACCGTCCACTGCGGTGTCGCAGGTTGCCGGATCCCGCCCGGAACGACCAACCGTCCAAATCCGCGAACGGGATCTGTCGCACTCGAGTCCGGCAGGCTAGCCGCTCGGCGGCGAGCCAGTCCGGCACATCGGACGTCGCGATCCCGGCGCCCTCGGTAGCGACGGCCGAACGCGCGAGCCGTTCGGTGAGCGTGCTGCCGGAACGCGGTTGGAGCAGTACGGCTGAGGTCACGGTCAATCACCACTTCCTAGGGCGGGAGCCGTTGCGGGGTCGCCGGGGGCGCCGCATGCGGCGTGGTCGGCGTCAGTCCGAAAGCGCCCCGGCACCGGTCACGCCATGGTGCTTAGGGACCGCCCCGACGGGCATCCCCGACGTTGCCCCGGCCACGGTGCTGTCGGGACCGCCGACACGATGGGGACCGCGTTCAACCGCACTGGTGACGTCAGTCGAACAGGCTGACCTTCGGCGAATCCACGGGTCAGGGCACCGTTCGCGCCAGCCCCGTCAGCGCCGGCTGGCGGGGCAGGGTCGAGGGGCGCGCGAGCTGCGTCTGCCGTGCCGTGGTGGCCGGGCACCCGCCGGTCGCGGGCGCTGGCAGGGGCGTGAGTTCCGGTAACGCGAGCAGGACAGGTGGGTCGGTCGCCCGTCGACGGCGCAGGCGAACCGCGGCACTGGTCACACCGTCCGCGGCGACCGCCACCAAGGGGTGCATGCCGATCAGTGCGGTGCGGCGGCGGGCTTCGGGGCCGACGCCGTCGGCCACCGCCACCGCGTGCACGAACCAGGTGCCGTCGGGCACGTGCGGCAGGTGGTAGCAGGACGGACGGCCTCCCGGCACGTCGACGACCATCGCCGCAACTGCGCGGTGCTGCACGATTCGGGTCGGGAACGCACCCAGGTACACCTGGGCGTTACCGTGCCCTGCCGGCAGGCTGATCGTGCCGGCGATCGCCCCCGAGCCGGCGCGGTGGGCCGGCGGTAGGCCGGACAGCTCCGGCGCACCGGTGGGCGCAAGGCGACGAAACCGGCCGGGTGAGATCCCGACACTGGATGTGAAGCAGTTACTGAAGGAGCCGAGACTGCTGTACCCCACCAGCACGGAGACGTCCGTTATCCGCAGCGGGGTCTCGAGGAGAAGGCGCTTGGCGTGATAGATACGAATTGCGGCCAGGAAACGACCAGGAGTGATTCCGGTTGAATTACGAAAAAGTCGGGCGAAATAGAACCGGCTGAGGCCAGCACTGTCCGCAATCTCGGTCAGCGTCAGCGGCCTGTCGTAACGCTCCCAGAGATACTCGATCGCCCGTTCGACTGCATCGTCCATGCGCACCTCACTGCATCGTCGCGACCATCAGGGTGGCCGACCCTCGTCGCAATCAACTCGAGCAGCACTGGGGGCTGATCCGAACCGGCGATCACCGAAGGCGAAGGGACAGCAGAACTCTCGTGTTGCGGGCGATATACCGGCCCGAAACAGACCATGACCCCTACGACCGCAACCGGCTGGAGCCGAGGCGGTCAACCATTCTGGACGGCCGCAACATCCCAAGTGACGCGAAAGCCTGCTTCGAGCCGTCAAACGGTACTTACATCTGTGACGACACCGTCACCCAGAGCGCAAGTCGACAAGAAACAAGTAGTCCGGCGCCCGCCTTGAGCCGCTCCATGCATACGACAACCGACCCTACCGGTAGGTAGATCAACTGCCTCCAGAACCCATGACGAAACCGATTAAACCTCCGCCGAGCCCTACAAACACTCTTCCCACCTGTAACAGACAAATCTACCTTACAAGCAACCAGTTAATCACCAGTTCCCTGGACCGCTGGATCATGGCACAATATTACGCAATTACCTGCTACACCCAGTGACTGGATCGATGGGGGGAGAAACATCGAACACCCGGCCGCGCCCACCTTTCGGCGCTCCTGAATCGTTTTCAGCCCGGCAAGCAACCGACCGGACTCACTTCATCAAACAATTCGGCTCCATTTCTATATCAACTCCAAGCCTGTCGCCATGCCAGCACGAAAGGCTCATGTTGATATCCGTTACACGGAGGAGATCGGGTGGAAAGGGACCAGACACTTTTACGCTTCGGGCTGCTCGGCCCACTCTCGCTTCACTTTCGTCGCACGCCGGTGGAGACCAGCGCACCCAAACAACGTCAGGTGCTCGCCCTACTCGCATTGAACGTCGGACGCGTCGTCACCGTGCCGATGCTCATCGAGGAACTGTGGGGAGACCGTCCACCACGAAGCCACGCCACAACCTTGCAGACATACATTTTGCAGCTGCGAAACGCACTCGCGACGGCCGGGTACGGCAGTCCGGAAGCTCGGCAGATAATCGGCACCCGCCACAACGGCTATCTACTCGAGGGCGTCGCGTGCAAAACAGACGTCGAAGTCTACAACCGGCACCTTGCCGCCGGTCGCACCGCGGCCGAGGCAGGCGACCAGCACCGCGCCTCGCAGGAGTTCAGCCACGCACTCCAGGTCTGGCGCGGTTCAGCCTTAGTTGATGTCCGATTGGGCCCGATTCTGGAAATCGAGGCGGCATCACTGGAGGAGAGCCGACTCTGCGCGCTGGAACGCCGAATCGAAGCAGACCTGGCCCTGGGCCGGCACTCCGACCTGCTGGCCGAACTAACGCTTGTCACCGCACGGAACCCGATGAACGAAAACCTGTGCGCACTACGAATGATGGCCATGTACCGTGCCGGTCACGTTGGGCGCTCACTTCAGGCATACCATCGTCTCCGTTCTATCCTGAACGAAGAGCTCGGTGTCGAACCGGGACCACGGGTACAGCGACTCCTGGCAGCCATCCTCGCGGGCGATCCGGGACTGGAGGAGGCGTCACCGCTGTCGCCTCCCAACCAATTCACTGTGCGCCATCCCTGACCCGGTCGGACTGCCAGAACGGCACTTCCTCACCCTTACGGAGTCCACCTCCGCCGATCTTCATCCCACGCCGGGCAGCCCGGGCGGACCTCCCTACGACGCAATCGCGTGAGCACAGTTACGAGAAGAGTTAAGGCTGCCCACCGGCGTGGGAAGTTCGGCGACCCGACCAAGGCCCGAGGGGAGGTCAACCAACTGTCCGGAAATTGACTACAAACACATTCGTGGACAACACCGAGGAGATTTCGATGCGAAAGGTTGTTTCGCGAGATGGCACCACAATCGCCTATCAGCGGGCCGGGGAGGGCCCACCGGTCGTACTCCTGAACGGCGCCTTCCGCGATCACACGATTTTCGACGCGCTCGTCCCAGAGCTGACCGCACACTGCACCACCTACGTCTACGACCGCCGGGGACGGGGGCAGAGCGGAGATTCCCCCCGGTACGCCATCGAACGCGAGATTGAGGACCTAGCCGTCGTGATCGAGGAGGCGGGTGGCCAGGCGGTGGTGTTCGCCGGGTCGTGCGGTGCGAACCTCGCGCTGGAGGCGGCCCTGGCGGGTACCCCGATCACCAGACTGGCCCTGCACGAACCGTACTTCCGGGTCGGTGACCACCCGCGGCCGCCCCTCGACGCCGCCGACCGACTTCGCGCGCTGGTCGCCGCCGACCAACGGGGCGCGGCTGCGGAGTACTTCCTGAACGTGCTGATGGGCCTGCCGCCAGCGGCAATTGCCCAGTGGCGGCAGGGCCCGCTCTGGGCAACGAACGAGGCGAATGCGCACACGCTCGCCTATGACGCCACTCTGTGTGGTGACTACACCCTCCCGGTCGACCGACTGGCCGCCCTGCGGACTCCCGCGCTGGTCGTCAACAGCGACGGCACCAGCGACTGGCTGCGGGACGCGGCCCAGGCGACGGCAGCGGCGCTGCCGAACGCCTCGGGAAGAGAGCTGCCCGGTTCCTGGCACCGGATCGAGATGGAGACGCTTGGCCGGGTCCTGGTCGAGTTCGCCACGACCTGATACGTACCCACCGCTCTCGAAAGGAGCTGTCAGATGAGCACGCGCGAACCGGAGGCGGCTGACCTGCCGGTGGACCACCATTCGCCCCAGGTTCATCAGGAATCAAGAAGCGCCCGGAGAGCTGCCGTTCATAGCATGAATCACATGGGAGTCAGGGTTGCGCAGCGCTTCGTCGCCGTGGACGACCATGAACGTGCGCTCGCCTTCTACCGAGACGTTCTCGGCCTTGAGGTCCGCCAGGACCACACATTCGAGGGATTGCGCTGGGTGGCCCTCGGTTCGTCTGGGCAGCCCGACGCCGACATCGTTCTGCAGTCCCTGGTCGTCTACCCGGAGACCTCGCCCGCTGACCAGCAGGCCCTGGCGGAGCTCCTTGCGAAGGGCCTGTTGCCCGGTCTGGTGTTCCGCACCGAGGACTGTGACGCAACCTTCGCGCACCTTCGCGCCGGGGGCGCAACGGTGGTGCAAGAGCCGACCGACCAGCCCTGGGGCGTCCGGGACTGCGCCTTCCGCGACCCGGCCGGCAACGCGCTCCGGTTCTCCCAGTTCCGCCGCCCGAGAGGAGACACCAGCGACGGTGGCGGCTCCGCGGAACCTCACTTTCACAACCATCGGCCTCTTCAGGACGGAACGGATGATCGAAGCCAAGAACCTGACTAAGCGCTACGGCGACAAGGTCGCCGTGAAGGATCTGTCCTTCACGGTCGGGCCCGGCAAGGTAACCGGGTTCCTCGGCCCCAACGGCGCCGGCAAGTCGACGACCATGCGCCTGCTGCTCGGTCTCGACCATCCGGATCGCGGCACCGCCACCATCGACGGTAGGCGATACCGGGAGCTGACCACCCCACTCGCCGTGGTTGGCGCACTGTTGGAGGCCAAAGCCGTGCACCCGGGTCGGACCGCCTACAACCATCTGCTCTGCCTGGCCCAATCGCAGGGCATCGGCAAGAAGCGGGTTTACGAGGTACTCGACCTGGTCGGGCTACGCGAGGTGGCGCACAAGCGGGCCGGCGGCTTCTCCCTCGGCATGGGGCAACGGCTCGGGCTGGCCGCCGCCCTGCTCGGTGATCCAGCCGTACTGGTGCTAGACGAACCGGTCAACGGGCTTGACCCGGAGGGCATCCTCTGGGTTCGCACCTTCATGCGGCAGTTGGCGGCCGAGGGTCGAACCGTCTTCGTCTCCAGCCACCTGATGAACGAGATGGCAGTGACGGCCGAACACCTCATCATCATCGGCCGCGGCAGCCTGATCGCGGACTGCCCAACCCAGGAATTCATCGAGCGGGGCAAGAAGCAGACGGTGCTCGTCCGCAGCCCGAACGCCGACGAGCTGGCCGAAGCCATCGCACGGGCCGGCGGCACGGTGACCCGCAGCGACGACGGCGAACTAAGCGTTGAGGACCTGGACGCGACAAGGATCGGTGAGATCGCGTCGGCCGGTGGACACGTTCTCCACGAGGTGGTCCCGCAACGCGGCACCCTGGAGGAGGCGTTCATGGCGCTGACCCGGGAGAGCGTGGAGTACGCCGGCACCGGCTCAACCCGAGATGCCGACGCCCCGAAGCCCGGAGGGGATGCCCAATGACCGCGACCGCCGCCCGTCCCACCGCCACCACGGTGGCCAGCCGCGCCAGCTTCGGTGGGCTGCTGCGCTCAGAGTGGACAAAGCTCCGATCGGTCCGGTCGACCGGCTGGTCGCTCGGACTACTCGCGTTGTTGTACCCAGCCTTTACCGCGCTGCTCGTCGGACTGACTGTCTCCGCCTGGGACCAGACCGCTGAGAGTGACCGCGCCCTGATTGTCAACGACCCGACCGCCGTCATCCTCGGCAGCGGCTTCCTGATCAGCCAACCAGCCATCTGCGTGCTGGGAGTCATGGTCATCGCCTCTGAGTACTCCACGGGCATGATCCGGGCCAGCCTGCTGGCGAAGCCCCGCCGGCTGTCCATGCTCGCCGCCAAGGGTGTGGTGCTGAGCCTGGTGGTCCTGGCAGTAAGCCTGGTGGCGGCGTTCGTCTCGTTCTTCATCGGCGCGGCGATGCTGAGCGAGAAGGTTGAGGCCTCCCTCGGCGATCCCGGTGCGCTACGAGCAGTGGTGGGTACGGGCCTCTACCTGGCCATGCTCAGCCTCTTCTCCCTCGCCATCGGTGCCATCGTCCGGCGCACCGCAGCCGGAATCACCAGCGTGATCATGTTTGTGCTGGTGCTCGCTCCCCTGGTACAGCTCCTGCCCGGCAAGTTCGGTGAGTACGCCCACGCCTACCTGCCGACCGAGGCTGGAATCCTGATCGGCCAGGCCACCCAGCATGAGGGAGATCTCCTCACGCCCTGGCAGGGTTTCGGGGTGTTCGGCCTCTGGACCGCCGCTCTGCTGGCGCTCGCGGCCTTCCTCCTGAACCGCCGGGACGCCTGATCACTCGTCCCGCCTCGGGCGCTCCCCATCGCCCGAGGCGGGACGATGACCCGTGGTGCCGGCGGCGGGACAATGGCCAGTAGCGCCTGGGGGTCAACAGCCGAACGGCCCCGGCCGAGCGAATGCCTTCACCCGGGCGGGGCCGCGGCAGGTCCCACCTCAGCCCAGGGCAGTGCGCAGGAGCTTCTTGATCGCCACCTCGGCCTTGTCGGTCAGCTCTGCCAGAGCGAACGATGTCGCCCACAGGCCGCGCTCCTCGTCGAGTTTTGCCTCCGGGGCAAACCCGAACGTCGAGTAACGCTGCTTGTCTCCCTGTCCGCTACGGAAGAAACAGACCACCTTTCCACCCCGGGCGTAGGCAGGCTGGCCGTACCACAGCTTTGGTGCGAGCTCCGGGGCGGTCTCGGTAATGATGGCGTGCAGGCGTTCGGCGATGGCGCGGTCCGGCTGCGCCATGACGCTGATCTTCGCGAGGACGTCCCTCTCGTCGGCCGCCGCCTTGTTCGCGCTCTTGCTGCGGCGAGCCTCCGACTTCAACTCCGCCGCCCGGTCCTTGATGGCGGCGCGCTCGACCTCGGAGAAACCTTCCTCCTGGGAAGCCTTGGCCTGCTTACTGTCCTTACCAGGTTTCGACGTAACGCTCACGTACGCACTGCTCCTCTTGTCCGTCCTGCTGTCAACGTGCTTCTCAAGCTAACCGCCGACCGGGGGAAGCGCCTTCTCGATTCCGAATCAATCCATCATCAGCGTGGTGCCTATCGTGGGCCGCTGACGCATCTCCCCTCCCGTGGAAGCGGAGACGATTCACATCGCAAGCCGACCCCGACCGCGACCGTCCGGGGCAGGCCGAGTCCCACGACGTAGGCCCGGACCTACTGATCTTGGGAGTCACGAAAGCTCCGGATGAGGATCACCAGGATGATCAGGGCCACCAGGGCGGCGAAACCCAGGCTGAGCTGCATACCCCGCACAAATGTACGGTCTGCGACCGTTCGGATCGTCGTCACTTGGTCGGACTCGGGATGGTCGACTGGTCGACCAGGCCCGACTACCGCCTCAAAAGCGTTGGGGTTGGTGTCGTCGACGATTTGCTCGACAACAGCAGCCCGCTCGTCGCGGTCGGGAATGGTCCTGGACAGGTCGCCGTCCAAGGCGATGCCGACCCACACCGAGACGATCGTTCCGAGAACCGCGTAGCCGGCGGTTGATCCAAGACCTCGTTGGGTGGCCACGATGCCCGAGGCCATACCCGCCCGCTCCACCGGCACCGAATTCAACGCCAGCCCCTGCACCGGCGGGATGATCAGAGAGAGCCCGGCACCCAGGAGCAGGAAACCCAGCACGACGGCGACGACACTGTGCGCCACCCCGACCACCATGACGGCCAGTCCGACGACGAGCAGAACCTGGCCGGCGAGGGCCGGCAGGCGGGCACCACGGCGGGCAGCGATGAAGCCAGCCACCGGGGAGAACGCCACCGACGCGAGGGAGGACGGCAAGATGAGCAGACCAGCCTCGATCGGGGAGTAGAGCCGGACGTTCTGAAAGTACTGGGTGACGATCAACAACGCGCCATACACCGTGAACATACCGAAAAATATGGCCATGTTCCCCAGCCGGTAGGCGCGGCTGGCGAAGAGCCGCAGATCCATCATCGGTGACCGGCTGCGAAGTTCACGGACAATGAAGGCAGCGAGACCAACGGCGAAGGCGACGAACGTCGCAAGTATTGTCGGCGATCCCCAGCCCAGGTCATGGCCATCGATAACAGTAAAGGTAAAGGCACCGACTGTGATCACAAACAGCAGCTGACCAGGCAGGTCGACGACACGACGGGTGGACTCACGGGACTCGGCCACGTACCGAAGGGTGAGCCCGACCGCCAGCACCGCGACCGGAACGTTGACAAAGAAGACCAATCGCCAGCTCGCGGTCTCGGTCAGAATTCCACCGAGTGGCGGGCCGAGCGCCAGACCAACATCGGCGACCGCCGCAAAGAGCCCGAGGGCGAAAAAGCGCTGCCGTTTGTGCGGAAAGGTCGCCGAGACCAGGGCCAGTGCGGAGACGGTGATGACGGCGGAGGCCACTCCCTGCACTCCCCGCGCCACCAGCATGACCGCGAAGGTGGAGGTTACGCCAGAGATCACCGAGGCGACGATGAAGACCACAACCGCGCTCAGGTACAGTCGCCGTCGCCCGAACCGGTCAGCCACGGTGGCGGCGGGCATGATGGCGATGGCCATTCCCATGCTGTAGGAGGCGACGATCCACTGCAGCCCGGACTCCCCCAAGCCGTAGAAGGCCTGAATTCGGGGTAGTGCCACGTTCGCCACCAGCACGTCGTGCAAGGTGATGAAGACACCAAGACCAGCAGCGACGATTGTCCACTTCTGGGCCCGCGTCCATGAGCGATTCTCGCCCGTCGCGGTGTCAGCCCCAGCACCCACAACGTCACGGTAGGCGGATCATCGACGACCCGTGGGTGATTGGGCCCTTCCGTGCGGCCACCAGTCCCACGGGCGCTGCCGGTGGGTGCCCAGGCCCAGCTGGCGGGGTCAGCCTCCCGCCGCGTCATGGTCACTGGTTTGTGGAATGGAAGACGGGTGGCAGATGGCCGGCCTTCGGTTTGGGGTTGGTGGTTCCTCGGCGGTGACCGGAGGCACTCCGGCCGTCGGCCGGGTGGCGCGCCGGCCTCGTCAAGGACGCGTCGGGAAGATCCGGAGCACTGCGGCAACACCGTGACGGCGCGGCCGTCAGCGCTCCGGATTCACCCGGTTTCCCCCGTTCGACTCCCTGAGCCGTTTAGCGTCGTCGGACCCCGGTCAGTCGGACCTGGTGTGTCACTTGGCGTTGAAGTAGCTCGCCTCCGGATGATGCACGACAATCGCGTCGGTGGCCTGTTCCGGAACGAGCTGGAACTCCTCCGACAGTTGCACGCCGATCCGCTCCGCCCCCAACAGGTCCACAAGCTTCGCCCGATCCTCCAGGTCGGGGCAGGCCGGGTAGCCGAAGGCATACCGGCAACCCCGGTACTCGGTACGCAACAACCCAGCCAGGTCGGCCGGGTCGGCGGTGGCCACCGTACGGTCCTCGGGCAGCCTCAGCTCGGCGCGGACCCGCTGGTGCCAGTACTCGGCAAGGGCCTCGGTGAGCTGCACCGACAGCCCATGAACCTCCAGATAGTCGCGGTACTCGTTGCGGGCGAACAACTTCGCCGTGTATTCGCTGATCGGTTGGCCGACGGTGACCAACTGCAACGTCACCACGTCAAGCTCGCCACCGCGAGGACGGAAGAAGTCGGCCAGGCAGAGCCGCCGCTCCTGGCGCTGCCGCGGGAAGGTGAACCGGGCCCGCTCCGCGTGCCCGTTCTCGTCGAGCACGACCAGGTCGTTGCCGTCGGAGTACGCCGGAAAGTAGCCGTACACGACAGCCGCCTCAAGTACCTGGTCGGCGATGAGCCGGTCCAGCCAGTAGCGCAGCCGCGGCCGACCCTCGGTCTCCACCAGCTCCTCGTAGGTCGGGCCCTTGCCGCCGCGGGTACCGCGTAGTCCCCACTGCCCGAGGAACGTCGCCCGCTCGTCGAGCAGCGCCGCGTAGTCGGCGAGCGGCAGCCCCTTCACCACTCGGGTGCCGAAGAACGGTGGGGTGGGCACCTCCACATCGGTGGCCACGTCGGAACGGACCGAGGAATCGTTCAGCTCCGGCAACGACTCGCTGACGATCGCCCGCTGCCGCGCCCGCCGCTCCCGCCGCGCGGCCAGGGCCGCCTCCCGTTCCGGGTCCACCACCTGTGCGCCACCGCGCTTGGCGGCCATCACCCGGTCCATCAGGGAGAGCCCTTCGAAGGCATCCCGGGCATAGTGCACCTGGCCGGGGAACATCGATCGCAGGTCGTCCTCGACATACGCCCGGGTCAGCGCCGCGCCCCCAAGCAGGACCGGCCAACGCTCCGCGACGCCCCGCGTGGCCATCTCGACCAGATTCTCCTTCATGATGACGGTGCTTTTCACCAACAGCCCCGACATGCCGATCGCGTCCGCGCGGTTCTGCTCGGCGGCGTCGAGGATGGCGTTGATCGGCTGCTTGATCCCGATGTTCACCACCTCGTAGCCGTTGTTCGACAGGATGATGTCGACCAGGTTCTTGCCGATGTCGTGTACGTCGCCCTTCACGGTGGCGAGCACGATCCGTCCCTTGCCGCCGTCGTCGGCCTTCTCCAGGTGCGGCTCCAGGTACGCCACCGCGGACTTCATCACCTCGGCGGACTGGAGTACGAACGGCAGCTGCATCTGCCCGGCCCCGAACAGCTCGCCGACCACCTTCATCCCGTCCAGCAGAATGTCGTTGATAACGGCCATCGCCGCCAGGCCGGTGGCGAGGGCCGCATCCAGATCGGCCTCGAGACCGTTGCGCTCGCCGTCGATGATCCGACGCTTGAGCCGCTCCTCCAGCGGTAGCGCGGCCAGTTCCTCCGCTCGGCTGGCCCGCGCCGAGGCGGCATCCACCCCCTCGAAGGCTTCGATGAAGCGCTGGACCGGGTCGTACCCTTCACGGCGTCGGTCGTAGACCAGATCGAGCGCGATCTCCCGCTGCTCATCCGGAATTTTCGACATCGGCAGGATCTTGCTGGCGTGCACGATCGCCGAGGTCAGTCCGGCCTGGACGCACTCGTGCAGGAACACCGAATTGAGCACCTGCCGGGCGGCCGGGTTGAGGCCGAACGAGACGTTGGAGATGCCCAGGGTGAAGTTGACTCCCGGGTAACGGGCAGCGATCTCCCGGATCGCCTCGATGGTCTCGATCCCGTCACGCCGGGTCTCCTCCTGCCCAGTGGCGATCGGGAAGGTCAGGGCGTCGATCAGGATGTCCGACCGGGCCATTCCCCAACGGCCGGTCAGATCGTCGATCAGCCGGGCGGCCACGCGTACCTTCCAGTCCTGGGTGCGCGCCTGGCCCTCCTCGTCGATGAGCAACGCCACCACCCCCGCGCCGTGCTCCTTAACCACGGGCATCAGGCGGGCATACCGGGAGTCGGGGCCGTCGCCGTCCTCGAAGTTGACCGAGTTGACCACACATCGCCCACCAAGCGTCTCCAGCCCTGCCTCGATCACGCCCGGTTCGGTCGAGTCCAGCATGATCGGCAACGTGGAGGCGGTGGCGAACCGGCTGGCCAGCTCGCGCATGTCCTGGGTGCCGTCGCGGCCCACGTAGTCCACGCAGAGGTCCAGCAGGTGCGAGCCGTCCCGCGCCTGGCTACGGGCGATCTCGACGCACGCCTGCCAGTCCCCGGCGAGCATGGCCTCACGGAACGCCTTGGACCCGTTGGCGTTGGTCCGCTCCCCCACCATCAGGACGCTCGCGTCCTGCGCGAAGGGGACATGGTGATAAATCGACGAGGCACCGGGCTCGGGCCGGGGCTCCCGCACCACCGGCGGCCGGCCACGCATCCGTTCTGCCAGCACCCGGATATGCTCCGGTGTGGTCCCGCAGCAGCCGCCGACAAGCGCCACACCGTAGTCGGTGACGAACTGCTCCAGGGCGTCGCCCATCTCGTCCGGCGTCAGCGGGAAGTACGCACCGTCGGAGGTGAGGACCGGCAGGCCGGCGTTCGGCATCACCGACACGGGAATCTGGGAATGCTGTGACAGGTAGCGCAGGTGCTCACCCATCTCCGCCGGGCCGGTGGAGCAGTTCAGCCCGATCAGGTCGATGCCAAGTGGCTCGATCGCGGTGAGCGCGGCACCGATCTCGCTGCCGAGCAGCATCGTGCCGGTGGTCTCCACCGCCATGTGACAGATGATCGGGACCGATCGGCCCAGCTCGGCCATCGCCCGCTTCGAGCCGATCACCGCCGCCTTCACCTGAAGCAGGTCCTGGCAGGTCTCAATGATCAGCGCATCCGATCCGCCGGCGATCAGGCCGACGGCGTTCTCCTGGTACGCGTCCCGCAGCGTCGTATACGCGGCGTGGCCGAGGGTGGGCAGCTTCGTGCCCGGCCCGATCGAGCCGAGGACGAAGCGGGGCTGCTCCGGCGTCGCGTACGCGTCGGCGGCGGCGCGGGCCAGCTGGGCGCCGGCCTCGGACAATTCGCGGATGCGCCCCTCAATGCCATACTCGGCCAGGTTGGCCAGGTTGGCACCGAATGTGTTGGTTTCCACGCAGTCTGCACCCACGGCCAGGTACGCCTCGTGCACGCCACGGACAACGTCCGGCCGGGTCACGTTGAGGATTTCGTTGCAGCCCTCCAGTCCGTCGAAGTCATCGAGAGTCAGGTCTGCCGCATGCAACATGGTCCCCATCGCCCCGTCGGCGACGAGGATCCGGTCGGTCAGCGCGTCGAGCACAGAGATCACCACGGCTTCAGGTTACTGCGACTACACGGGGTGTGGTCTACCCCTGGCTGCCGGTCCCACATGCCGTTAAGTAGCACACGCTGCCCTTTTACCGCCAGAATAACTGTTTTGCTGATTGATAGATCGGCGCGGCCGACGGTCCGGTTCCCGTCCCTGGCACGTAGGCTGACGGACGTGAGGGACTACAGCGACGCCACGATGCATGGGTGGCCGGCCGAACGGGCAGCCACCCGGCACCGCTCCCACGAGCGGGGCGAGGTGACTGCGTGACCGAGTTCGACGGGCTGCCGGTCCTGCGGTCCCCCGTGGCCATCGCCGCATTCGAGGGCTGGAACGACGCGGCCGACGCCTCGACGGCCGCCGTCGAGCACCTGGAACAGGTGTGGCAGGCCCGGCCAGTGACCGAACTGGATCCGGAAGACTTCTACGACTTCCAGGTCAGCCGCCCCACGATCGCGATGTCGGACGGCGAGACCCGGCGGGTGGAGTGGCCCACCACCCGCTTCACGGTGGCCAGCCCGGCCGGTACCGAGCGGGATGTCGTGCTGATCCGCGGCATCGAGCCAAGCATGCGCTGGCGCACCTTCTGCGAGCAGGTGCTGGAGATCTGCCACAGCCTGGAGGTCGAACGGGTGGTGCTGCTGGGCGCACTGTTGGCCGACGTGCCGTACACCCGACCGCTACCGATCAGCGGAAGCGCCTCCGACAAGGGCGCGGCGCAGCGATTCCAGCTCACGCCCACCCGCTACGACGGGCCCACCGGCATTGTCGGAGTCCTGCACGACGCCTGCTCGCGCGCCGAGGTCGACGCGGTGTCGTTCTGGGTACATGTACCGCACTACGCCAACAACCCACCCTGCCCCAAGGCAACCCTGGCCCTGCTACACCGGGTCGAGGAGGTGTTGGACCTGCCGGTGCCGATGGCGGACCTCGCCGAGGAGGCCGCCGAGTGGGAGCAGCGGGTCCGGGGAGCCGCAGAACAGGACGCCGAGCTCGGTGAGTACGTCCGCGAGTTGGAGGAACGGGTCGGTGACGCCGGCATCACTCCGCTGACCGGGGACGAGATCGCACAGGAGTTTGAGAAGTACCTGCGTCGGCGTGGCGGCTCCGCCGGACCTACCGCCGGTTCCTGGTAACCCGTACCTCGCTGATCATCGTGGCCCGCCACCTTCACCGGTGGCGGGCCACTGGCTTGCTGTCCGCGACGACGTGACGCAGCGGTATGCCGCGCCTTCTCTCGTGGGCCTGCACCGCTCTTGTCCGGAGAAGAAGGTGCGTCGGGTGTGGACGGGACACACCCGCTCCGGCATCCTAGGAACCTAGTGATGACCGAGGAGGCGGGCATGCAGATCAACCCGGGTGCGGCCGAGTTCCCGCACCGGCAGATCGCCGCGCAGATCAAGGCACAGGTGCGCCGCGGCGACTGGGGCCCCGGCGAGCGACTACCCTCGATCCCGGCCATCGCCGAAATGTTCGGCGTCGCCAAGCAGACCGTGCAGCGCGCCGTGGACCAGCTACGGGTCGAGGGCGTTCTGATCACCAAGCCCGGCTCCGGTACGTACGTCCGCGGCACCCGACGCCGCCTCAACCGACTCTCCCGGGGCCGGTACGGCGGCTTCCGTGGCTACCACACCGACCTCGCCGCCCGGTATCGGCAACAGCTCGTCTCCGTCGGGCCCGCCCCCGCACCGCCCGAGGTCGCCGACGCGTTCGGCGTGTCCGACGGCACTGAGTTGCTCTGTCGCCGGCATCTGGTCCGCGCCGAGGACTCCGCGGTGGAGGTGGGCGCCGCCTGGTTCC
The DNA here is from genome assembly GCF_000016425.1 of Salinispora tropica CNB-440. Classification (GTDB taxonomy): domain Bacteria; phylum Actinomycetota; class Actinomycetes; order Mycobacteriales; family Micromonosporaceae; genus Micromonospora; species Micromonospora tropica. The sequence continues at coordinate 2,454,737 of NC_009380.1, read as the reverse complement.
TCCCCGCCGACACCGCCGGCACCTCACTGGAGCGGGCCGAGGCGTTCGGTCGCCCCCTCTACCAGGAGGCGGAGGAAGTCACCGGCCGGCGGTACGTCACCGCGACCGACACGATCAGCGCCCGACAGCCCAGCCGGGACGAGGCGGAGACCCTCCAGATCCGACCCGACACCCCGGTGCTACACCTGCTGCACGTCGCCTACGACGAGCGCCGTAAGCCGATTGAGGTCGCCCAGGCCACCTGGCCTGGGCCGGTCACCACCCTGACCGAGGCGTACCGGATCCCCGCCCCGGCAACCGACCTGGATCCGGATCCAGGCCCGGGGCTCGTCCTCGGCTGACGGGCTCCCACCAGGCCTGTGGCCAGGCAGCCTGCCCAGCAGGTCACAGACGGACGCCGAGCAGGGCGTCCAGCGCCCGGGTGAAGAGCGTGGGTGCCGCCGGGTCGTCGCCGACACCGACGAGCGCCGCCTCCGCCCAGGAGTCTGCCGCAGCAAGCGCCCCCGGAGAGTCGAGGTCGTCAGCGAGGCGTCCGCGGAGCGCGGCCAGAAACGCCTCCGCCGACGGCCCGCAGGGCATCGCCGCAGCCTTCCGCCATCGGCCCAGCCGTTTCTGCGCGGTCGCCAACAGCTCGTCGTTCCAGGAGCGGTCGCTGTGGTAGTGCCCGCTCATCAGGGCCAGCCGAACCGCCATCGGATCCACCTGGTCGGCCCGCAGCCGGGAGACGAAGACGAGGTTGCCACGGGACTTGGACATCTTCTCCCCGTCCAGGCCGATCATGCCCGCGTGCACGTAGTGCCGGGCGAACGGGGTCTGCCCGGTCAGCAGCTCGGCGTGCGCGGCCGAGCACTCATGGTGCGGGAAGATCAGATCATTGCCGCCGCCCTGCACATCGATTTGCGCGCCGAGCAGGTTCAGCGCGATCACCGCACACTCGATGTGCCAGCCGGGGCGGCCCGGGCCCAGATCGCCGCCGGGCCACGACGGCTCGTCCGCGCGGGCACCACGCCACAGCAGTGGATCGAGCGGGTCGCGTTTACCGGCTCGGTCCGGGTCACCGCCGCGCTCGGGGAAGATCTCCAGCATCTGCTCCCGGCTCAGGTGTGACTCATACCCGAACCGGGGCGTCGCCGAGATGTCGAAGTAGACATCGCCGGTGCCGTCCTCGAGCCGGTAGGCAGCGCCCTCCTTCACCAGCATCAGGACCCGCTCAGCGATGTCCGGGATCGACTCCACCGCACCGACGTAGTGTTCCGGCGGGATGATCCGCAGCGCCTCCATATCCTCCCGGAACAGCGCGGTCTCCCGCATCGCCAGGACCTTCCAGTCCTCGCCGTCCCGGGCAGCGCGCTCCAGCAGCGGATCGTCGATGTCCGTGACGTTCTGCACGTACGTCACGTCCAGCCCAGCATCCCGCCACACCCGCTGGATCAGGTCGAAGGTGATCATGGTGGCGGCGTGCCCGAGGTGGGTGGCGTCATACGGGGTGATGCCGCAGACGTACATCGTGCCGGTGCCGGTCGGCGCGCTGGCGGCGGTACCTCGCCGGGCCGAGTCAAACAACATCAGCGGTCCGCCCCGGCCCGGTAGCCGCGGCACCTCGTGTCCCGCCCAAGAGTCCATGACCGCCAGCCTAACCAGCCCTCAGCGGGCTCCGGGGCACACCCGAGGTGACTAACGTGACAGAAGATCACATGGGCGGCCACGGAATCGCCGGCCACTCTGGCGACGGCAGCGGGAATCGACCGGCAGCCCGCAGCCGCCCGATCCGAGCAGCCACCTCGGCGATCTCGCCGACGGTGAGGTACTCCGCGAGATCCCTGCCCAAATCCCCGGCGACCGCGCCGGCGAGCACCGCGAGCACCTCCGCCACCTCCGCCGGCAACTCGCGGCCCGCCCAACCCCACAAGACCGTACGCAGCTTCTCCTCCACGTGGAAGCTGACCCCGTGGTCCACACCGTGAATTCGGCCATCCGGGCCGACCAGGACGTGCCCGCCCTTGCGGTCGGCGTTGTTGATGACCACATCGAGCACCGCCAGCCGGGCCAGCCGCGAGTCGTCGGCGTGCGCCAGGGCGTACGGGATGCCCTCGTCGTCCCGGGCTGCCGCGACCGCGAACCACTGGGCGGGCAGCGCGTCGGCGGGAACAAACCCGACCAGCGGCTCCGGCTCGTCCGGCCCGTCGATCCACAGCTGACAGGAGCCGGGGCCAAGTGGCCCGTCGCGCAGCACCGTCGGTGGTACCAGGTCCCAGCCCGTGGCGGCGGACACCAGGTACGCCGCGACCTCACGCCCGGCGAGGTTGCCGTCTGGGAAGTCCCAGAGAGGCCGCTCACCCCGTACCGGCTTGTAGACACAACGCGCGGTCCTCCCGTCCAGGGTCAGCACCGCGCGTAGCGTCGTGTTCGAGGCGTCGACCAGCCGCCCCTCCAGATCCAGCGCGCCCTCCCGGAGCAGTCGAAGCAACGGATCGTCGTCCTGGCGGGGCCACTCCCGGTCCCGGCTACGGCGCAGATCGGACGAGGTCACCGGTGGTAGCCGTTGTGGCGCGGGCAGAGGTGACCGACCGGGTCCAGGGGCTGACCACAGAGCGGACACGGTGGCCGGCCGGCGTTTATCACCCGCCGGGCCCGTCCGATGAACTCGCGGGTCGCCTCCGGGGTCAACCGCACGCGCAGCCGGTCCAGGTCTTCGTCTGACTCGTCGGCGGACTCCTCGTCGTCCGACTCGTCCAACTCGACCTCGGCCTCAGCCGCGGCCCCAACCTCGGCCTCGCCGACCGCGATCGCCTCGATCACGACCGTCTCGGTGTCCACGTCAAAGGCCAGTCCCAGGGTGCCGACCCGAAACTCCTCATCGACGGGCGTATCCAGCGGGTCATTGTCGCCACCGACCGGACCGGTCTCCGGCAGCTTCACCCCAAACCGCCGTTGCGCCTCGGAGAGCAGCTCCTCCAGCTTCTCCGCCAGCAGTGAGACCTGGACCTTCTCCAGCGCGACGCTGACCAGCCGGCCACCGCCGCGGGCCTGGAGGAAGAACGTGCGATCCCCCGGCGGCCCGACGGTTCCGGCGACGAACCGCTCCGGCGGCTCGAAGGCGTGCACCTGGTGGGTCATACCTCGACCCTATCCGGCGCACCCGCGCGGCGCGCACCCCACCGACCGGAATCGCCGCGCGGCGCCTCCACGGCGCCCCGCCCCGCGGCCTCGCCGTGGCCGCCCGGGCCACGTGGACCCGCCTCACCGTGCTGGTCCTGCCGGGTGCCGCGGCAGAGCCGACGCGGTCCCGCGACCGTCAGGCCCCTGCCCCGGCGCCACCACCGATCGCGGCATCCGAATCGGCGGCGCTCCGCCGACCTCGCTTCGGCGGGGGCGGGACCAGCGCCGTGAGATCGCCGCCGGTGTCGTTGAGCCGCACCAGGAACGGGCGCAGCGGGGTGTAGCGGATCACCGTGACCGAGGCCGGATCCACGACAATGCGCTGGAAGAGGTCCAGGTGCAAGCCGAGCGCGTCCGCCACGATCGCCTTGATCACGTCGCCATGGGTACAGGCCAGCCAGACCGCGTCCGGCCCGTGTCCCTCGTTCACCCGAGCATCCCAGGTACGCACCGCGGCCACCGCCCGGGCCGCCATGGTCGCCATCGCCTCCCCACCCGGGAAGACCGCCGCGCTGGGATGCTGCTGCACGACCGGCCAGAGCGGCTCCTTCGCGAGCTGTTTCAGCGGCTGGCCCTCCCAGCTGCCGTACCCGCACTCGGTCAGCCCTTCCTCCACCACCGGCACGGCCTCGGGCAGCGCCAGGTCCAGAGTCTGCCGGCAACGGACCAACGGGCTGGTCACCACGGTCGCGCAGGACAGCAGCCGGAGCCGTTCGCCGACCGCGGCGGCCTGATCACGGCCGGTCTCGTCCAGCTCGACCGGCTGCCGACCGGCCAGCCCTCCGGCCGCGTTCGCGGTCGTCCGGCCATGTCGCAGGAGCAGTAGGGTCGCCACGGTGACCACCCTAGGGCCTGCCCCACCCCTCCCCCGCCGATGCGCCCCGGGCCGGCGCCCGCGCCCGGGCGCGTCGGCGGGGGATCAGGTGGCGCTGATCGTGCCGGTCAGCAACAGGGCGAGCACCAGCGTTCCCAACGCGACCCGGTACAGGACGAAGATGTACAGGGTGTGGTGCGCTACGTAGCGCAGCAACCAGGCGATGGCCGCGTACCCGACGGCGAAGGCGAGTGCGGTGGCCACGATCATCTGTGCCCCGCTCGGCACCGAGGTACCCGGGGCAGCTGGCGCGAAGACGTCCCCGAGGCTGACGATGCCCGACATGACCACCGCGGGGATAGCCAGCAGGAACGAGTATCGGGCCGCGGTCGCCCGGGTCAGGTTGAGCAGCAGGCCGGCGGTGAGGGTTCCCCCAGAACGGGACACACCCGGGATCAGCGCCATCGCCTGCGCGAAACCCATCACCACGCCGTCCCGCATCCGGAAGTTCTCCAGCGTTCGGGTCTGCCGACCCCAGTACTCGGCGAACGCCAGCACGAAGGCGAACAGGATCAACGTGCTGGCGACCAGCCACAGGTTCCGCGCGGTCTCCCGGATCTGGTCCTTGAACAGCAGGCCGAAGACGCCGATCGGAATCGAGCCGACGATGACGTACCAGCCCATCCGGTAGTCGAGGCTGCTACGCACCGACCGATCCCAGATTCCGACGACCCAGGTACGGGTGATTCGCCAGATGTCCTTGGCGAAGTAGAGCAGTACCGCTGCCTCGGTCCCGAGCTGGGTGACGGCGGTGAACGATGCTCCGGCGTCCCGTTCGAAGAAGATCGCTGAGGTGATCCGCAGGTGGCCCGACGAGCTGATCGGCAGGAACTCGGTAAGGCCCTGCACGATGCCCAGGACAATGGCCTCGACCCAGGTCACTCCCCGACTCCCGCGAGATCCAGCGCCTCAGCGACGGTCCGCAGGGTCTGCACACCGCTGTCCCGGTCGGCGACGAAGAGGGTCACCGACAGAGTGGTGACGCCGGCAGCGGCGAACTCCCGCATCCGCTCGGCGATGCGTTCCTTCGGGCCCAGCAGCGAGGTGCGGTCGATCAACTCCAGCGGCACCGCGGCGGCGGCGTCGCGCTGCCGCTTGGCCAGGTACAGATCCTGCACCTCGCGCGCGGCGTCACCGTACCCCATCCGGGTCGCCAGCTGATTGTAGAAGTTCTGCTTCCGGCTGCCCATGCCACCGATGTAGAGCGCGGCGTACCAACGGACCAGTTCGGCGCAGTTGGCAACATCGTCGCCGATCACCACCGGCACCGAGGGAACCACATCGAAGCCGGACAGCTCCTTTCCGACGCGGGCCCGACCGGCGCGGATCGCAGCGAGCTGCTCCTCGGCAAACTCCGGCGCGTAGAAGACGGCGAGCCAGCCGTCGGCGATCTCGCCGGCGAGTTCCAGGTTCTTCGGACCGACGGCGGCCAGGTAGGTCGGGATGTGCTCCCGAGGCGGGTGGAAGCCCAGGCGCAGCGCCTTACCCGGGCCGTCGGGCAGCGGCAGGGTGTAGAAGTCGCCGGAGTAGGCGACCTCCTTCCGGGCCACCGCCAACCGAACGATGTCAACGAACTCACGGGTCCGGGCGAGTGGTCGGCCGAACCGTACGCCGTGCCAGCCCTCGGAGACCTGCGGACCGGACACCCCCAGGCCGAGCCGGAACCGGCCACCGGAGAGAGCGTCGATGGTCGCGGCGGTCATCGCGGTCATCGCCGGGGTGCGGCCGGGAATCTGCATCACCGCGCTACCCAGCTCGATCCGCCTGGTCTGGCCGGCCATCCACGCGAGCATGCTCGGCGAGTCGGAGCCGTATGCCTCTGCCGTCCACACCACCGTGTAACCGAGCCGGTCCGCCTCCTGGGCCAGAGCCAGGTGGTCGGCGGGTGTACTCCACGCCGTCTGGTAGCCGAGGCTGAGCCCAAGTCGCACTAGTCCTCCCCCATTCACCGCACAGGTCGCCTCAGGTTACGCAATACGATCGCCGTCCTCGGTCACCGGCCCACGCCAACAGCATGGGCAGCGAGGATATCGGTGCGACCCTCGATGGAAATAAGATTCAGCCATGCAACAGCGACCGCTCGGCCGAAGCGGGCTGGCGGTTTCGCGGCTCGCGCTCGGCACCATGACCTGGGGCCGAGACACCGACGCCGACGATGCGGCGGCCCAGCTGAAGAGCTTTCTCGACGCCGGCGGCAACCTGGTCGACACCGCCGATGTCTACGGTGACGGTGACGCCGAGTCGGTCCTCGGCTCGCTGCTCGGCACTCTGGCCCCGCGCGAGGAGCTACTGATCGCGACCAAGGCGGGGCTACGCCCGGGCAACGGCCGGCGCCGCGACGGCTCCCGTGGACACCTGCTGCGTACCCTGGACGCGTCGCTGCGTCGGCTCGGCACCGATCACGTCGACCTGTTCCAGGTGCACGGGTACGATCCGGACACCCCGCTGGAGGAGACCCTCGCGGCCCTGGACCATGCGGTCGGCAGCGGGCGGGTCCGGTACGTCGGGGTCTCCAACTTCTCCGGCTGGCAAACCGCCCGCGCCGCGGCCTGGCAGGCGGCCTGGCCCGGCCGTTCCCCGGTGGTCGCCGCCCAGGTGGAGTACTCGCTGCTGGAACGCGGCATCGAGCGGGAGGTGCTACCGGCCTGCGCGGCCCTCGGGCTGGGGGTCCTACCCTGGTCGCCGCTCGGGCGGGGAGTGCTGACCGGCAAGTACCGAAACGGCCGACCAGCAGATTCTCGGGCGGCCTCACCGCACTTCGAACGGTTCGTCGCGACCTACCTGGAGCCGCGCTGCTCCAGCATCGTGGAGGCGGTCGCCACCGCCGCGGACGGTCTCGGCGTCTCCCCGCTGGAGGTCGCGCTGGCCTGGATCCGCGATCGGCCCGGGGTCGTCGCGCCGATCCTCGGCGCACGTACGGTGGGACAGTTACTCGGCGCGCTCCAGGTCGAACAGATGACCCTGCCGGAGGAGATCAGAACAGCCCTTGACGACGTCTCCGCCGTCCCGGTCGGCTATCCGGAGCGCGACGGCTGACTCCGGGGCCGACGGCATCCCGCCTGGCCTGGGGTAACCGGGCCAGGCGGGATGCCGTCAGGGTGGCGCTGGGCTGGGCGGATGGGCAGCATAGGGCCATGGACTACGAATATGCGCCGCTCCGGTTGCCCCCGAACGTTGACCGGCTGACCGCGGCGGCGCAGCTCGCCATCCAGGCGGAGTTCTCCGGCTGGGAGCTGGCCCGGGTCCGGCTGTTCCGGGATGGGACTCGGCAGGTCGTTCTGCGCCGTCGCCGGATCAGCCCGCCACCGCCCGGCCTCTCCTACTAGCCGCCCGGGGCCCGAGGGTCAGCCCACTTGCCCCGGCCCGCGGGACGAGGTCGCCACCGGGGCGGCTAGTGGGTGTCGTCGTACTCCTCGTCGTCCAGTTCGAGGAACGGGTGCTCGTCGAGCCGACCGACCAGCCGGTCCTCGGCGGCGGGTTGAAACGGACCCACCGGGTCGTCATCGTCGAAGGCCTCGAGATCGACCGCGGCGTCGACCTCGCTGACCATGACGACGCCATCCAGTGGCTCCAACTCCGGCACATCCAGCGCGGCGAGTGATCCGTCCCCGCTCTGCAACAGCTCCAGGACCGCTTCACCGACCCCCTCGACGGGTGCCGGCTCGTCCTCAACCGGGGTGTCCGCCCGGCGGGCCGACGCGGCGGCCCGGATCAGCGCCGAGACGCTCGGCACCCGGTAGTCCCGACGCTGCCGAACCGAGATGACCTGTGGATGGCTGTCGGTGGCCGGCGCCCCGTCGGGGCCGGCGAAGCGCTGGTCGGCCTCCTCTGGGTCGATCGCCTGCACATCCCAGGGACTAACCTCGCCGAAGGCCTCCATCAGCTGCTCGTCGTAAGCGTAGGAGGCGTTGTTCAACGCAACGTACGCCTGCCAGAGGGCATCGTCGTCGACTCGGCCCTGCGCGGCGCGCACGGCGGCCAGGTGGTGGCGGGCCGCCTCGATGACGCGTTCGAGGGCGGTGTCCAGCTCACCATGCTGGTCGATCATGTAAGGCGTCCCTTCGGTGTTCGGAAGGCGCCGCGCCGAAGTACGGAAGCGGCTCAGCAGTTGCGGAGGAACCGGTCGAGAACCCGCACGCCGAACTGTAGTCCGTCCACCGGAACCCGCTCGTCGATGCCGTGGAACAGCGCGGAGAAGTTCAGGTCGGCGGGGAGACGCAACGGTGCGAAGCCGAAGCAACGGATACCCAACCGCGCGAAGGCCTTCGCGTCGGTGCCGCCGGAGAGCATGTACGGCACCGGCCGGGCCCCCGGGTCCTCGGCGCGCAGCGCGGCGGACATCGCCTCGACCAGGGCACCGTCGAAGGTGGTCTCCAGCGCGGGCTGGCGCTGGAGGTACTCGATCTCGATGTCCGGGCCGACCAGATCGCGCAGTTGCCGCTCCAGCAGCTGCGACTGGCCGGGCAGGCTGCGACAGTCGATGGTGGCGGTGGCCCGCCCGGGGATGACGTTGTCCTTGTAGCCTGCGGCGAGCCGGGTGGGATTGGCCGTGTTGCGGATGGTCGCCCCGATGAGGTTGGCGATCGGGCCGAGCTTGCCGATGGCCGCCTCCGGGTCGTCCGGATCGAGCTCGATGCCGAGCGCCTCGGACACCTCGAGGAGGAACGCGCGTACGGTGTCGGTAACGACAACCGGGAAGCGGTGCTGACCGATCCGGGTGACCGCCGCGGTGAGGGCGGTGACGGCGTTGTCGTCATGCACCATCGAGCCGTGCCCCGGCCGCCCCCTGGCGTGCAGCCGCAGCCAGTCAATGCCCTTCTGGGCAGTCTCGATCAGATACAGCCGCTGGTTCTCGTTCACCGAGTACGAGAAGCCCCCGACCTCCCCGATGCCTTCGGTGCAACCCGCGAAGAGGTCGGGGTGGTGCTCCACCAGGAAGTGCGCGCCGTAGTCACTGCCGGCCTCCTCGTCGGCGGTGAAGGCGAGCACCACGTCCCGGGGCGGCCGGAATCCGCTGCGCTGCCAGTGCCGCACCACCGCGAGCATCATCGCGTCGAAGTCCTTCATGTCGATCGCGCCGCGACCCCAGAGGTAGCCGTCCCGCAGCTCACCCGAGAACGGATGCAGCGACCACTCGTCGGCGTCGGCCGGCACCACGTCCAGGTGGCCGTGGACGAGCAGGCCGGGTCGGGTCCGGTCGGTGCCGGGGATGCGGGCGACCAGGTTGGCCCGGCGGGGCGCGGACTCGTAGATCGTCGAGTCAACGCCGACCTCGGCGAGCTTCTCCGCCACGTACTCGGCCGCTCGGCGTTCCCCGACGCTGGTGTCGTTGTCACCGGTGTTGGTGGTGTCGATGCGCAGCAAATCCTGACAGAGGCCGATGACCTCGTCGGTAGGCGCGGGATGGGCACAGGCGGCGTCGCTCCTCATCGCTCCTTGATACCAGGAGGGGCGGCACGGTGATTCGGCGCCGGGTCCGACAGCTGTCGAACCGGTCCACGGGGTGCGAACGCCGTGACGCCGGGTAACAGACGGGCATGACCGACCTGTACCCCGCCGCCGACGACCGCGAGACACTGCGGCAGGCGGCCACCGCGCACACCGCCGCTGCCCGGGACGTCGAGCTCTTCCTACGCCGCCTACCGGCGGTTCCCGCCCCGGCAGATGTCACCGAATACGCCAACCTGCTCACCCGGGAACGGCAGACCCGCGCCGATCGGGAGACAGCCGCCGACGCGGCGGGCCTGACCATCACCAGCCTGGAGCCCGGCCCGGAGTGATCGGTCGGTGCGGGTGCCGGTGAGCCCGAAGCCGGCGCCCCCGCCCGACCGGATCGAAGCGGTCAGCCTTCCACCAGGACGTCGTGGCCCAGATCCAGCAGGGCGTGCCGCCACCGGTCATCGGCGTTGCCACGCGGCGGCTTCGCCGCCAGCAGGTTCTCGATCTCGTCGATCGTGTCCCGCATCGTCTCGATGTCATCCCGGGTCAGGTCCACCTTGCGTTTGGTGAGCACCCGCAGGATGCGCCGGCCCGGCTCGGGTAGGCCGAGGTCGGGGTCGGGGCCGAACGTCTCCTCGCCGGAGCCCCGGGTCAGCAGCCACTGCCGCAGCTTCTCGGACGGCACGTTGACCCGCTCGTGGAAGCTCTCCCAGAGCTCCTCCACCTGCGGATCGAGCCGCTGCTCGCGTACCATCAGCCCTCCTCTCGCCGTCCGTCGGTCCCCGCCGGGTCCGGCTCGCTGGTCCCCTGCCCCGGACCCTCCGGTGGCACCTGCACGCGGGCGGGGTTCGCCGTCGGTGCGGCGACGATCGGCTCGGTCCGTTCGGTGTTCTCCTGGGTCTCCTCGGGCTCGGTCATCTCCGCCTCCCGGCTCAACGGGGATGCGTGGTGGTAGCCGCGGTGTGGCCGCCGTCCTCGGCGACGTCGATCGTGAGCTCGCCGTCACGGGCGTCCACGACGACCCGCTGGCCCGGCGACACCGCGGACTCCAGCAGCATCCGGGACAACTGGTTGTCCACCTCACGCTGAATGACCCGGCGCAGGGGCCGGGCACCGAACTCGGGCTGGTAGCCGTGCTCGGCGAGCCAGTCGACGCCGGCGGTGGTGATCTCGACGTCGATATCCTGCGCGTGCAACCGACGGCGGGTCTCCGCCAACAGCAGCTCGGTGATCTGCCGCAGTTGCTCCGCCTCCAGGCGGCGGAAGATGATGATCTCATCGATGCGGTTCAGGAACTCTGGTCGGAAGTTCTCCTGAAGCCGGCGCAACAGGCGGTCACGGAGCTCGTCGTTCTCCCCACCGGCTGCCCCGGCGCCGAAGCCGACCGCCCGCTGGGTACCGGTAATCAGCTCCGAGCCGAGGTTACTCGTCATGATCAGGACGGTGTTCTTGAAGTTCACCGTCCGGCCCTGGCTGTCGGTGAGCCGGCCGTCGTCGAGCACCTGGAGCAGGATGTTGAACACGTCCGGGTGCGCCTTCTCGATCTCGTCCAGCAGGACCACCGCGTACGGGCGGCGGCGCACCGCCTCGGTGAGCTGCCCGGCCTCCTCGTACCCGACGTAGCCGGGCGGCGCGCCGACCAACCGGCTGACGGTGTGCCGCTCCTGGAACTCGCTCATGTCGACCCGCACCATCCGGTCGGCCTCGCCGAACAGCGCCTCGGCAAGCGCCCGGGCCAGCTCGGTCTTGCCGACGCCGGTGGGGCCGAGGAAGAGGAAGCTGCCCATCGGCCGATCCGGATCCGCCAACCCGGTCCGCGAACGGCGCACCGCCTCGGCGACCGCGTTGACCGCGTCGTCCTGACCCACGACCTTCTCGTGCAGGTGCCCCTCCAGCCGCAGCAGCCGATCCCGCTCCTCCTCGGTGAGCTGCTGGACGGGGATACCGGTGGCCCGAGAGACCACCTCGGCGATCTCGTGCGGCCCCACCTGCGGCACGTGGTTGCCCGCGCCCTCGTCACCGCGAACCCGGCGGATCTGGGCCTCCAGTTCGGCGATCTGGTCGCGCAACGTGGAGGCCTTCTCGTACTGCTCGTCGGCGACGGCCTGCTCCTTGTCGCGGCGTACCTCGTCGAGCTGGGTCTCCAACTCGCGTACGTCCGAGGCCGGGGTGCGGGTACGCAGCCGGACCCGTGCGCCGGCCTGGTCAATCAGATCGATCGCCTTGTCCGGTAGGTAGCGGTCGGTGACGTAACGATCGGAGAGCTCCGCGGCGATGACCAGCGCCTCGTCAGTGAAGCGGACCTGGTGGTGCGCCTCGTAGCGGTCGCGAAGGCCACGCAGGATGGCCACCGTGTCCTCGACACCCGGCTCGGGAACGAAGACCGGCTGGAAGCGGCGGGCCAACGCGGCGTCCTTCTCGATGGTCCGGCGATACTCGTCCAGCGTGGTCGCGCCGATCACGCGCAGCTCACCGCGGGCCAGCGCCGGCTTGAGCATGTTGGAGGCGTCCATTCCGCCCTCGCTGCCCGCACCGCCCGCCCCGACCAGGGTGTGGATCTCATCGAGGAAAACGATCAGCTTTTCACGATGGGTCCGGATCTCGTCGATAACCTTCTTCAGCCGCTCCTCGAAGTCACCCCGGTAGCGGGTACCGGCGACCAGGCCGGCCAGGTCGAGCTGGATGACCCGCTTGCCGAGCAGGGTCTGTGGCACGTCGCCGTCGCAGATCCGCTCCGCGAGCCCCTCCACGATGGCGGTCTTGCCGACACCGGCCTCGCCGATCAGCACCGGGTTGTTCTTCGTCCGCCGGGACAGGATCTCGACCGCCTGCTCGATCTCGTCGGCCCGACCGATAACCGGGTCGATCTGATCGTTCTGGGCGAGCTCGGTGAGATCCTGCCCGTACTGGTCGAGAGTGGGGGTGCCCCGGTCCGGCCGCGGCCCGCTCGTCGGGCCCCGCTCGGCGCTTGCCGCCTGCAACGACTCCGGCTGGATGCGGCCGGCGGCGAGCATCCGGCCGGCGGGCGACTCCGGGTTCAGCGGCAACGCCATCAGGATGTGTTCCGGCCCGATGTAGTTGGCGCTCATGGCTCGGGACAGCTGGTGGGCGTCGAGCAGCGCCCGCTTGGCCGCGGGGGTGAGGGACAGATTCGGCGGGACCTCGCCGCCCGGCGCCCCCTCACCCCGCCCGCCAAGCGCGTTGAGCAGGGTGTCGGGTTCGGCACCGGCTCGTTTGACCAGCTCGCGCAGGGACTCCCGTTGCAGCGCGGCCCAGAGCAGATGATCGGTGTCCAGGTCGGTGCTGTGCCGCTCGGCCGCCCGACGTGCCGCGTCGGCAAGCATCTCCCGGGCGTCGGCGGTCATCAGTCGGGTGATGTCGACCCGGTGCGCGGGCCGGCGCCCCCCCTCGCTCCGGCCGAAGTACCGGGCCAGGAACTCGTCCCAGGGGTCGGAGCCGAAGTCGCCGGGTCCCATCATCTGTCTCCTCCGCTGCTTGGCGCGGCACGGTCGCCAGGGGCTACCCGGCAGTCGTCGGGACAAACTCCGCCGGCTGGCCCCATCGGGGTTACCCGGGTGCGGGCGGATCGGGTGGCAGGCTGGCGGCATGAACGGGACACCGCTGCTGATCGTGGACGCCGCCAATGTGGTGGGATCCCGGCCGGACGGTTGGTGGCGGGACCGGGTCGGGGCGACCACCCGACTGCGGGACAGCCTCACTGGCCTGTCCGATTCCGGGGTGCCCCCGGAACTGCCGCCGCCGGTCGAGGTGGTGCTGGTGGTCGAGGGCGCGGCGCGCGGGGTGCCGGCGGTGTCGGGGGTGCGGGTGGTGGCAGCCCAACGGTCCGGCGACGATGTGGTGGTCGACCTGGTCGCCGCCGAGCCGCAGCGCCGCCGGGTCGTCATCACCGCCGACCGTGAGCTGCGGGAACGCGTGATCCGGCGCGGCGCCGAGGTACGTGGTCCGCGCTGGTTGACCAGCTACTGAGCCCGCTTCCAGGCGTCCCAGTAGGCGGACTCCCCGCGCTTGCAGGTGACAACCACTCGGTAGGGTTGAATACTGACAGGGAGGATGTTCTCTCCCCGGTGCCGATAGGCTCTAATGGAGGCCTCCCCTTGCCCCAGGAGGTTCCGTCGTGGCGAGCGTCGCCGAGCTCAAGGCAGCCATCGATGTCGCGCTGCAACAGATCGGTGACGGCCAGGGCGCGGTGCACGCCGCCGCTGAGAAGCTGGCCGAGGCGCAACAGACTCTGGCCGGCGCGTTGGAGGGCAGCGGACACGAAACGGTAGATGCGGCCCAGGCCTCGCTGACCCAGGCGGGCCAGGAGTTGGAGGACTGCTTGGCGGCCACACTCGTCGCGGTCGAGCAGGCCCAGCTCTACGTCGCGACCCTCTGAGCGCGTCGTGTCCATCGTCGAAGATATCGGCGCGCAGGTGCGCGCCGCCAGCGACGACCTGCCGCTCGGCCAACTCGCCGAGGCACTCGAACGGTTCGGGCTGGCCGTCGAGCGGTTGCGCTGGGTACGCCAGGAGTCCGCCAACCCGATGGGGGTGCCGGAGCTGTCCAGCGCCGTCGAACACGCCGAGTCCGCTGGCTACGCACTGCGCGTCGCCCAGGAGCAGCTGACGGCCTACCTGGCCATGATCGGGCTGGCTGCCGACGACTCGCCCACCCCGCGTACCACCCCCGACCAGCGACCGGCACACGACGCTCCCCGTGGTACCACCCCACCCACGACGATCGCGGTCCCGCCGACCCCGGCCGCATCCCGCTGGTGGGCAGTCCGGGTCGCCGAGTTGACCGGGGGCGGGACCGTGTCGGGGCAACCGGATGAGGCGATCGCCGACTCCAGCGAGTTGCTGCACCGAGTCGTCCGTGAAGTCCGCGCCGGCGACCGGGAACGACTCCACGCAGAGCTGGGCCGCGCCCACGCCGACGTGGGGTTGGGGTTGGCCGCACTGGCCCCTCCTCTGCTGCGGGAGCTGGCCGGAGAACTCCTTGGGCACCCGCCCCGGGCCGAGGACCTGCCGCGGCTACGCCAAGCCCTGGACAGCCGGACCCGCGACCTGCTGCCGGGCCTGCCCGCGCCGGTAACGGAGACGCTTCTGGCCCGGGTCTGCCGGATGCCGCCGCCACGCCGGGACGCCGCCGAACAGCCACACGCCGCCGACCCGGCGGTCACCGCCGGGGTGCTGATCGGCGTCCTGCTCGACCGGCTCGGCCGCGAGCTACCGACCCCGGCCGAGCGCGAACGCCGCACTGACGACGCGCGGACCCGACAAACGGCGGTGGACGGCCAGCGGCAGGCCACCGCGACGCGCGACCGGCGGACCGACGCCGAGTGGGAGCGGCACGCCGCCAGCATCGGGCAACCGGCTGCCACCGTCCGGCGGCGGGCTGCCACTGCCCGCCGCAGTAACCCATTCCCGGCCGAAAGCCAGAGCGGGTCGATCGACACGAGACGCCCCTCGTCTCGACCAGACACCGATGGCTGACCGGCGGGCGCAGCTCGCCGCCCGGGTCCGGCAAACCCTCGGCGAGGCCCTCGGTGCAACGCGGACCCGGCTGGCCGCGGCGCAGACGGAGCTGGCCGCCGAACGGGGCCGACTGGACCGGGTCCGCCAAGCCGCCGCCGCGGTGCCCGCCCGAGTCGGCGCGGAACGAGACCGTCGCCTCGCCGAGATCGACGCCCAACACTCGGCCCGGATCGCCGAGTTGTCCCGGCGGGCGGCTGACGCGGCCCGACGGGAGGCCCCGGGCGCGGCCACCGCCGACTGGCCACAGTGGCATCCCACCCCTGCTCGCCGCGCGGAGCCACCCGGCCCACTGCGGGTCGGCACACTCGCCGTCCCGCGTGGGGAACCGGTGCCCGCGCTGGTACCGCTCCTCGACGCCGGGCACGTCGAGCTGACCGGCGGCGACCGGGTGGCGGGCGAAGCGGTGGTGGCCGCGCTGCTGCTACGGGCAGTAGGCCGGGCCGACCCGGGCGCGGTCCGGTTGACCGGTTACGACCCGGAGCACCTCGGAGGCGGCCTGGCCGGTTTCGCGCCG